>JACVRW010000086.1 GCA_014534235.1 Thermoleophilaceae bacterium | reverse complement strand
TCGCCGCCGACGTGGGACTTCCCTGCGTCGTAAAGCCGCTCTCGCTCTCCGCCAGCCGAGGCGTAATCCGAGCGGATGGTCCGCGGGCGGCGGCGGCGGCGGTCGCGCGGGTTCGTGCGATCCTCGCCGAGGCCGGGGATGATCCTGAGGAACCGCTTCTGATCGAGCGCTACGTGCCGGGCGCCGAGATGTCCGTCGAGGGTCTCCTGCGGGCCGGCTCACTCGAGACGCTCGCGGTGTTCGACAAGCCGGACCCGCTCGAGGGCCCCTTCTTCGAGGAGACGATCTTCACCACGCCGTCGCGGCTGCCCGGCGAGGTCGTCGCGGCCGCGACGCGCACGGCCGCGGATGCCTGCGCGGCGCTCGGGCTGCGCGAGGGTCCTGTCCATGCTGAGCTGCGCACCGACGGCACGCGCGTGTGGATGCTCGAGCTGGCCGCGCGCTCGATCGGCGGGCTGTGCTCGCGCTCGCTTCGCTTCGGCCTCGGTGTGAGCCTCGAGGAGTTGATCGTGCGCCACGCGCTCGGGCTGCCGCTTGGCGAGCTCCGCCGCGAGGCGGCGGCGTCGGGTGTGATGATGCTGCCGATTCCCCGGGCGGGCGGACTGCGAGAGGTGCGAGGACAGGACGAGGCGCGGGCCGTTCCGGGCATCGCCGGCCTCGAGATCTCGATCGGCCGAGGCCGTCCGGTCCGTCCGCTGCCAGAGGGTGATCGCTACCTCGGCTTCCTGTTTGCCCGCGGCGAGACGCCCGCGCAGGTCGAGCACGCCCTGCGGGAGGCGCACGAGCGGCTCGAGATCGACATCGCGGAGCCCGCAGCCGATGCACGGTCGGAGCCCGTGGTGGGGCGGGGCTAGGCTCCCAAGCGATGCGCGTCCTGCTCGTCTCGACCTACGAGCTCGGCCACCAGCCGCTGCACGTCGCCTCGCCCGCCGCTGCGCTGCGCAAGGCGGGGCACGACGTGCGTTGCCTAGACCTGTCGGTCGAGCGCTGGGACGCCGGCGCGCTCGAGTGGGCGCAGGCCATCGGTTTCTCGGTGCCGATGCACACCGCGATGCGCCTTGCCATGCGGGCGGCGGCCGGCGTCCGGCGCGCCCGCCCGGAGCTGCCGGTCTGCTTCTACGGCCTCTACGCGCCGGTGAGCCGCGACCTCACGGTCGGCGCGCTGGCCGACCGCGTGATCGCAGGCGAGTACGAGCCCGCGCTGACCGCGTGGGTGACCGAGCTGGCGGCGGGCGGTCCGCCCGACGCAGGAGCGGACGACTCGCTCGTCCAGCTCGGCCGGGGCGAGTTCGAGCTCCCCGCACGCGACCTGCTGCCACCGCTCGAACGCTACGCACACCTCTCGCTCG
Organism: Thermoleophilaceae bacterium; assembly: GCA_014534235.1. Lineage (GTDB taxonomy): Bacteria > Actinomycetota > Thermoleophilia > Solirubrobacterales > Thermoleophilaceae > JACVRW01. Next base: position 11,516 of record JACVRW010000086.1, on the reverse strand, counting down.
GCGGTGACGAGCGGCTCGTGGGTTACGTCGAGGCGAGCCACGGCTGCGTGCACCGGTGCCGCCACTGCCCGGTCCCGCCCGTCTACGACGGCCGCATCCGCATCGTCGGCGCGGACACCGTCGTCCGGGACATCGAGCGCCTCGTCGAGCTGGGCGCGCGCCACATCACCTTTGGCGATCCCGACTTCCTCAACGGCCGCCGCCACTCCCTGCGCGTCGTGCAGGCGATGCACGCTCGCTTCCCCGAGCTCACCTTCGACTGCACGACGAAGATCGAGCACATCCTGCGCGACGCCGACCTGTGGCCCGCGCTCGCCGAGGCCGGCTGCCTGTTCGTGGTCTCCGCGCTCGAGTCGGTCAACGACGAGATCCTCGAGCGGCTCGACAAGGGCCACAGGACCGAGGAAGCCGCCCGGGCGATCGCGCTGCTGCGCGAGCACGGGATCGAAATCCGCCCGTCGTGGATGCCGTTCACGCCCTGGACGACACCCGACGACGTGGTCGAGATGCTCGACTTCGTGGCCGAGCACGACCTCGTCGGCAACGTCGACCCAGTCCAGTACACGATCCGCCTGCTGCTCCCCGAGGGATCGCTGCTGCTCGAGCACCCCGACATGCGCCCGCACCTCCGCGGCTACGACGGCGAGCGGCTCAGCTACAGGTGGACCCCGATCGATCCCGACAGCGACCGCCTCCAGGCCCGCGTCGCGGCACTCGTCGAGCAGAGCGCGGCGGGCTCGGAGTCGATCCTCGAGACGTTCGCAAAGGTGCGGGCGGCGGCGCTCGAGGCGGCCGGGCGGTCGCCGTCACCCACCGGCCGCGCCGAGCCGATCCTCGCCAGCTCCACCGAGGGGAGGCCACGGCTCACCGAGCCGTGGTTCTGCTGAGCGGAGCCCACCGAGGGCCAGTTCGGCCCTCTCGACGAGGTGTAAGCGGCCCGAAACGGTCCGCCCGAGGCGACTCCCACCGCGCCCGCCACGCGCGCCGCGCCGGTGTAGACGTTCACTCGCCTTCCGGCAGCTCACGGCCAGGACGTGGCCCTGGAGCGGCAGACGCCCCTCGAGCAGGGCACGCCCCCCGACCTTGCTCCATCGCGTTATGCCGTCCGACGTCCTCCGGCACCACGAGTTGCGCGAGCGACGCGTCCAGGTGCGGGCGGGCAAGCTCGAGGGACGACGGCATCGAGGACCGCTCGCTCGCCTCTCGTCTGCGCCGTAATCTGTTGGAACCGCCTCACGACCTTCCGAAACCGTTCTCGCGCGTTTCCAGCTGGCGGCTAGCTCGCGGTCGCTGCGATCCCCGAGTCGCGCACAAGCGCGCGCAGCGCCTGCTTTTGTACCTTGCCGAGCGAGGTTCGCGGCAGGCGGTCTAGGAACACGACGTCGCGTGGGTGCTTGTAGGCGGCGAGACGGGCCTCGAAGAGCGCGATCACCTGCTCCGGCGCGAGCGACCGGCCCGGCGCGACGACAACACAGGCCACGGGCACCTCCCCCAGCTCGGCGTCCGGCCGGGCGACGACGGCGGCATCAGCGATATCGGGGGATTCCGCGAGGATCTGCTCCAGGTCAGCGGGGTAGACGTTCGAGCTCCCGACGACCATGACGTCCTTCATCCGCTCGACGATGTGCAGATAGCCGTCCTCGTCGACGAATCCGGCATCGCCGCTCCGAAACCAGCCGTCGCGGAACGCCTCACGCGTCGCCTCGGGGTTTCCCCAGTAGCCCTGCATCACATTGGAGCCCCGAATGACAACTTCTCCCACTTCGAGCGGCGGCAGCTCGCGGCTCGACGCGTCAACGACACTAACGCGGCAGTGGATCACGGCCTTTCCGGCGGTCGATGCCTTCGCACGCGACGCGTGGAGTGGCACGACGGTCGCGATCGGACAAGTCTCGGTGAGACCGTAGACCTGCAGGACCGGCACGCCCCGGTCGAGCCACGGCCGGATGGCGGCGTCCGGAACGAGCGTGGAGCCCGTGGCGACGCAGCGGAGGCTTCTGATCTCCGCCGCCGCCCAGGAGGGATGACCCGTCATAGCGAGCGACATCGCGGGGACGGCTACGAAGAGGGTCGCGCGCACGCGTCGGATCTCCTCGAGCGCGAGCACCGTGTAGGTCTGTAGGCAGCGGTTCTGCGTCTCGAGGTCATTGGCAGGGTGCGACGTGGTCGAATGTGTCGCGGATGGCTGGCTCGCCGAGACGAAGGCGCAGCTCGACGGCTAGCACCTGCTCGACCGCGAGGACCTCGAGGACGCCGCCGCGTGGGCCCTCCTAACGCTGATACGCGGCGTCCCCCGCAAGAGCCGACGTCCGGAGGAATAGGGGCACCGCCCAATACCCGTTCACGTGCGCCTTACGAGGCGAGCGCGGTCAGCGACACCGAAACGAGCCTGCCTCACAAGCCCAAAGACATCACCGGGCAACCCGCGGCCACATCGACCTGTCCTAGCCTGGTCGTCGGCCGGCGTCCCGTAAGCGCCGCCGCTGAGCTCCCGGCGAGGGAGCGTCAAACGGACACCCGCCGCTCCCGCGTCCCCGGCGAGCGGGCGCGGCGGCAGCCAATACCGGCGCGACCGCCTTGACGACCGAGATCTCGCTCCTTATCTGTCGAGGGGCCGGCTCGTCAAGCGCGGTCCTCCGGGTTGAGGTTTGTTTCTGGTTCGCCGGCGGGCGGGGCGTGGCTGCGGGGAGGGGTGAGCGGTCGTCGTGCGCGCGGGCGCCCAGCCTTATGTGGGTGGGCGGGCCGCGGGGCGAGCCCGATTCGCCCACCGGCATCCGGCTGGAGGGACCGTCCGGGCCGCGGGAAAAGGCGTATCCACTCCTGTGGACGGTGGTTGAGTTTCGCGACGCCCGCGTGCCCCGTTGCGGCGGCCGGCGGGCGACGATCACCGCGACCGAGGGAGCCGACCGGCTGGTCGGGACGCCGGGCCGAGACGTCATCCACGCCGGCGCCGGCGACGACCGGGTGGACGGCGCCGGCGGCGCGGACTGGGTCTGCGGCGGCCGCGGCGGCGACCGGCTCGACGGCGGAACCGGCCGCGACCGCGTCCTCGGCGGCCCCGGGGCCGACGAGCTCGACGGCGGACCAGGCCGCGACCGCCTACGCGGCGGCCCGGGCCGCGACCGCGGGGAGCAGTAGCGACGCGGCGCGGCGCCGACGAGCACCCGGCGGTCGCGCCCATCGCCGAAGATCAGCCCGAGGCCCCGCTGAGCGTTCGATCTGCGACGCATGGAGCGCTTATCCCTACGAGACACGTGCGGTTGGTGCTCGGATCCGTTGGACGCGCGGTCAGGGATGCTGAGCGCCTTTCTCGCCCCGGATCTGAGCGACCGGTGTCGCCGGCGCGGCCGCGAGACCGGCGGTTGCGAGGACCAGAGCGGTGGATAGTCGACTGCTCTACCACGTTCAGCTACTTCCTGCGGCGGGTCGCCATTGCGCCTCAGAAGCTCCCGGGGAACCTGACGACGTCCCGCCCCAGCGGCAGCTCGCGCCGCCGAGGGCCGGCGCCGGCGGTGTCGACGGGGATCGGCTGTCCAGCGTTGATGGTCTCTTCGAGCGCATCGGTCAGCGGTGGGGTCCGACCCCTCAGCTCGAACCGGTCGAACGCCAGCGGGAGGCCGTCGGCAAACAGCGACGACGGCCGGGTCATGAGCTGCAGATGCAGGTGCGGGCCGGTGGAGCTGCCCGAGTTGCCCAGCTCGGCGATGACCTGGCCGCGGCGGACGCGCCGCCCACGGCGCACGCGGATGCTGCCCCGCCTGAGATGGTTGTAGGCGACGTAGCGTCCGCGGCCGAGCCGAAGGATGACGTGGTTACCCTCGGCGGACTCGAGCGTCACCGGCCCCGGGTTGTTCGGGATCTGATCGGGGTAGCGGTCGACCGCGGCGACCACCCGGGCGTCGGCTACGGCAAGCACCGGCTTGCCGAAGAACACCCAATTCGTGTTGACGTCGGGGTCGCCGACAACCAGCCGGCGCTGGCCGTCGAACCCGTTCCAGTCGATCGCGAAGCGCTGACCGAGCATGAGCCGGCCGTTGACCGGCGATAGCGCGCGGCGGTGCGGCCCGTCGCAGCAGCTGCCGAGCGCGATCCAGCCCGGACCGCGAAGCGGCGGGCCAACGACGGTTGGCGGGCGCTGCTCGACCCGCGCAAAGCCGCCTCGGGATGTAATCCGGGTGGGCAGAGGCAGCTCCGGCGGCACGGACACCGTAATGGTGTGTCTGATGGCACGCGGCAAGCGCGCGCCACGGCGCAGCACCACGTCGAACCAGACGACGCCGACGGCCGAGCCCGGAACCGTCGTCGTCGGCTCGTCGGCGGAGGCCAGCAGCGACATTGCGGCCTCGAGCCGCAAACCGCTCAGCCGCTCGATCCTCCCACCGCGGCGGCCCGCGCGGCGCACTGCGACCGAGCTCACCTCGACCGGCACCCGCAAGCCGTTCGTCAGCATCAGCTCGTAGACGAGGTGGATCCGCCCATCGGTGTCGCGGAACCAGCGGGGCGTCGAATGAACCTTCTGCACGATGGGCGTATAGCGGTCGACCCCCGTACGGGGGAGCCGCCGCTCCTGCGCCCCGGCCGTCCCAACCGCGACCATGCAGACCGCAGCAGTCGCGGCGACCACCGCAGCAACACGCGTCTTCGTTGGGGTCTTCCAGCTGACACTGGTCATCAGTACTCCTGCCGGTCGTGGTTGGCGGCTCAAGGGGGTTTCTACGCCCGCGACGCAACGGGTTCGCCTGCCAAGCGCAATTTCGCAGTGGCGACCGAATTGCGGGGCTTGGCAACCCGTAAGCGGGTGAGATGCCCTCTTGACCGCGATTACAGCAGCACGCCGCCCCAGGCGTATGCGACGTCGCGCTTCGCGAGCGCCGCGGTCGCCACGCGCCGCCATCTCTTTCAGCAGACCTTCGCGAAGATCCGCGCCAGCCTGCCGTCGCTGTCCGAGCGGCTGCCGAGCATCACCTGCCCGGCGCTGGTAGCCCGCGGAGAGCGACATGCTGAGCAACGCCGACGCCGAGCGCTCCGCCGACGCCCTCCAAACGGCCACAGCGTGACCATCCCGAACGCGGGCCACACCGTGCACGGCGGCAACCCGCGGCCTGGCGCGGGCGCTCAAACAGTTCCTGGCCGCGGCGGCGTAGGGTTCAAGGCTGCCCGGCCCAAGGAGCCGCCCAAGGCCGGCCTCATCGCCGGCGTCGACTTCATCACCGTCTCGACCAAGGACTTCGACAAGGCCCGCGACTTCTACGCGAACGTGCTCGGCCTCGAGGAGTCGAAGAGGTGGGGCAGCAGGCCGGCCCAGGAGTTCGAGACGGGCAACCTGACGATCGCGGTGATGCAGTCGGACGCCCTCGGGGTGGAGCACAGCACCAACAGCAGCCCGATCGAGTTTCACGTGGACGATTTCGAGGACGCGAAGGCCGAACTCGAGTCGCGGGGGCGTAGAGGTGAAGGGCGAGCCGATCGACTCCGGCGTCTGCCTCCAGACCTTCTTCGAGGATCCCGACGGCAACGCGCTGGCGCTCCACCACCGCTACGCGCCGCCGGCCGAGTGAATGGCGTCGCAGCTCGGCCATCTCAAAGGCCTGGGTGGGAGAGTGGAAGACCAAAGCTACCCACCGATGCTCCCCGACACGGTGGTGCTCGGCCGGATCACGGCGGAGTGGCTGAGGGGCGAGAAGTTCCTCCTCCACCGCGCGCGCAACGATCACCCCGACCTCTCCGACTCGATCTCGGCGATCGGAGACACCGAGCAGGGCGCGGAAAGCCTGACGATGCACTACTTCGACTGGCGCGGGGTGTTCCGCGTCTACCGGCTTAGCGCGGAGGAGGGCGAGTTGAAGATCTGGCGAGAGACCCGGGGTTTCGCCGGCGCTCCTTCTTCCCAACGCCTTGCTAGCGAGAACGGCGCCGTAGTGGACGCTGCAGAAGCCCGATCCCCTGCCGCTCGCAGAACCGCCCCACCTGGGCACACCACTCCCCGGTCCGGTCGACGTCGCGCGCCCGCTTGCAGGCCGCGATCAGACGCTAACCCGGACCTTGCGAGTTGGGAAGCGTCTCCCCAAGTGAGACACCACCCGCCAGCGCAACGAACGAGCGGCACGACCGCACGCTGGCAGCGCTGCTTCTCGACGAATCCGGGAGCGACGGCAGGGAGCTGCTCGTCCACAAACTCAGCACTACGCCCCCCCGCCATAACTTCGGGAGCGGGTGAGAGGGATAGCGGCGATGGCGGCAAGCCCTTCCCCACCCCAGCAGCAGACCGGCAAAGAGCGAAAGCAGAGCAAGACGCCGGCTCGCTCGCTCGGCAACGCTACGGCGATCATCTCCTCGGATGCTCCCGCGCGCGCCCGCCGCAGCCCCGCCGCATAGGGAACGGAGGCTCCTGGACGGGGTCGTCGGCGGGCTCGTCGGGCACGATCGGAGCGTGCCACGTGACCGGCGCGCCCATCAGTAGCCCGCTACCGATTGGGACGATGCAGCGGCGTATACTCGCGCGCGCCCTGATTGAGCGTCGATCGACAGGTCGTCCACGCCCGATGGGTGGGAGGGCGTCGCACCGGGGGCGAGGCGGCTTCGGGGCGTGCGCACGGCTCATCGCCGGCTACTGCCCCGCGACCGCCGCGGTCCTCGCGGCCCTCGCGCTGATCCTGGGTGCCGGGCCCGCGGGCGCTGCCACTCCGCATATGGACCGGGTCGAGGCGGCGATGCGCGAGGTTGCGCCGAACCTCGAGGGCGTTGTCTACGCCCGCACCGAGAACAACAGGTTCGTCGGCTATAACGGACGGGCCCGCTCGTGGCTGCTGCAGACGCCGGACTGCTGGGGCCAGCGCGCGTGCCGCAACGCGGTCGGCATCCGTCGCTTCCTCCGGACGCTCACGGCGGACCTGGCGAGGGCGCGGAAGGTCGTCGATCTCACGACACTGATCCCCTTTCCGTTCGGCGGGTTTCAGCGGGCGATCGTGCGCGGGCTGCGGCGCGCCTACGCGAGCGGCAACCGGCCGCTGATCCGGGTGCTCGGTGGCTGCGCGCCGCCGTGCGGATTCACTCCCGCGTCGAGCCCCGCAGAGCCCGACGCCGGTCTGCTCTCCGCGGCAATCGGACGCCGTGCGAAAGTCATCGTCGCCTCGTACCGCTATCCGCCCGTGGGGACTCCAGCGGCACTGCCGTCGCTGAGCTGGAATCACGCCAAGACGATCTCGATCGACGGCCGCGTTGCTCTGGTGGGCGGGCACAACCTTTGGGGCGCCGACTACATCCAGGGCTATCCTCGCAGGGCGCTCGTGAACCCGGTGCACGACGTGACGATCCGCGTCGAGGGCCCCGTGACCGCCGCCGTCCACAAATATGTCAACGGGCTCTGGCGCGCGGTCTGCGCCGCCGCCCGGGTGACTCCGGCCGACGCGGCGAACGGCGCCCGAGTGGCCTACGGCGCCGCCACGCCGCGGACCTGTCCCGCTCGCGTGCGGCCGCCGAGGTCACCGCGAACGGCCGGCGTGGACGTGCTGGGCTTCGGCGAGCTGGGCTTGCGAGGCGTCAGAGTTCCGGGCTCGCCTGGGCGGTCCGCCGGCCCGAGCGCTCCCAACGACCCGGGTCCGTGTCCGTCGCCCCTGCCCTACTACACGCCAGGAGCGGTGAGCCCGGACTGGACGAACGACCCGGCGTATAGCCGGGCCTTCGACCGCCGCAATCCCGCCGGGGCGGCGTTCCGGAGCCTGATCAAGTCCGCCCGGTCGTCGGTGTTCCTCGCTCAACAGGATCTTCACGGAATCTGCAACCCCCCGGCGCCGGCCATTACGCCCAACTTCGATCAGCGGCTGCTCGACGCCATCGCGGGCAGGCTGCTCGCCGGCGTCGACGTCCGGGTCGTGATATCGACGCCGGGCGCCGCCGTCAGTGCCCAGGAAACGTACTCCAACTCGATCTCGCTGAGCCAGACCTCCGATGCCGTGTTCGAGCGCACGCGGTCGCTGGCGAGGTCGGCGGCACGGGCTCGGCGTGCGGTCAGGGATCACTTCAGGCTGCGCGCAATAAGGTTCAGCGACGCAGGGGTCTGGCCCGACGCGCCGCCGCAGCTCAACAAGATCGCCAACCACAGCAAGCTGGGCATGGTCGACAACTGCGCGATTTGGGTCGGTTCGGACAACCTCTATCCGTTCTGGCTCTCGGAGTACAGCCTGCTGGTCGAGAACCGCCGCGTCGCGCGAATATTCAAACGGGACTACGCGGACCAGCTATGGATCTACTCCGCCGGCGGCCGGCCGCTCCCCGGCAGACCGTGCCCGCGGCGCGCTGGTCCCTGACCACCTCGATCCGGGCCGTCTCCGGTCGAGCACCGAGAGCTTGTGCCAAGCCGGTTGCATCAGGGCCGGAACGTGTGCTGGGGTCCTCAACCAGAGCCGGGAGCGCAGATCGCTGCAGACGACCGGAACAGCGGGCGAGCGAGCGCGTAGCGAAGAGTGCTGGTTCTCGACGAACGCGAGAGTGTGCAGCCGGCCTGACAGCGCGCCCGCGGGAGCCTGGAACTCGTCCGGGGCGAGCGTGACGCCTGAACTCGCCGACGCTCGCTTGGGTGCACGAACGGAGGAGCGCGCCGCGGGTGCGGGAGATGACCGCCGGCGCCCGAGTTGCATGGGCGGTGGCGGCATCGCTGCTGCTCTGCGCAGATGCAGGAGCGGTGCGAGCGCCGATCACGCGCCGGCAGACGCCAGGATCTCGTCCGATCCGGGGTGTCTGGCCGGCGCTAGTTCAGACGCCCGCTATTCACGGAGGCGGTCGGACAGCGCCGCTTCTGGGAAAGGCGCTGCGCGCTCGCGCATCGCTACGGGAAGCTCGCGCCGAATCGCTGGGTCGCTGACTCCCGGGGCAGGCGATCCAGCCGAAGGTCCGGCAGGCGTCCCGGATGAGCAATGGGCGCGCCTGCTCGGCCTCTAGTGCCGGCTCATGTCGACCGCGTTGAAGAACGGGGCACCGAACCAGCTCGCGCGGCGGCCAGCGCGGCGCAAAGCGCCTCCACGTCCTCCTCAGTGGAGCGGTAGCTCGTGATGCACGCTCTCAGGGCGGGCTGGCCGGCGAGCTGGGCGACGGAGATCCAGGCCACCCCCGAGCACTGGACGTGCCGGGTAATTGACTCCAGCCTCCCGCTCGAGTCATCCTCCACGGGCGTAAAGCAGACTACGGGAAGCGGCGTCTCGTTGACGATCCGCCACCGATCCTGCCGAAGCCGGGCGCGCAGCCGATCTCCGAGCTCGCAGTCGTGCTCAACCTGTGCGGCGTAGCCGCCCTGGCCGGCGGCCGCAAGCGACATGAACACCTTCAGCCCGGTGAGACGACGCGACCACTGCGCGCTGCTGAGGTACGGGTCCGAGGCCTCCGCGCTCGGCATGTAGTTCGCCGTCGTGCGGAAGGCCTGGGTGAGGGTATGCCGGTGGGGCGTGAAAAACATGCCGGCGCCCATCGGCGCCGACAGCCACTTGTGAGCGTCGATGGTGACCGAGTCCGCCCGCTCAATTCCGGCGAGCACGGGGCGAAGCCGCGGGGACAGGCAGGCCGCGCCAGCCCAGGCCGCGTCGACGTGGAGGTCGACCTCGAGCTCCTCGCACAGATCGGCGATCTCCGGCAGCGGGTCGATCACGCCGGCGGCGGTGTTGCCAGCGGTCGCCACCACGAGGAACGGCCGCTCCCCGGCCGCGCGATCGCGCAGGATCCGTGCGCGCAGGGCGGCGACGTCGATTGCAAGACGACCGGTGGGCGGGATTAACCGAACGGCGCGGTGACCAAGACCGGTCATTCGCGCGGCCTTGAGCAGCGAGTGGTGCGCCTCCGTCGAGGCATAGAGCGTCGGCTGCGCGTCTACCGCGGCGAGGCCGGCCTCGGTGGCCTCGGGGAAATGACGCTCCAAGGCCACCATTACGGCCGTCAGGTTCGCCTCCGCCCCACCGCTCGTGAACGTGCCGACCGCATCGGGGATCCCGAGGCGACCGGCGAGGAACGAGAGTACGCGGCGCTCGATCGCGACCGCCGCTGGAGCGTGCGATGTGACGGCGAGCTGGGGATTGAAGGCTGCCACCAGCGCGTCCGCCAGCACGCCGGCGAACGTCGGCGTCGGGTTGAAGAGGCCGAAGTAGCGCGGATGCGACGTGTGCACGATTCCCTCGCGGAGCAGCTGGCTGCATGCGTCGAGCAGCGGCCCCAGCGCGATGGGCGTCTCGAAGTCGAACTCCCGAACGCGCTCGTCCAGCTGCTCATAGTTGGCGTGCGGGGCCACCGGCAAGCTCGCGACCTCGTCCCAGTGACGCTCGATGAGCTCCGCGAGCCGCTCGTAGGCGCTGGTCCGTGCCTCAGCGTCGGGGAGCATGCGATCCACGATAAAGGTGCGCTCTGCTCGCCCACGCCATCGCCCGACTACTCCACCCTCCTTCCTGACCAAGCGACGCCGCTCGAGCGCGGCGCCGCGCCGCGCTTCCACTTCCACGCGTGAAATGAGCAGCGCCCAGCACCGACGGGCGCGGTAGGGTCGACGGGAGGTGCCAGCACCGTGGGGCACGATCGCCATTGGCGCCGGATTCCTCCCGCCGCCTCTTCGAACCGGGCATGCGGTTGTCCCGCACCCGGCTCACCGACGTCTTTCACCGCCGGCATTCGGCTTCCCCCGCCACGGCCGGTTGGGCCGCGGCGCGACGACGCTGCCGTTGCGGTTGATGAGGCCGTAGCAACCCGACGAGCGGTAGATGACCGCCCGCCAGCCGTAGGCCCGGCCGCCGGTGGCGCTTGGCCACGAAGAGCGCGAGCCGGTCGGTCGCGTCGGTCCGCATCAGCAGGAAGTGGCGGGCCGAGTTCCCGTGACGGAAGGAGCCCGCCCAGCCGCGCAGGAAGCGGTTCACGTCCCGCACGACCTCCTCGACCGGGACCAGCAGCCGCCGGCGATCGGTCAGCTCACGGACCCGATCGCGGGCGTGCCGCATCGCCGGGCGTGACCGCCAGCGAGCGAGGAAGGTGAGATGACGCGAGCGCGGGGTGCGGCCGCGCACGTAGCGGTGCTGGAAGCCGATGAAGTGAAGGCCCTCGCCTCCCTCCGGGGGGTTGGACGACCCGCGTCTTGGCCTGCCTGGGGCGGAGCCCCAGCTCGGCCAGCAGCGCCCGCAGCGCCTGGAGGGCACGGCGGGCCTCCCGCTCTGAGCCGCACATCACCACCAGATCGTCGGCGTGGCACACGAGCGTGCCGCAGCCGCGGGCCCGCCACTCCCTCTGCCGCGAACCATGACGGCGCCTAGTGTGGTTGCTGGCGCCGCGGCGCCCCCCGCCAGGTGGGGTCGTCTGCCGCGGCCGGGCGACTATTCGCCGCGCGAGATACCGAGCGCCGCCCGCATGGCGGTCACCGCTCGCGCGAGCTCGAATGGGCGGTCACCCGGCGCCGCCATGATCGCCTCCACGCGTGCGCCGAGGCCGGCCCGCCGGACGATCCCCTGCTCGTTCAGCGCCCACTCGCCGCGCTCGGCGAGCGCCGCCTGGGC
>JACVRW010000157.1 GCA_014534235.1 Thermoleophilaceae bacterium | reverse complement strand
CCCGGAGCAGCGCCGCGGCTCGGAGACCACGGCTGCTAACCCCGCACCCTAAACGCCTCGTCCAGCAGGCGGGGTGCCTGCCGCGACGGATCGCGCGAGTTGAGCAGCACCACGCCAAGCGTTCGCCCCCGGCGCCGGACGACGCCCACGAAGCAACGGCCGGCCGCTGACGTGTAGCCGGTCTTCAGGCCGATCGCTCCTGGGTACCGGATCCGCTGGAGCGGATTGTGGCCCGTCAGGTACAGGCGGCCGCCCTTGACGGGGAATCGGAACGCAACCTGGCGGCGGCGGGCGATGCGGCGGATCCGCGCCTTGCCCATCGCCAGCCGCGTCATCACGGCGAGGTCGCGCGCGCACGAGCGGTTGCCGTCCTCGAACCCGTGCGACGAGACGAAGTAGGTGCAGTCGAGCCCCCAGGCGCGGGCGCGCCGGTTCATCTGGCGCACGAAACGCCGCTCGCTGCCCGCGACGTGCACCGCGAGCGCGATCGCGGCGTCATTTCCGGAGACGATCAGCAGCCCGTTCAGGAGCGTCTCCAGCCGGACTCGCTTCCCGCGCCGCAGCATGCCGATGCCGGAGCCGCTGTAGCGGAGCGCCGCACGGGTGATGCGGACCGGCTCGTTCGGGCGGGTGTGCTCCACGACCAGCAGGGCGGTCATGATCTTCGTCAGGCTCGCAATCGGCACCCGCTTCAGCGGCCGGCGGCGCCACAGGACCTCGCCGGTCCGAACGTCGAATACGAGCGCCGCCCGCGGCGGCCGGCGAAGTTCGACGTGGAACGCGTCGACGCCCGCCAGCGGGACGTCGGGTATCGGGCGCGTCCCCGCGGCCGGCACCGGCTCCGGCGGTCTCGGAAACGGAGGCTGGGCCGGCGCCTCGCCGGCGGCGAGTGGGGGAGCAGGCGTCGCGGTGGAGCCCTTGTCGCCTCCGAAAGCGAGGTAAGCGGCCGCGCCGACCGCGAGCGGAGCGAGGAGCACGGCTACCACCACGGCCACCCGGGTTCGCGAGCTCCGGCGACGCCGCCTCCGCCCGCCTGACAGCGCCCGGCCGCGAGGGTCCGACGCCGCGCCGTCTCCCGGGACCCGTGGAGGCGCGACCCTACTCATCGGGCGGCGCCGCGCGCAGCGCCCCGAGGACTCCGACGCCGAGCAAGGCCAGGATGATCAGCGAGAGGATCACCAGGATGTCGACGCCCTCCTCCAGCGCCACTCTGATCGTCAGGAACGCAAGCACGCAGATCAGCGCCACGCTGCCGACGAGCGCGACCGTGCGCGCCATCAGTACACCGGGATACGGCGCTGGGTCTCGTAGTCCTCGTGCACACGGTTCGCGAAGACCTTGATCAGGAGCAACCCGAACACGAAGCCGCCGATGTGAGCGAAGTACGCAACCCCCCCGCCGGTGCTGCCGACGGGCTCGCTGAACGCCGGCAGGAGCTGCAGCAGGAACCACAGCCCGAGGACGACGAGCGCCGGCAGCTCGATGATCGTGAAGATGATGATGATGAAGACGAGCGTGATCACGCGGGCGCGCGGATACAGGATCGCGTAGCCGCCCAACACGGCCGCGATCGCGCCGCTGGCGCCCACCGTCGGGACCGTCGAGCCCGTGTCGATCAGCACCTGCGCAAGCAACGCAGCGATACCACCGAGCAAATAGAAGACGACGAACCGGACGCGGCCCATCGAATCCTCGATGTTGTTCCCGAAGATCCACAGGAAGAGCATGTTGCCGCCGAGGTGGAGCAGGCTGCCGTGCATGAACATCGAGGTGAAGACGGTGACCCACCACGGCGCCTGATCCGGCGGCGTGCCCGTGACGCCAGGCTGGCCCTGGCACACGACCTGCCCATCCGTCGTCGCGCCGCACTCGTCGCCCGGATGGGTGATCTCGTATGGGATCGCCCCGTACTCGATCACCCGCTCGTTGCCCGTCTCGCCGAGGCTCCAGAGCCCCTGCTCGAAGAAGAAGTAGACGACCGCGCAGGCGACGATGATCGTCACCGTGAGGATCGGGAAGCGCCGGGTGGGGATGTCGTCCTTCAGCGGGAACACGGGCTCCCGCCATGATGGCGGACGGAGGACCTACCGTATGTCCAGCGCCTCGATCGCGGTCGAGAACGAAAACCCGGGCTCGACACCGCCCTCGATCGCGTAGACCCGGTTGCCGAAAGACACGCCTCCGAGGCCGTGGCGAGGTCTGCGCATGTCGGGCAGTCGAGTCCAGCGCCGCCGGCGCGGGTCGAATACCTCAACCTCCCCGATCGTCGTGCCGCCCGGCCCCAGGTGCTCGCCACCGAACACGACGATACGCCCGTCGCGCAGGCGGGCCGAGGCGATGCCGCCGCGGGGCGTCCGCATGTCGGGGAGGCGTTCCCAGCGGCGCCGCCGCGGCTCGTAGCGCTCCGCGACCGTGAAGTTGCCGGCGTCTCGGCCGGCCAGCACATAGAACCGTCCGCCCGAAGCGACGCCGGTGGTGTGGTTCCGCGCGGGGCCGGGGAAGCCCGGGCCGCCGAGCCAGCGCCGGCGGCGGAAGTCGTAGACCTCGAGCGAGCGGAGGGAGCCCGAGTCGTTAGCACCCCCCGCGGCGTACAGGCGGTGCCCGATCACCGCCAGCGCGTGCGCCGCCCGCGGCGTGGGCGCCGAGCGAAGCCGCCGCCAGCGGTTCGGCTCGGGGTTGTACTCGAGCAGGGCGCCCGTGGGCTCAGAGAGGCCGGCGGTGTATCCGCCGTGCACGTAGAGCCGCCCGCGATAGGTCGCGGCCGTGGCGTGATCGAGCGCCAGGGGCATCGACCGCACGCGCCGCCATCGGTTCCGGCGGATGTCGTAGCGCTCGACGGCTGCGGTCGCCCGGCCGCTCGCGCGCTCGAAGCCGCCGACCACGTATATGAAGCGCCCGACCCGCGGCCGCAACCTCCGTCCGCTCGAGCGTCGCGGGCGCGAGCGGGATCCAGCGATCGGCGCGGACGGGTTCGCTGTCGTGGGCGGCTAGCGCCGCGACCGCACCGGCCACGACCACCAGGCCGACGGCCACGGCCAGCCCGACGCGGGTCACGGCGGGCCGCCCCACGCGCGACACGCGGATCCGTCGTCTCAGGCTCCGGCCGCCGCCGCGCCACCGGTTTCGCCGCGAGCCTGCTCGAGCGTCTGCTCGGCGTGGTAGCTCGAGCGCACGAGGGGCCCGGCGGCGACCGACTCGAAGCCGATCGCATGCGCCTCCCGCTCGAGCTCCGCGAACTCGTCGGGATGCCAGTAGCGGACGACCGGCAGGTGATCGCGCGTCGGTCGCAGGTACTGCCCGACCGTCAGGACCTGCACGCCGTGGTCGCGGAGGACGCCGAAGGCCTCGACCAGCTCCGCCTTGGTCTCACCGAGGCCGGTCATGAGACCGGACTTCGTGACCACGGCATCGCCGCCGATCTCCTTGGCGTTGCGGAGCACGCGGCAGGAGCGCAGGAAGCGCGAGCCCCGGCGAGCGAGCGGGTAGAGCCGCGGCACCGTCTCGACGTTGTGGTTGAAGACGTCGGGACGCTCGGCGATCACCCGCGCGAGCGGCATCTCCTCGCCGCGGAAGTCGGGAGTGAGCACCTCGACCTTGCAGCCCGGCGCTAGTCGCCGGATCGAGCGGATCACGCCGACGAAGGCGGTGGCGCCGAGGTCGGGGAGATCGTCGCGGTCCACGCTCGTTATGACGGCGTGGCGAAGGCCCATCCTCCGGACCGATTGCGCCACCCGCAGCGGCTCGAGCGGGTCGTTGTGCGTGGGCTTGCCGGTCTTGACGTTGCAGAAGCCGCAGCGGCGGGTGCAGGTGTCGCCGAGCATCATGAACGTGGCGGTGCCGCGCTCCCAGCATTCGCCGATGTTTGGGCAGGCGGCCTCCTGGCAGACCGTGTGGAGCCCCTCGCCCTCGATCATCCCGCGCAGCTCGCGGTACCGGGGGCCGCCTGGCGCGGGGCGCTTGAACCAGGCCGGCTTGCGGTCGCGGAACGGCCGGACGTCGCCCATCTGAAGGACGCGCGCGCCGCCGGGATGGGCTCTCGAGCGGGTGCTCATACGGCGGCGAGCTCGCGATCGAGCAGGCGGCGCTCCGAGACGAGCCGCTGGCGTAGGCCGAACGCCTCGGCGAACCGGAAGGCCATGCGCCTGCGGAAGCAGGGGAGCGAGCGGGCGCGGCCGGTCTCGCGGGCCACAGACGTCATGCGCACGTGGTCGATCCCGCACGGGACGATCCACTCGAACGGCTCGAGGTCGTTATCCACGTTCACGGCCAGGCCGTGCGTGGTCACTCCACCGGACACGCGCACACCGATGGAGGCGATCTTGGCGTCACCGACCCAGACGCCGGTGTGGGGAGCGCCGCGCACGCGGGCGTCTATGCCCTCGTCGCCCAGGGCGGCGACGATCGCCTCCTCCATCGTGTGGACGAAGTCGGCAACCCGCTCGATCGCCATGATCGGATAGGCCACCAGCTGGCCCGGCCCGTGGTAGGTCACGCGCCCGCCGCGATCGGTCTCGCAGACGTCGATCCCCCGGAGCCGATACCAGTCCTCCCCCATGGGAAGGTCGCCGGCCATGGTCCGCTTGCCCTTCGTATACACGCGCGGGTGCTCCAGCACCAGCAGCACGTTGGGGAGCTCGCCCGCCTGCCGCCGCGCGCGGAGGCGCTCCTGGAGCTCCGCGCCCTCCGGGTAGGGGATCGTTCCGAGTTGCGCCACCCAGAGGTCTGTCACGCGGTCAAGGGTACCCGGCCGCGCCGGACTACCCTCAGACGGGTGAGGAGCGAAGAGCGCTTCTGGCCGGCCAGGCTGCGCTGGCGACTGCGCGGAGCGTGGATGTGGCCCGCCTTCATCGCGGTCACGCTCGTGGACGGCCTGCTCCTCCACCTGCTGCCGCCCGTCCGCACCGGCGTGGCGCTGATCCCGGGAATCCTCCTGGCGACGTTCGGCAACCTCATCCTGATCGGCGCCGTCGCCCCTTGGCTCGCTCGGCGAACGTGGGTGCGGCGTCCCGCAGCCGAACCGGGTGCGCCCCCCAGGGCGCAGCTCGAGGTGCTGTCCGACCGGGTCGGCACTGGGCTTCTGCTGGCCGGTGTCCTCGGCATCGTCGCCGCCGGCCTCGCCGCGCGTCCCACTGTCGTCTCCGAGACCGAGGACACCGAGCGCAACGCCGAGGCATTCCGCGCGTTCGTCCTCCACACCGGCGACGAGGAGCTGATCCGAAACCTCGAGACCGCCAACACGGCACGCCTGGCGGAGGACTACTTCCGGACGTGCATCGCTCGCGACGACCGGCGACGGTACTTCTGCGCCTTCGTCGACACGAGCCGCGACCCGGCGCGGGTCCAGCCCGACCAGAGCGCCGAGCCGAACTCCGCCTATAAGCAGCACTAGGAGACGCGCGCCAGCCGCACGAGCGCTCCGCGCGGGCGGACCTCGAACAGCTCCACGACGTTGCGCCCGGGCCGTAGCGCGTCCTCGGGGACGAGCAGCGAGAAGTACTCGGTCGGCCGCCGGCGAAGGCGAAAGCTGCGCCCGACCGCGCGGATCCGTCCGTTCACCGCCACGGCGAGGTCTCGAAGCTTCCCCGGGCGCCCCCGGCCGAGCGTTCCGGCGACCCGAGTAGGGAGGAGCTCGTCCGCGCGCGCCACGTCGCGGAGCAGCTTGGCGTTGGCCACGGTCGCTCGTTCGCCGGATCGCCGGACCTCCGTCCGGGCCACGGGACGATCGAGCAGCTCGCGGTTCGGGCCGACGCGGTAGACGGTCGCCCAGGGGTCGCCGAAGAGCAGCTCGCTGTGGACCCCCGTGCCGAAGGTCCGTGCGCGCGCCAGTCTGATCGCTCGCCGGCGACGCTCGAGCTCCTCGCGCGCGATCCGGATCAGCCGGCCGAAGCCTCGGGTGGGGATCCGCACCTCGTCACGGCGCCGGGTGGCGGCGGAGAACGCGGAGTGGCCGTCGTGGCGCCAGCCGACACGGACT
>JACVRW010000019.1 GCA_014534235.1 Thermoleophilaceae bacterium | reverse complement strand
TGGCGTCGGCTGGACGACCTGACCGACGAAGAGAGGGTCTCGGTCGTGCGCCGGGTTCGCCCGCCGATGCTCCAGTCGGTCGAGGCCCGCGGCGAGACGCGCCGGTGGGTCTACGAGCGCTCCGGGTTGCCCTGCCGGCGCTGTGGCACGCGAGTGCGCGCGCGCGGCCAGGGTGACGACAACCGCACGACCTACTGGTGCCCCCGGTGCCAGACCTGATCCGGGTCGGCCACAAGGGGGCGCACCACATCGCCCCCGGCAACACCATTGCGAGCTTCGAGGCGGCCCTCGAACATGACGTGGACATGATCGAGTTCGACGTGCTGCGCACGCGGGACGGTCGGCTCGTCCTCGCGCACGACCACGAGGACGCCGAGGCCCGCGAGTGCCTGACGCTCGACGAGGGCCTCGACCATTTCGCGGACGAGGCCTACTCCGGCGTGGAACTCGACGTCGACCTGAAGGTCCCCGGCTACGAGCGCGAGGTGGTGGACGGGCTCCGGGAGCGGGGGCTGAGCGGGCGCTCGCTGATCTCGACGCAATACCCGCAGAGCCTCGACCGGCTGGGCGAAATCGCGCCGGGGCAGCGGCGCGGATGGTCGGTGCCGCGGGTGCAGCGCGACTACATGCGCTCACCGCTGGCAGTCCCGGCCTACGCCGTCGCGCGCGTGATGCGGGCGCGGCTGCCCCGCCAGGCGAGCGCCCGTATCCGCGCCGGCGGCTGCGAGGCGATCATGGCCCACCGGGTGCTCGCGAGCCGCCGGCTCGTGCGGGCGGTGCACGCGGCAGGCGGGCAGGTGTACGTGTGGACGGTCGACAGCGCCCGCCGGATCCAGGCGCTCGAGGCGCTCGGCGTCGACGGCGTCATCACCAACGACCCCCGGCTGTTCGACGCCCGGTAGCCGGGAACGGATCGCCCAGCCTCACGTCTCCAGCGGCTCGGTCGTCGGACCCGTATGACCGTGATCCGAACACTCACCTTCTATGACTCCCCGGTGGGGCGCTCCGCGAGGAGCGCCGCCAGCTGGACGAGGACTTCGCCGGTCGGCGTTCGGCGTTCGAGCTCGGCGTCAGGCTCGAGGGAAGCCCCTTCGCGCGGCGGGTCTGGGAGACGCTCACCTCGGTCCCGACGGGCTACGGGGCGGCCTCCACCGCAAGCGGCTCTGCTCGCCCACGAAGGCGCGCTTCTGCCGGTCTGAGTCGACTGCCACTGATCGCCACTCGCTGTCGTGCCAGTCGCTTGCCGCCGGGACGAGCCGTCACGCGCAGCGACGCCCTCAGTCGTGGCTGCGGCAGACCCTTACCCAGAGATCGTGGAAACCGGCGATGCCGCCGAAGAAGGCTCCGATCTCGAGCACCCGGACCGTTTCCAGGGTGTCTGGGTGCGTCGGGGTGAAGGCCGGGAGCTTGGTAATAGCGTCGTCGAACGCCTCATCGAAGCTGAGGTTCTTCGAGAACCCGGTAGCCTCGTCGGCACCTTCCGGGCACTCCTGCGCCGCACCCACGCCCAAGGCCTGGCCGTACGGCCCAAGCTCCTCCGGGCATTCCTCCACCTTGAGTCGGTCGGAGCCTTCCGCGTGGTTGACGGTCACCTCCTCGGGGATCGTTCCGAAGCGGAAGGTCTCGGAGCGCCGGAACGGCGTCAACACCTGAGGGAAGATCCCCGTCTTAGGACAGCGCAGAAGATTGAATTCGGGTGGGAAGACATCGATCGGACTCTGCTCGATGTCAACCGTGTAACCGGGCGACGGCAGCTCGCCCGCCGCAACGATCAGCAGGTGGCCGCCGGCGCGGAAGGCACGGCTCGATGTCCGCGTTGAGAGCTCGCAAGGGGGCTTCATGGAACGGCCTCCTCTCCCCTTGGCGTCGTCAAGGGCTCGATGTAGTTGGGACGGTCGACGGGCCGCCTCGAAGACAAGTTTCCCAGGAATGGCGCGGCGCGCCTGAGACACTCGTCCGTACTCCGTTGTCCGGGCCGCGGCCGGCTTGGCCCGTCGATCGGTGGCGCCGGCGTCCCCTCCCGCGTCACGCCTCGCAATCGCGCCGGCGATCTCCGCCCCCAGCGCCGCGTTTCGGAGCAGCAGCCGAACGTTCGCGTCGAGGCTCGCGCCGCCGGTCTCGCGGTGCAGGAAGTCCAGCAGGACCGGGGTGACGTGCTTTCCCGCCACCCCCGCGCGCTCGGCGGCCTCGAGGCCGGCGTTCACGGAGCGGTCGTGGACCTCCGGATCGAGCTGCTCGGCCGCCGGCAGCGGGTTGGCCACCACCACGGCCCGCTCGGGGGTGCCGAGGTCACGGGCCGCCGTCACGATCGCGGCGACCTCGTCGGGCGAGTCCACCCGCCAGGGCGCCGGATGCCCGGAGTCGGAGAGGAAGAAGCCCGGGAAGCGGTCTGTTCCATAGCCGAGCACGGTCACGCCGAGCGTCTCGAGGTTGCGTGGACGCGGAAGCCCGTGGCTGATGAGCGTGCTCTCGAGCGCGGCCACCGACCGCCCGCCGGCGAGAGCCTCCGCCACCTCGGGGGCGATCCGCATCCCCGCCAGCCTACGCGGCCTCCGGCTCCGGTCGAGGATCTACCGCTCTCGACATGGAGAGCACATGAAGCGGCGCATGCTCGGGAGCCTCGGCGTCTCCAGGCGGAGAACCGCGAGCGGAACCTCAGGCTCGTGGAGCGAGCACGCGCCGTCGCGGACGACGTCGGATGCACGCCGGCCCAGCTTGCGCTCGCCTGGCCGCTCCACCAGGGAGAGGACGTAGTGCCGATCCCGGGCACGAAGCGCGCCCGCTAGGAGAACGCCGCGGCGAGCGACGTCGAGCTTTGCGCGGAGCAGCTGCGGACGCTCGACGAGACGTTCGCGCCCGGGGTGACCGCCGGCGACCGCTACGCGTCCGCCGGGATGGCGAGCGTCGAGCGGTGAGCGCTGCTAGGCGAAGGACGGAAACCGCCGGAACACCTCCCACACCGGCCGGGGCGCCCCTCCGGTCGCGATGGACTCGCAGAGCCCGGAATTCGCGACCGGGTCCGCGTACATGAGGTAGTTCGAGAACATCTCGATGCCCGGCGCGGCGCTCATCCGCTCCCAGGCCGCCGCCAGAAGCGCCGCCTGGGTGGAGAGGTCGGTCACCTCTCCCGACCCGAGCCGGGCGCCCCCCTCGGTGAGCCAGACGCGCGGATAGGCGGGCCCGCCTCGCCCTCGCCACGCTCCGCGCAGGAGCTGCACGAGCTGCTCCGCGCGGGTGGGCGATGGGATGTCGCGCTCGATGTCCGAGTAGTTGTGGTGCGTCCAGAGGAGGCTCGGCGTGGGCGGGAGGCCGCGATCGACCAACCCGGCGAGGATGCCGGGGACCGCCGTCTCAAGGGTCGTGAACAGCCGGTCGTTCGGGCGCGGGCGGTCCGACAGAGCAGGGGCCGCGATGCCGATCGGGTGGCCACGCGCGGTGCTGAGCGCGTGGGCCGTGGCGATCATCTCCGCGACGTGCGAGCCGACCGTGGGCTGGCCGGGCCCGTAGGGGTCAACCGTCGAGCTGGCGGCTTGCTGGGGCCACAACTGTCCATTCGGCTCGTTCATGATCTCCAGGACCAGGCTGCGCCCGTGGCGCCGATAGCGGTCCATCAGCCAACCGAGCCACCTGCCGTAGTGGCCCGCCTCGCCGAGCTCACCGATCGGGATCCGCCATTCCAAAGGCTTCAGCCGCTCGACGGGCGTGGTCGGCGAACCGCGGTCCTCGCGCGCCCAGTGGGCGGGCTTCTCCGCGGTGCCGTTCGCCCAACGGGGGAAGAACCAGGTCGTCAGGACTACGCTCAGCCCGGCCGCTCGAGCGAGCGCGATCTGCGCGTCGATGGCGTTGATGTAACGGAAGCCGCAGCCGGTTCCGCAGCCGGCGGCGTCGTTGAGCTGCCCGTCCAGGTCCGTGAGCGGAACGAAGGCCGGCGGGAAGAGCTGCGCCTTGTCCCACCTGATCCAGATCCTCACCCAGCGCGCCCCGAGGGCGAGCAGCTTCTGGAGATTGCCGTTGACCCTCAGGTCCTCGACGTCGCCGCCGTGGTTGAGCGAATCCATTGCGACGCACTTCCGAAGACCCGCCTCAGAAGCCGCGACGGAGGGCCACCCCGCCGAGGCGATCGCCAGCGCCGCGGCACTCGAGCGCCTCATGAACGCTCGCCGGTTTACCGGCACCGGGCGCTAGGCCTGCCGCTCGACGCGCACGGAGAACCCCTCGGCGCGCGCCGCGTCGATGATCTCCCGGTTGTTCTCAGGGCCGCGGGTCTGAAGCACGAGCTTGATGGCGGTCTCGCGCACGTGTATCTCGAGGCCGTCGCGGAGGTGCTCCACGTCCACGACGTTGCCGCCGTGGTCGGCCACGATCCGCAGTAGACCCGCCAGCGCGCCGGGGCGGTCCGGTACCACGGTGGAGAGGACGATTCGCCGGCCGGCCACGGTCTCGCCGAGCCGAATGCACTCGGAGAGCAGAGAGGCGTCCACGTTGCCGCCGGACAACACGGCGCATACGTGGCCGTCGGCCGGGGGATCGACCCGGCCCTGCATAAGGGCGGCCACCGCCACCGCGCCGGCGCCCTCCACGACCAGCTTCGAGCGCTCGAGCAGCAGGACCATCGCCTCCGCGACCTCATCGTCGGTCACGGTGACCACCTCGTCCACGTAGCGCTCGACCAGCGGGAGCGTGAAATCGCCCGGGCGCTTGACCGCGATGCCGTCACAGAGCGTGTTCGCCGAGCGCGCTCCGACCGGCCGGTGAGCCGCGAGCGAGTCGATGTACGGAGCGCAGCCCTCCGCCTGCACGCCCACCACGCGGGCGTCGGGCCGCAGTGCGCCCATCGTCAGCGAGATCCCGCCGGCCAGGCCGCCGCCGCCGAGCGGCACCACCACCAGCCGGACGTCCGGCGCCGCCTCCGCGATCTCGAGTCCGATCGTGCCCTGGCCGGCCACGACCTCGGGAGCGTCGAAGGCATGGACCTCGGTCAGCCCATCCCGCTCCGCCATCCGCTCCGCCTCGGCATGCGCCTCGTCGAATCCGCCGGCCACGAAGTGGACCTCACCGCCGTACTGGCGGACCGCGGCGACCTTGGCCAGCGGCGCCTGCTCCGGCATCACGAGCACCGCCCGCGCCCCGACGTCTCGCGCGGCGCAGGCCACCGCCTGTGCGTGGTTACCCGCGCTCGCGGCCACCACGCCGGCCTGAAGCGCCTCCTCGGGCAGCCGGCGGATCGCGTTCGTCGCGCCCCGGAGCTTGAACGACCCCGTGATCTGGAGGTTCTCCGCCTTCAGCAGCACGCGCGCGCCGACGCGCCGTCCAAGCTCGCCGGCCGACAGCAGCGGCGTCTTGCGTACCTGTCCCGCGATCAGCCGGGCCGCCCCCTTTACATCACGCAGGGTGACGGCGTCCGCGACGGCCACTAACTGGGTCCCATTCGGTATCCCACCCGTGGGATTATGAGCCTATGCCGACTGCGGCGGACACGGCCCGCCTCCTCGCGGCCACCGAGGTCTTCGGCGATCTTGAGGAGCCAGAGCTCCTCGCGGTGGCCCAGGTCGCCGTGCCGCGCCGCTGGGATCGTGGCGAGATCATCTTCCGCGAGGGTGACCCCGGCGACACCTGCTACCTCGTTCGCTCGGGTGCCGTGATCCTGACCCGCGAGCACCAGGACGGCCGGATGGTCGCTCTCGCCGAGCTGCGGGCGGGCTCGCTGTTCGGCGAGCTTGCCATGTTCCGCGGGGAGACGCGCTCGGCAACGGCGGAGGCGATCGAGCCGACGAGCGCCGTGGCCCTGCTCGCGGGAGACGTGCAGCGGCTGGTGCGACGCCACCCCGACATCGCGCTCAAGCTGCTGGCCACCCTCGCGGAGCGGGTCAGCAGGACCAACGAGCGGCTGCTGCAGCAGTCGTTCCAGACGGTCGCGGGGCGCGTGGCGAGCGCGCTCCTGGCGCAGACGATCGCTCGCCAGGCCGAGGGCGCGCCGCAGAGCGACGTGCTGATCCGCGCCACCCAGGCCGAGATCGCCCACCTGGCCGGCACCTCGCGCGAGAGCGCCAGCCGGTTCCTCGCCACGCTCGAGCGAGCGGGCGTGGTCACCCTGGGCAGGGGGAAGGTGACCGTCCATGAGCCGGGAAGACTCCGGAACTACATCCACTGAACGGTCGCGGATGGTCGAGCGCCAGCTGCGGCGGCGCGGAATCGAGGATGAACGGGTGCTCGCCGCGATGGAGGAGGTGCCGCGCGAGCTCTTCCTGCCCGAGGACATGCGGGATCGCGCCTACCGCGACGGCGCCCTCCGAATCGGAGAGGGCCAGACGATGTCGCAGCCGTGGATCGTCGCATGCATGGCGCAGCTGCTCGAGTTGAAGGGCGACGAGACGGTGCTCGAGGTCGGCACGGGCTCGGGCTACGCCGCCGCGGTGCTGTCGCGCATCTGCGGCGAGGTCATCACGATCGAACGCTTCGAGAGCCTGGCCGAGGGCGCGCGACAGGTGCTTTCGGAGCTCGGCTACGACAACGTGGAGGTGCGGGTCGGCGACGGCGCGAAGGGCGCACCCGACCGCGCGCCCTTCGGCGGGATCTCCGTCACGGCCACCGCGCTCGACGCGCCGCCCGCGCCGCTCTTCGAGCAGCTCGCTCCCGGCGCGGCGCTCGTATGCCCCGTCGACCGGGCCGGGCGCGAGCTGCTCATGCGCTACCGCGACGGACAGGAGGAGGCGATCGTCCCCGTGCGCTTCGTGCCGCTCGTGGCCGATGAGCCGTGATCCGCGAGCTCTCAGCCGGCGGCCTCGTCATCCGCCGCTTGGGGGCTCCCGTTCGTGGCGGTCGTCCGGGTGCGCGACGAGGTCCTGTCGCTGCCGAAGGGCCACCCGGGCGGCGGCGAGTCGAGGGAGGAGGCCGCCCGCCGCGAGGTGCGCGAGGAGGCCGGGCTCGACGCTGAGCCCGTGGAGAAGCTCGGAGACGTGAGCTGCTGGTACGTCCGGGGCGGCCGGCGGGTGCTCAAGGTCGTCAGTTTCTTCCTGTTCCGCTACCGCGCCGGCAGCGTGCGCAACCACGACCACGAGGTGGAGCAGGCGCTGTGGATACCCCTCGACGACGCGACCGAGCGACTGGCCTACAAGGGCGAGCGGGACATGGCCGCCGCGGCGCTATCCAAGCTGGCGCGCGGCCGTTAGGCTGCCCCGTCGTGTTCGTCCTCAACTTCTATTCGCCCGTGTTCATCGACCAGCTGAAGCGCGGCCGGAAGACCGCGACCATTCGGCTGGGCGACAAGAGCAAGAAGTACCGCAAGGGCGAGGTCGTCATGATCACGGTCGGGTTCCAGCACTCGCCGCGCGAGCGGATCTTCGAGGCGGTGATCGACAGCGTGGACGTCAAGCGCGTGAATGAGCTCTCTCGCCGCGACATCGAGCACGACAACCCCGAGTTTCGCCGCCTCGACGAGATGGTCCACTTCCTCGAGCAGATCTACGGGCGGAAGGTCGAGATGGAGGACATCGTGACCGTCGTCCGCTTCTCGCAGATCGCCGAGCGGCGGTCGGAGATCCAGGACCGAATGCGACCGGACACGCCGTCGCAGAACTGACCCGCCCGAACCGCTCACTGATTCTGCGTTAGTCCCCAATTGGGGATCAAGGCAGAGCCCGTGGGAGGGGTCGTCGGGGTAGCGCGGCGCAGCAGGTGACCAGCGTACCCCCGCGGCGTCGTCACCGATGAATCGACGGGGCAGAATTGCCTCGTCGATTGGCACTCCCCCTGCTAGAGTGCCAGTCGTGGCACTCTCCGGGTGAGAGTGCCAGAGGATTCCGCAGCTTTCAACGGAGGTAATGCCCATGAATCTCAAGCCTCTGGGTGATCGCCTCATCGTTCAGGTGATCGAAGAGGAAGAGACAACTGCGAGCGGCATCGTCCTCCCCGACACGGCCAAGGAGAAGCCGCAGCGCGGCAAGGTTCTCGCGGTCGGTGAAGGGAAGTGGGACGAGGACGGCGAGAAGCGCATCCCGCTCGACGTCGCCGAGGGCGACGAGGTTCTGTATTCGAAGTACGGCGGCACTGAGGTCCAGGTCGAGGGGGAGGACCTCCTCGTCCTGCGTGAGTCGGACGTGCTCGCCAAGGTCGCGGGCTAGGAGGAAGGACAGACATGGCTCACAAGGAGCTCAAGTACGACGCGGAGGCGCGTCGGTCGCTGGAGGACGGCGTCAACGCCGTAGCCGACGCAGTCAAGGTCACGCTCGGCCCCAAGGGTCGCTATGTAGTGATCGACAAGAAGTTCGGCGCGCCCACCATTACCAACGACGGCGTCTCGATCGCACGCGAGATCGAGATCGAGGACCCGTTCTCGAACCAGGGTGCCCAGCTCGTGCGCGAGGTGGCCACGGCCACGAACGACGTCGCGGGTGACGGCACCACCACCGCCACCGTGCTGGCGCAGCGGATCGTCCGCGACGGCCTCAAGAACGTGGCCGCGGGCGCCAACCCGCTCGCTCTGAAGCGCGGCATCGAGAAGGCGGTCGAGCAGGTCGTCGAGAACATCAAGAGCGCCTCGACCGAGATCTCCGGCAAGGATCAGATCGCGCGTGTGGCGGCCATCTCCGCCGCCGACGACGAGATCGGTGACGTGATCGCCGACGCGATCGACAAGGTCGGCAAGGACGGCGTGGTGAATGTCGAGGAGGGCCAGACCTTCGGGATGGACCTCGAGTTCACCGAGGGCATGCAGTTCGACAAGGGCTACATCTCGCCCTACATGGTCACCGACCAGGACCGGATGGAGGCCGTCCTCGAGGATCCGTTCATCCTCATCGCCAACCAGAAGATCGGTGCCGTGCGCGACGTGCTGCCCGTGTTGGAGCAGGTGATCCAGTCGGGCAAGCCGATCCTGATCGTGGCCGAGGACGTGGAGGGCGAGTCGCTCGCCACCCTCGTCGTGAACAAGCTGCGCGGGACCTTCACGGGTGTCGCCGTCAAGGCCCCCGGCTTCGGTGACCGCCGCAAGCGCATGCTCGAGGACATCGCGATCCTCACAGGCGGCGAGGTCATCACCGAGGAGATGGGCCTAAAGCTCGAGAACACCCAGCTCTCGCAGCTCGGCCGCGCCCGGCGCGTGGTCGTCACGAAGGACACCACCACGATCGTCGACGGCGCCGGGGAGAGCGAGGCGATCAAGGGCCGCATCAACCAGATCAAGACCGAGATCGAGAGCACCGACTCGGACTTCGACCGCGAGAAGCTCCAAGAGCGGCTGGCGAAGTTGGCCGGCGGAGTGGCGGTCGTGAAGGTCGGCGCGGCCACCGAGACCGAGATGAAGGAGAGGAAGCACCGCGTGGAGGACGCGCTGCAGGCCACCCGGGCGGCCCTCGAGGAGGGCATCGTCGCCGGCGGCGGCGTGTCGCTCCTGCGGGCGCAGGAGGCCATCACGCGCGACGCGTTCGCGGACGACGAGCGCACCGGCGCGCAGATCGTCTACCGGGCGCTCGAGGAGCCGCTGCGCCAGATCGCGGACAACGCGGGGCTCGAGGGCTCAGTCATCGTCAACGACGTCCGCAACGCCAAGGGCGAGAACGACGGCCTCAACGCCGAGACCGGTGAGATCGTCGACCTGGTCAAGGCGGGCGTGATCGATCCCGCCATGGTCACCCGCTCCGCGCTCCAGAACGCGGCCTCGATCGCCAAGAACATCCTCACCACCGAGGCGATCGTCGCCGAGATGCCGGAGAAGGAGGCCGCCGGCGCAGGCATGCCGGGCGGCATGGGCGGCATGGACGGCATGATGTAGGTCTCGAGTAACTCGGAATCCGCGAGCGAAGCGACCGGATTTGCAAGGGGGCCCCGCTGAGGCGGGGCCCCCGTCGTTAGGGTGACGTGGTGACGGCGGGGCCTTCAGGCACGACCCGACAGGGGAACGCGGCTCTGACGTTGGCGGCAATGACGCTGTCCAGCAGCATGATCCTCGTGGACCAGACGGCGGTCCCGCTGGCCACTGCGGAGGTGATCGCGGACCTGGGCGGGGGCGTCGCCGACGGACAGTGGATCCTCACGGCGAATATCCTGCCGCTGGCTGCGCTGATGGTGTTCGGTGGCCGCCTCGGGGACCTCCTCGGGCTGCGGCGCGTGTTCCTCGCCGGGGCGTTCACCTTCATGGGCGCCACGGCGGTCGCCGGCGGAGCACAGGACTTGCCGATGATGATCGCCGCGCGGGCGGTCCAGGGCACGGGAGCGGCCCTCATGATGCCCACCGCGGTCGCCATGACCAGCGCCGTCTTCCCGGGTGACCAGCGCGGCAGAGCGCTCGGGATCCTCGCCGGGGGATCGGCGTTCTTCGCGGCGCTCGGGCCGGTGCTCGGCGGCCTGCTTACGAGCATCGACTGGCGGCTCGTGTTCCTCGTCAACGTGCCGCTTGCGGCCATCACGGTCCTGCTGACCCTGTCGGCGACGCCGCCCCTTCGCCCCGAAGGCGACACCAAACCGCGCATCGACTACCGAGGCACGCTGACCTTCGGGCTCAGCATCGCCGCGCTCGTTTTCGGGCTGAGCCAGGTGCAGGCGGACGGCTGGGATTCGCCCAGCACCGTCATCCCGCTGGCGGCGGCGCTCGCGTTGCTTGTCGCCTTCGTCCTGATCGAGCTGCGCACGACGTCCGGACTGCTCGACTTCCGGCTCTTTCGACACCTGAACTTCCTCGCGGCAAACCTGAGTCAGCTGCTGGCCGGTGCGATCGAGCTTGGGCTCGGCTTCCTGCTGCCGTTCTACCTCCTGCTCGTCATCGGCATCGACCCGGCAACGGCGGGCATCGCGCTCATCCCGGCCACGATCCCGATCGTCCTCGCCGGCCCGCTGGCGGGACGCGCCTTTGACCGGATCGGCGGGCGGATACCGCTGGTGGTCGGCTACCTCGTGCTGGCCGCCTCGGGCCTGGCCCTGGCCGCCGGAGCGGGAGAGCAGACGGTGGGCGCGCTGATCCCTGGTCTGGTGCTGCAGGGCATGGGCCTCGGCGTCGTGCTCACGGTCAACGATCCGACAGGGCTCGGAGCGGTGCCTCCGGACGCCCAGGGAACGGCCGCCGGAACCATCAACACCACCGAGCAGCTGGGTGGCGCGCTCGGCATCGCCGGGCTCAGCGCGATCGAGGTCGGTGTGGCGGAGCGGATCACGTACGAGCGGCTGCGCGACCGCGGGATCGATCCATCTCCGGAGCAGATCGACCGGTTCAAGGAGTTCATCCTGCAGGCAGCGGAGGCGGGCCGGGGCCAGACGCCCGTCGACTCGCGAGTGGTCCGGTTGGCCCTCGAGGACAACCTGCTCGCCCACGTCGACTCGTTCCGGATCACCTTCCTGACCAGCGTCGGCATCGCGCTGGTGGGCGCCGTGGCGTGCTTCGTCCTCGTCCGCCGCGAGGATCGCTTCTATCGGGGGCCGGTCTTCGGCCGGCGCTCGCGCTGGGTCTGGGCCCATGCCGGCGCGAGCCCGGCGGTCACCCGCCACCCGCCGCCGGGACGCGACGACTAGGTCCCGCCCAGCACGCTCGCCATCGCGAGGGGCCGCACGCCGAGCCGCTCGGCGTCGGCCGTCCCCCGTCGCGTCGTCATCGGCTCCTCCATCAGCTCCGCCTCGTCCCAGGTGGCGAACACCTTCTGCCCGAGGAGGCGGCGGAGCAGCTGAAGCGAACGGCGAACGGCCGGCAGCGGCACATGCACGAGCGGCCGGCGGCGGCCGGTCGGGCGCATGGCCGTCCTGACGACGTCGTCATAGGAGAGCGTGTCGGGGCCGGCGAGCTCGAAGGAGCGCCGGCGCGCGCCGCCGGCCGCCATGGCGGCGACCACGCAGTCGGCCACGTCTTCCGCCCAGATCGGCTGGTAGAGGGCGCGCCCCGAGCCCGATATCGGGATCGCGGGCAGGTACGAGAAGCGCTCGAGCAGTGTGAGCCACGGGTCGCCGGGCGCGTAGACGATCGACGGGGAGAAGATCGTCGTCTCGAGCGACGAGGACTCAACCGCCTCCCGTGCGAGGGCCTTCGCCCGAAAGAAGCGAGTCCGGGAGTGATGGGTGGCGCCCATCGCCGAGAAGAAGACGAAGCGCCGAGCGCCCCTGCGCTCCGCCGCGCGCACGAGCCGCAGGGTGGCCATCGCGTTCAGCTCCTCAATGGAGGCAAGCGGCTGGTCGCGGATCGAGGCCGCGAGGTGGACGACCGTGTCCACGCCGCGCAGCGCATGGCGAAACGACGGCGGATTTGCGAGGTCACCGAGCGCAATCTGCACGCGCACGCGCTGATCTCCCAGCCGTCGGGGATCGCGGACGAGGCAGCGCACCGGCGCACCCGCGGCGGTCAGCCGTCGCAAGAGGGCCGAGCCGACGGTGCCCGTGGCTCCCGTCAGGAGGATCATGCGCGGCCGACCACGACCACTCGCCAGGGCGAGCGTTCGTTTCGCTGGACCGTCACCTCATCGAAGCCCGCCTGCTCCATCCAGGAGCGGATTTCGGACGGCGCGAAGTTGCGCGCATGGCTCCAGGCGTAGAAGAGCAGGCTCGAGATCGCCCCGTGCTCCGACACCGGCTCATCGCCCTCGGGCCGCGCCGAATCGCCGATCACGAGGCAGCCGCCGCGGCGGAGCGCCTCGTGGGACATGCGGCACAGGTCGCGGTTGCGCTCCTCGGGCAGGTGGTGGACGAGGTTGAAGATCGACACCACGTCCGGCTCGCCCAGCCCGAGGTCGAACACGTCGCCCTCGCGGAACGTGATCCGGTCGGCGTAGCCCTCCTCGGCGACGATGCGGCGTCCCACCACGGCGCTCGGCGGAAGGTCGATCACGGTGGCCTCGAGGCGCGGGTAGCGCCTGCACATGGCCATGGAGAATCCCCCGTGGCCGCCCGCGACGTCAACCAGCCGGCGCGGGTGCTCGACCGGGACGAGCGCGGCGTTGGCGTCGTGCTCCGTTCGCGAGATCTCGAACAGCCCCCGTATGTAGGCCTCCCAGCGATCCGTCTCGCCGCGGCGCTCCTCGTGCATTGCGTACGCCCGGCCGTGGCGCACGGCGTCCGGGAGCGTGTCCAGGATTTGCCAGTGGAGGTCGCCCTGCTCGCCGACGAAGGTGGCGATCGACTCGGGCGAGGAGCGCACCAGCAGCCGCTCACTGACCGCGGCGTTGGCGACCGTCTCATCGTCCGCATCCACCAGGTATCCGAGCGTCACGAGCGCCGTCACGAGCGTCTCGGTTCCCAGCGGATCCAGGCCGATCCGCTCCGCCAGCTCGGCGGTGGAGGAGGGGCGCTCGTGGAGGGCTTCGAACACGCCGAGCATCACCGCGGTGGTGACCGCCCGGGCGGCGATCAGGCCGGTGAACGTGTCCAAAAAGGGGTCTGGCTCGCGGCGATCCGGCACAGGGGCAACGGTACAATCGGCCGTCCTCATGGCTTACGTAATCGCCGAACCCTGCATCGACACAAAGGACAACTCCTGCGTCGAGGTCTGCCCCGTCGACTGCATCCACCCGACCCCCGACGAGCCCGACTACGACAACGTAAAGCAGCTCTACATCGACCCCGAGGAGTGCATCGACTGCGACGCGTGCGTCGAGGCCTGCCCCGTGGACGCCTGCTTCGCGGAGGACCAGCTGCCCGACGAGTGGCAGCACTTCATCCACATCAACGCGGATTACTTCAAGCAGGCCGGCTAGCGCAAGCGTGTCATCAGGAGTTCGCGCGCGACGCCTATGTGCCGCGATGTGCCTGTGTCGCCCTAGCGCGCCATCGGCAGCGCCGTGCCGGTGACCTGGGGCACGGGCGGCCCCGAGGGGGCCTGCATCACCGGCAGCTCCTGCGGGGTCGCGGCCACTATCCCGTGCGCGGCGTGGTAGATCGCCTGGGCGGCCGGGACGTCCGGGTCGTCTAGCACCAGCGGGCGGCCCTCGTCGGCGCACACCCGGAGCTCCTCCTGGAGTGGAATCTTGCCGAGCAGGGGGACGTCCAGCTGGTCGGCGAGGAGCTGGCCTCCGCCCTCGCCGAAGATCGTGAAGCGCTCGCCCGTCGGCGTGGTGAAGCCCGACATGTTCTCGATCACGCCGGCGATCTCGAGGTCGAAGCGCAGGGCGGTCTCCGCCGCGCGGGCGGCGACCTTCTGCGCGGCCGGCTGGGGCGTCGTGACGATCACGAACTTGGCCTGCGGGAGCAGCTGGGCGAGCGTCATCGACACGTCGCCGGTCCCAGGCGGCAGGTCGATCAGGAGGTAGTCGAGCTCCCCCCAGTCGACGTCCTCGAGGAACTGACGGATGGCCTTGTGGAGCATCGGTCCGCGCCACGTGATCGCCTGGTCGCGCTCGTTCAGGAAGTACTCGATCGAGATCGCCTTGACGCCGCCCGGACCGTCCAGCGGGAGGATCTTGCGTTCCGCCGACACGAGCGGACGTCCGTGCACCCCCAGCATGCGCGGGATCGAATAGCCCCAGACGTCGGCGTCGAGCGCTGCGGCCGGCCTCCCCTCCACCTGCAAGGCGTAGGCGAGGTTGGCGGTGATCGTCGACTTCCCGACGCCACCCTTGCCCGAGCCGACGCAGATGATGTTCTTGACCCGCGCGAGCGCACCCTCCGGCAGGCCCCCCTGGCGGCCGAGCCGCTGAGCCAGGCCCTGCTTCTCCTGCTCGGAGAGAACGTCGAAGCCGACGTTGACCTGCGTGACCCCCTCGAGCGCCGTCAGGTTCTGCGTGACGGCCTGCTGGAAGTGGTTTCGGATCGGACAGCCGGGGGTGGTGAGGGAGACGACCACGTCGACCCGGCCGGGTTGCGGCTGGTCGATCGAGCGAACCATGCCGAGAGAGACGATGTCCTTGCGGAGCTCGGGATCGATGACGCGCGTGAGCGCTTCGCGGATCTGTTCAGGGGTAGGCATCCCAACCATTCAAGCAGAGCGAACCGGCGCTTCCGATATGCGGACGGCCTAAAGGAGAACCGGGCGCCGAGGACGCCCTGATGCCGTGGACCCCGCCTCGCCGGGCGGCCGCCAAAAGGCGAGCGGGGCTCCCGAGGGAGCCCCGCTCGCTCTGAGGGAGGAGAGATACTGCACTGCCGGCGAGATATGTGGCCGGCAGCCTTACCCCGGCCCGGTCTCTCCTGGTGGCCGCCGGAGCGGCGCCGGCCGGGGGGAAGCCTGTGCGGGTCGCCTTAGGCGAGCACGACGCGATCGACGGCCTTCTCCACGCGACGCTCGGCGTCGCGAGTGCTCCGCTTCACCGCGCGCGCGGCCTGAGTGCGGCGCTGGCGCAGCTCCCGGTCGACGCGGGTACGGCTCTTCTTCGCCTCGCGGACCATGCGGTTGCGAGCGGTGGTGCCGCGACGCTCGTACCTGCGCAGGTTGGTCGACACGCGGCGCTGGAGCTTCTCGAGCTCCCGCTCCGCGCGGTCACGACCGGAGAGGTACGGCTTTACCATCTCGACGACCGCGTCGCGGGCCTCCAGCGTCGCACCGACCGGGATGAGAACGGCGCGCTGGGCCTGCTCGGCGACAGCCTCGATCCCGTTGACGGCCGCCACGGTGCCCTGCTCGGCGGTCCTCCCGGCCGCCGCGGCGGTCGTCTCTGCCGACGCGGCATTACGACGCGCTGCGGCCGCGGTGCTTCGCGCGCCCGCCCGAGCCTGGTTGCGCCTGCGGGTGGCAGCGGCCTTTTGCGCGGCCGCCTTCCTCTGCTGCTCGGTCTCGGTAGCCATTGGGTGCGTCTCCTCGCTTACTCGACGTAAGATTGTTAGAAGTAAGTTCCGTAGAACTATACCAGTGAGCACGTGTACGTAAACCTCCGCCGCCGGAGCGTTACGCCGGTCCGGCGGGTCCTCAGGCCGCGGCCGCGCTGCCGGGCCGGGTCCGCCCGAGCCAGGCATCCGGCCGCTCGAGCTCGTGCGCGGAAGGAAGCATCTCAGGAGCCTTCCAGACGGCGTTCAGGCCGTCGATGCCCGCACGGGCGACGACCGCGTCGCAGAAGCGCTTGCCCAGCTCGTATTGCCGCAGCTTGATGTCGAGCCCGAGCAGGCGCTCGACGATTCGCTCGGGCGCGGAACGGCTGCGGCGCCGGCGGTCCATCGCGGCGCGAAGCCGCTCGTGGTCGGGTATGGCCTCCTCGGCGATGGCATCCATCGTGTGCTCCGAGTAGCCCTCGATCACCGCCATGGCCGCCTGGATCCGCTCCATGAGTCCCCTCTGC
Organism: Thermoleophilaceae bacterium; assembly: GCA_014534235.1. Classification (GTDB taxonomy): domain Bacteria; phylum Actinomycetota; class Thermoleophilia; order Solirubrobacterales; family Thermoleophilaceae; genus JACVRW01. The sequence continues at coordinate 22,517 of JACVRW010000019.1, read as the reverse complement.
TCGCGCGTCTGGACGAGCGCGGCCAGTCCACCCTCGCGGAAGGCGTCGACGAGCTTCGCCAGGCTCGGGAGGGAGGGTAGGCCGCCCGCGGCGCCGCGCTCGATCCGGACCTCGACGGTCGAGAGGTAGCTGCGGATCATCCCGCTCACGTGGTCGCGGAGCCACCGGACCCCCTGGAACTGAAAGACATGGGTCAGCTCGTGCGCACAGACCCAGCGCTTGAACGGCTCGGCCTTCACGTCCATCTCCCGTACCGCCTTGCGCAGGTTCTGGTCGATGAAGAGGAGGCGGGGAGGGGCGTCGCCGCCCAGCAGCGACACCTCGTACTGGCCGAGCACGCGCTGGGACACGTATCCCATCACGAGTCCCGCCTCCGCCGCGAGCGTGGCCGCGGCGCCCGCCCGCAGCGCGCCGGCGAGCGGACCGGCGAAGGCCAGCCGGGCATCGAGCCGCTCGGCGACCGGGTCGAGCAGCCGCGCAAGGGCTTCGAGGTTGACCGCGGACCAATCGGTTCGGGTCACGGCCTCGGGGCGCGGGACGGGCGCCGCCAGCGACAACCCGGTGTAGGCCGCGACGTGCGCCTCCATCTCGGAGCAGATTGCCTCCAGGTCGAGGTCCCGCCCGACCGGCTCGACGGTGCCGGCGGCCAGGCGGGCCACCTGTCGGGCTAGCGACCAGTCGACCATCCCACCCAACGCTACAGACCGGCGCTCAGAGCGCCGGCAGCTCCTGCTTCAGCTCGACCACGGACGCGAACAGGTCGCCCCGCTCCTCGACCCGATCGAGCACGTCGTCGGCCTCGAAGACGAGCGCGTCCGGGTCACCCGCCTCCACCTCCTCCCAGGCGAGCGGCGTGGACACGGTGGGCCGCTCCCGCGCGCGCAGCGAGTACACGCAGACGGTCGTCTTATGCTCGTCGTTCTGGCTCCAGTCGATCAGCACCTTGCCGCGGCGAAGCTCCTTCTTCTGGCTCGAGACGATCAGGTCCGGATGCTGCGCCTCGAGGTGCCGGGCGAGCGCGTTCGAGAGCGGCTTTGTCCCGCCGTCGTAGTCGACGTCCTCGACGTTCAGCGGAACGTAGACCTGAATGCCCTTCGACCCCGACGTCTTCGCGAAGGACTCGAGCCCGAGGCGGCCGAGCGCCTCACGCAAGATGAGCGCGACGTCGCAGCACTCGCCGAGCCCGGCGGGCGGTCCCGGGTCGAGATCGAACGCCATGACCGTCGGGCGCAGGATCTCATCCACCAGGGAAAGCGAGGGATGAAGCTCGAGGTCGGCCAGGTTCGCGAGCCACACGAGCGTCGGTAGGTCGTCGCACACGCAGAAGTTGATGCCCGCGGCCTCCTGGCGCCGGACCCATTCCGGAGCGTGCGGGGGGCAGCGCTTCTCGTAGAAGTGCCCGCCGTCGACGCCGTTCGGGTAGCGCTTGAGCGTGAGCGGCCGGTCGCGCAAGTGAGGCAGGAGAACGGGCGCGATCCGCGTGTAGTAGTCGATCAGCTGCCCCTTGGTGAAGCCCACCGCGGGGTACATGACCTTGTCCAGATTCGAAAGCGACAGCCGCCGGCCCTCGACCTCCACCTCCACTCTGGTGGCGGCCACCTACTTCTTGGCGGCGGTCTTCTTGCGGGCCTCGGAACGCGACCGACTGCGCTTCTTCGCCTTCCCCGCGCCGTCGCCCTTCGGGCTCTTCGCAGCGGCGATCGACGCCTCCAGCGCCGACATCAGGTCCGGGACCTTCTTCGGCTCCTCCGGCGGCGCCTCGACCACCACGGTCTCGCCCTGCGCCTTGCGCTCGATCAGCTCGAGCACTCGCTCCCGGTACTCGTCGTGGTACCTCTCGGGCTCGAACTCGGACGACAGGGAGTCGATCAGCTGCTTCGCCATCTCGAGCTCGCGCGGGTTGGTCTTCTGGTCGCCGTCCGCCGCCGAGAGCTCGTCGAGCGAGTCGGTCGGGATGACCTCGTCGGCGAACAGCATCGTCTCCATGGTCAGGACGCCGTCGTGGGGGCGGATCGCGACCAGGTTCTCCTTCGACCGGATGACGACCCGCGCGATCGCGACTTTGCCCGCGTCCTCCATCGCATCGTGGAGGAGCTTGTAGGCCTTCCCGGCGCCGGTGTCCGGGACGAGGTAGTAGGGATGGTCGTAGTAGATGGGGTCGATCTCGGCGAGGTCGACGAAGTCCTCGATGTCGATCGTCCGCGTCTTCTGCGGCTCGAGCGCCTCCAGCTCGTCGGGGCTGATCGTGACGTAGCGGTCGGGGCCGATCTCGTAGCCCTTCACGATCTGCTCGTAGGGAACCTCCTCGCCGGTCACGGGGTTGATCCGCTGCTGGCGGACTCGCTGGCCGGACTCGGCGTCGATCTGATGGAAGCGAACGGTCTTGCGCGAGACGGCGCTGTACAGCTTTACGGGGATGTTGACCAGCCCGAAGCTGATTGCGCCGCTCCAGATCGCACGTGGCATGCCTCAAACTTACCGGCCGCGCCCGGATTAGCCTCCCTCACGGACGCAATCTTGCGGGTCCTTGTCCGGCCGCAGCCCCTTGAACGACGGCGCCCGGAGCGTTCCGCTCTTCGTCCACTCCCGGAACTCGATGGAGGCCACGAGCCGCGGCTCGACGAAGATCGTGCCCTTCGGCGGCTGGCGTCCGTCGAAGGGGCTGTCCGCCCTACGGAGTGGCTCGAGCTCCTTCGTGAGCATGGCGAGCGTGCTCTCCGTGAAGCCCGTTCCGACCTTGCCCGCGTAGACCAGCCGGCCGTCCTCCATGACGCCCGCCGCGAGCGCACCGAGGTGCCGGCTGCGCGCTCCCTCGCCCGGGGTCCAGCCGCCGATGACCACGTCCTGGAGGCATACGTTCTTGACCTTGATCCATCCGGACACGCGCTTGCCCGGCTCGTACGGGCAGTCGAGCCGCTTCGCCACGATTCCCTCGATCCCGAGCTCGCGGGTAGCCCGCAGCAGCGCGCTGCCCTCACCCCGGTGGTACGCCGGCGTGCGCCAGCCCAGTCCCTCGAGCTCCAGCGCCTCGAGCACCTGGCGGCGATCCTCGTAGCGCAGCGACATCGTCGAGCGGCCGTCCAGGTAGAGGAGGTCGAAGATCACGTAGGTGACCGGCGTGTCGCGCATGCGGCGCCTGACCGCGGAATCGGACGCCAGGTGCATGCGCGACTGGAGCCGCTCGAAGCTCGGTCGGCCCTCGTCGTCGAAGGCAACCACCTCGCCGTCGAGGACCACCCGGCGGGCGCCCAGCTCGCGCGCGAGCTCTCGCACCTCCGGATAGCGCGGGGTGAAGTCGCTGAAGTTCCGTCCCTGCAGCGAGAGGTGGCCGTGATCGGAGAAGAGCACGGTGCGGATGCCGTCCCACTTGACCTCGAAGCCGTACGCGTCCTCGTCCCGCGGTAGATCGCCGCTGCGGGCGAGCATCGGCTTGATGCGGTCCGGCATGGGCTCGTAGCCGGGGTCCTCGGGCGGGTCCATGCGGTGGATCAGCCAGTCGTCGTCGCGGGTGCGAAACAGGGCATACCGACCCCGCAGCCGCTCGCCGTGGAACGTGGCGATGACCTCGTCGTCGCGGAACTTCTCCGCCTCGAACGTGCCGCGGTCCCACACGCTCATCGTCCCGGCGCCGTACTCGCCCTTTGGGATCTCCCCCTCGAACTCCAGGTACTCGAGCGGGTGGTCCTCCGTGTGGACGGCCAGCCGGTTCTCGGCGGGGTGGGCCGGGATGCCGCGCGGAAGCGCAAACGACACGAGCACCCCCCCGTGTTCCAGACGCAGGTCCCAGTGCAGCCGGCGGGCGTGGTGCTCCTGGACGACGAAGCGCCGGCCGCTCGGCTCGGCCGTGGCGTCGAAGTCTCGCTTCGCCCGGTATGCGCCTAGTCTGTCGGCCATCGGGGAGATCCTGACGGTAGGGCATTCCACGCACAAGGCGGAGACGTTCCTCCGCCTGCTGACCCGCCGGGGCGTGGAGGTGCTGGCCGACGTTCGCCGCTACCCGTCCTCTCGCCGCATGCCGTGGTTCTCGCAGGAGCCGCTGGCCGCAGCGCTGCGCGACGCCGGCATCGAGTACATCCACCTGCCGGAACTGGGCGGCCGGCGGAACCCGCGGCCCGACTCGCCGAACGGCGGCTGGCGGGTGGGGCAGTTCCAGGGCTACGCGGATCACATGGCGAGCGCCGAGTTCGCCGCCGGGATGGAGCGGCTGCTCGCGGCCGCCGAGCGGCGCCGCACCGCGATGATGTGCGCCGAGGCCGCGTGGTGGCGCTGCCACCGGCGGCTCCTCTCCGACGCCCTCGTGGTCCGGGGCTGGAGCGTCCTCCATCTCGACGCGCGCGGCGCCGCCGAGCCACATGCCCTGACGGAGTTCGCCGTGGTCGAGCGGGAGGCGGTGAGGTACCCGCCGGCGCAGGCGGCGCTCGACCTGTAGCGGCGGTTACCCCGGCGAGACCCAGCGTCCTGCCCTGGGGTCCTATGCGAACCCCTATCCAGGAAGGTTCCGCCGGCGCGCCTCGGAGGCGGTCCCCCTACCGCCCTAGCGGTGTCTCGTCCAGCGAGCGGCGGAGGTCGTCGATGGACTCGTATACGCCGATCGCGCCGGCGTCGAGGAGCTCCTGCTCCGAGAAGCCGCCGGTGAGGACCGCGACGGTCTCGACGCCCGCGCGCTTCGCCGCCTCGCAGTCCCACGTGGAGTCGCCGACCATCACGGCGTCTCCGGGCCCCGCCTTCTCGCGCGCCGCCTCCACCAGGTCTGGGTCCGGCTTAGTCGCCTCGACGTCCGCCGAGGAGGTCCAGTCGTCGGCGACCTCTCGCGCCTCGAGGAGATCGAGGTAGTGCTCGAGCTCATTGGCCTTTGCCGAGCTCGCCAGCACGACGGTGTGGCCGCGCTCCTTTAGGTCGCGGATCAGGCCCTTCGCGCCGTCGAGCGGCTCTACTTCCTCGATAAGCGCGAGGTAGAGCGCCGTCTCCGCGCTCCTGATGTCGTCACCCTTCTCCTCGTCCACCTGCTCGCCGCAGAGGGCTTTGACGAGTTGGTCGCTCCCCATGCCGATGTGCCGGTGGATTCGCCATATCGGGAGCAGCTCGCCGTGCTGGCGGAAGGCGCGGTACCAAGCGATGGCGTGGTGGTAGTTCGTGTCGACGAGCGTGCCGTCGACGTCGAGGATCGCGGCGGGTGGCATGCGGACCTCTTCCCGGGCCTCAGCGCATCCGAAACGCGCGCTACGCGGCCCGCGGGATCTCCTCGAGCGCGTCCGAGCTCCTGTCGTCCGCCAGCAGGTCGAGCACCGCCTCCTCCACGGTTCCCTGAACCTCCGGCCACGGGGCGGTGTCGTCGACCAGCTCCGGGAGCACGCCGCCGATCGTGACCCCGCCGTCGAAGCGATCGAAGACCCGGGGGTCGATGTAGGACGCCCGGCATACGGCCGGGGTGTTCCCGAGGTACCGGGCCACCTCATTGACCGCGCGGGTCTTGGCTCGCTTCCGGGACGTCTTCGACCCCGCGGCCGGCGCCGACACGGCGAGGGCAACGGCGGCGAGCACGGTCCCGCTCCACGTCCGGAAGTCCTTGGCGCTGAAGTCGCCGCCCGCGGCGTCCTTCACGTACTCGTTGATGTCGGGCGACCTGACGTCCACCCAGCGGCGTCCGCCCCGGTAGGCGAGCAGCTCCTCGCCCCCACCGCGGCGCCGCTTGAGGATCCGCACGATCTCGGCGACCACCGGGTCGCCGATCGCCTGCACCCGTCGCTGACCGCCCTTGGCCTCATAGTCGAAGGTGACCTCGTCCCCCGAGACGGTGACGTGGCGCTTCTGCATAGTGGCGATCCCGTAGGTGTCGTTCTCCTCGGCGTAGTCCTCGGAGCCGATGCGGAAGAAGCCGCGGTCGAGCAGACGTCCGGCGCAGGCGAGCACGCGCTCGCGCGGCATCCCCTCGAGGGCGAGGTCGTGCTCCACGTGCTCCCGCAGGCGCGGCAGGGCGCGGGCAAACTCCTCCATCGACTCGAACTTCTCGCGGTCGCGTCGCTCGCGCCACAGGTCGTGGTAGCGGTACTGCTTGCGCCCCGCCGCGTCGGTGCCCGTGGCTTGGATGTGGCCCATCGGGTAGGGGCAGATCCAGACGTCCTCCCAGGCGGGTGGAACCGCGAGGGCACGGATCCGATCGATGACGCTCGGCTCGGTGATCCGTCCGCCCTCCTCGTCCAGGTACTCGAAGCCCTTGCCGCGCCGCCTGCGGCGGATGCCGGGGCCCGAGCAGTCCACTCTCCTCAAGCGCGCCACGGAGCGGCTTTTGCCCGCAAGGACCCGCGAGCAATCCTCTTAAAAGACCTCCTCGAGCCGGGCGAGGGTCTCCTCATCGCGGGCGGCCACGACGGGCGAGCGCATTCCGAGGTCGAGTCCGGTCCCCGCCGGAAGCGACACCGAGCCCCCGACTTCCCGGACCATGAGCTGTCCCGCCGCGACGTCGACCGAGCGGATCTCTCGCAGGGTCACCATCGCGTCGAGCCTTCCCGCGGCCACCATGCACAGGCTCACCGCCACCGATCCGAGGATGCGCAGCCGCCGCGCCTCGACGGCGACGAGTGCCTCAGCGGCGCCCGCCACGAGTCGGGGACGGGCCGTCTCCAGCCCGAGCGCCTCCAGCGGACCAGGCCGGAGCCGCGGAAGCGCGCGTCCGTCGCACCAGGCGCCCTCGCCCCGCTTAGCCCACCACTCGCGCGGGCGATCGATCTCGGCCACATACCCGACCTCGACGTCGTCCATCAGCGGGCCCGAGGCCACGGCGATCGACACGCACGCCGACGGGAGGCCGCGCTTCGCGTTGAGTGTGCCATCGATTGGGTCGACAACCATGCGGACCGGACCGCCGCCGGAAATGGGGAGCTCGCCGCGCTCTTCGGTGATGACCGTCAGCGGCGCCCCGAGCGCCTCGATCTCCGCGACAATCGCCTCCTCGGCCGCGCGATCGATCACGAGCGAGGTGTCCCCTCCCTCGCCGCGGCCGGTCTCGACCGCCCGCTCGGCGGTCGTCTGGAAGCGCCCCACAGCCTCGCGTGCCGAGCGCGCGGCCCGGCGGCAGAGCGCCAGCCAGTCGATGTCGGGAAGGGCCATGGAGCGGCGTATCCTAGGCCGGAATGCCCGGAGCACTCGACGGCCTAAACCGCGCGCAGCGGGCCGCCGTCGCGCACCCAGGCGGTCCGCTCCTCGTGGTGGGGGGAGCGGGGACCGGCAAGACCCGCGTGCTCACCCGCCGCTTCGCTTGGCTCGTGGAGCACGGGATCCCGGCGGACGCAGTGCTTGCCATCACCTTCTCCTCCCACGCCGCATCCGAGATGCGCGAGTGCCTCGAGGAGCGGCTCGAGAACCCCTTCGAGGAGCTGCACGTGGCGACGTTCCATTCGTTCTCCACGAGACTCCTCCAGGACGAGGCGCTCGAGGCGGGCGTTGACCCGTTCCTCTCGCCGGTCACGCCGGCGGACCGCCTAGCGCTGCTGCTCGAGCGGCTCGACGACCTCACGCTGCGTCACCACGAGACCCGTGGCAACCCGGCCCCGCTCCTCGCGAGCTTCGTGTCGCGCATCGATCGGCTGAAGGAGGAGATGGTCTCCGCGGACGAGTTCCGCCGCCATGCCGAGCGGCTCGCCGCCGGTGCCACCGGCGACGCCGCGCGGGCGCGGGCGGAGCGGGAGCTCGAGTTCGCCCGCATCTACGCGGATCACGACAGGCTCCTCGCCGAGCGCGGGGCGCTCGACTTCGGCGACCTGATCATTCGCGCCTTCCGCCTCCTGCACCAACGTCCGCACGTGCGCGAGCGAGTGGCGCAGCGATTCCAGCACGTGCTGGTGGACGAGTACCAGGAGACGAACTTCGCCCACGGAATGCTCCTGCGGCTCCTGGTCGCCGACCACGGCAACGCGACAGTGGTCGGCGACGACGATCAGGCCATCTATCGCTTCCGCGGCGCCTCGCAGAAGAACCTCGTCGAGTTCCAGCGCGAGTTCCCCGACGCCGAGGTGATCCGCCTCGAGCGCAACTACCGAAGCGGGCGCCGGATCCTGCAGGCGGCCCAGGCGGTGGTGGCGCCGTCCCCCGAGCGGATCCCCAAGCGGCTCACCGGGGCGAGCGGCGGCCGCGTGCGCTTCTGGCGCTGCCGTTCCGAGCGCGCCCAAGTCCAGGCGGTGGCCGCGGAGGCCGAGCGGCTGATCGATGCGGGGGTCGCGCCCGACGAGATCTGCGTCCTGGTCCGCTCGGTGAAGGCGGAGAGCTCCGTGGTGGGCTCGGCGCTCGAGGAGCGGGCCGTGCCGTTTCGCACCTGTGGCGCGGCCGCGTATTTCCAGCGCGCCGAGGTGCGGGACGTGCTCGCGTGGCTGCGGGCCCTGGCCGATCCGAACGACTCGGGCGCCGTCGTGCGCGCGCTCAGCCGGCCGCCGATCGAGCTGCGCTCCGTCGACGTCGCCCGCCTCACCCAGCTGGCGCGAAGGCGCAAGCTCGACATGCCGTCGGCAGTGGCCGCGGCGCTCGAGGGACCTCAGCTCTCGGAGGAGGGCCGCGACCGCGCGCGGACGTTCCTACGTCTTTACCGCTCGGCGTCCGCCGCCTTCGAGGACCGCCGGCCCGACGCCTTCGTCTTGCGCCTGATCGAGCGCATCGGCCTCCGCCGCCAGCAGGTGTTCGCGACTCACGCCGACACGGTCGAGCGGCTCCGCAACATCGCCAAGCTGTCCGAGCTGGCAACCGCCTACATGGGACGCGAGCCCCACGCCACCGCCCGCGACTTCACCCGCTACCTCGCGGCCGTGGCCGAGTCCGGACTCCGCGAGGACGAGGCCGTGGGCACCCCCTCGGCGCCCGCGGTGGAGGTGATGACCATGCGCGCCGCCAAGGGGCTCGAGTTCGACCACGTCTTCGTGCTAGGTCTGTCGGCGGCGCGTCTGCCGGGGCCGTTCCGCGCGCAGGCGGACGGGGTCCCGGACGAGCTGCTGAAGGAGCGGCTGCCCTCCGCCGGCGCGCGCGACGCCCACGAGGCCGAGATGCGTCGCCTCCTGCACGTCGCGATGACCCGCGCGCGGAAGGGGCTCGTGCTCGCGTGGGCCGAGGCCGACCTGGCCGGCGCGACCTCCCGGCCCTCCCCGTTCTACGAGGACGCCCGGGCGGCGGTCGACGTCGAGGAGGAGGTCTTTGAGGAAGAGCTCTTCGGCCCGGCCGAGGGCCTCCACTCCACGTTCCGGATCATGCGCGACGAGCTGCTCGACACGGTCGCCCAGGTGGGCGGTCGCCTCGGGGAAATGCGCCTCGACACCTACCTCGACGTGGACCAGGCGGTGTCGCGCTACCTCGAGCTGATCAAAGTGGCGGCGCTGATCGAGCGCTCCAAGGAGGGTCAGACGCTCGAGGCCGCCCTGCCCGCGGTCAACGAGATCCTGCTGCAATGCGCGACGCCCGAGCAGCGGGAGATCCTCGAGCGGTCGGCGCTCGACAGCTGGCTGCTCGACACGCGCCGCGATCCGCTGCGCCGGCCGAGCGCGGCACAGAACGGCTCGGAGCCCTCGCTCGACCCCTTTATCCCGCGCCGTGGACGCGGCCTCATGTTGTCCGCGTCCGACCTCGACACGTACCGGATCTGCCCGCTCAAGTACAAGTTCGCGCGGGTCTTCCGCATCCCGCAGGAGCCTACGATCCACCAGCGGTTCGGGATCGTTCTGCACCAGGCGCTCGAGCGCTTTCACTCGAGCGGAGGCGGATCGCTCTCCACCCTTCTCGAGCTGTTCGAGGCCTCCTGGCGGCGCTCGGGGTTCGGCGACTCGGACGACGAGAGGCAGTTCCACGAGCGCGCGCTCGAGGCCCTTCAGCGCTACTGGCGCCAGGACCGGGAGTCGGACGCCGAGCCTGTCTGGTTCGAGCGCAGCTTCGCGTTCCGGCTCGGGCCGCACCTGTTGCGCGGGCGCGTGGACCGCGTCGACCGTCGCCCGGACGGCACCTACGAACTGATCGACTACAAGACCGGCAAGCCGAAGACGGCGGACGAGCTGCGGGAGGACGTGCAGCTTTCGCTGTACCAGATGGGAGCGCGGGAGTCGTGGCGGCTCGAGACCTCGGCCCAGAGCTACCTGTACGTGCTGACGGGCGACAAGGTGCCGGTGACTCACTCCGAGGAGGAGCTCGAGCGGGTGAAGACGACCGTAATCGAGATCGCCGGCGGCATCCTCAGGCAGGACTTCGAGCCGAGGCCGTCGCCGGACGTGTGCCGCCTCTGCGACTACCGGATAATCTGCCCGGCGGCCGAGAAGTAGGCGGCGGTCCTACGACGACTCCCGGCCCGGCCCGTCCGGGCCGCGCTGGCGCAGGAAGCGCTGGAAGTCGCGGGCGATCGTGTCGGCCGAGGGCAGGTTCTCCTCGGACGGCTGGTTCTCGGCCTGGACCTCGTCCATCGCGCTCTCGAGGCGCTCCACGAACGCCTTGACCTCCGGGTCGCTGGCGACGGCCGCGCTGACCTGGCGCTCGTAGTCCTCGGCGGCTGACTCGAGCTCGCCGGCGTCGACCGCGAGGCCGGCGGTCCCCTCGAACGCCCGCACCAGCGCCAGCGCGACTTTCGGGTTCGGGGACGCCGCCACGTAGTGCGGCACCGACGCCCACAGGCTCGCCGACCGCAGACCCGCCGCGGCGAAACCATGCTGGAGCACGCCGACGATGCCGGTCGGCCCCTCGTAGCGCGTCCGCTCGAAGCCGAGCCGCTCGACCATCGACTGATCCGATGCGAACCCGCTGATCGCAACCGGCCGGCTATGCGGCACGTCCGCCAGGAGCGCGCCGAGCGTGATGACCATGCGCACGCCGAGCTCGCGCGCGGTAGCGACCACGTTCTCGGTGAAGCGGCGCCAGTGCAGCGACGGCTCCGTGCCCTGCAGCAAAACTAGATCACCCTCCGCGCCGGGCACCGTGGCGGCGGAGATGGTGTTCGCGGGCCAGTCGATCTCCCGCGTGAAGCCCTCGGTGAGGCGGACCGTCGGCCGGACCGCCGTGAAGTCGTAGTACTCCTCGGGGTCGATGCTGGCCACGTCGGCCGCCTCGAAGGACTCGCGAATGAACGAGACCGCGGCGCTCGCCGCCTCGCCGGCGTCGTTCCAGCCCTTGAACGCGCAGACCATTACCGGGTCACGCAACTTCGGTCGCTCCGACCAGATCACATCGCTCATCGCTCTCACCGTACCCGACGCACCGGAGCAGCACCGCGGGCCTGGGCCGTCCGGCCGCGCGGTCACGATTCGGCGCGTGGCCACTCTCGCCGGGCAGACCACGATCGCGGAGCTGCGCGCGGGCGCCGACGTCGAGGGCGTCTTCGCCTGCAGCCGCAAGGATCGCCTGACCGCCAGGAGCGGCGCCCCGTACCTCGCCGTCGAGCTGCGCGACCGCACGGGCGCGATCCAGGCGCGCGCGTTCCGGGACGCGGACTTCCTCGCCGGGCAGTTCGAGCGCGGCGACCTGGTCTGGGCGGCCGGCCGCGTGGAGCGCTTCCGGGACGAGCTCCAGGTGGACCTGCGAGCGATCCGCCGGGCCGAGCCGGGCGGCGTCGACCCCTCGGCGTTTCTCCCGGTCGCCTACCGCGATCTCGACGAGCTCGACGGTTTCCTGGAGCACCTGGCCGGCGAGGTGTACGACCCGGACCTCCGCGCTCTGCTCGACTGCTTCCTCCACGACGCGGGGTTTCGCGCCGACTTCCGGCGCGCGCCCTGCACGCGCTCGGGGCACCACGCCTACCTCGGGGGCCTGCTCGAGCACACCGTCGCGGTGGCCACGATGGCCCTCGAGGCGTGCTCGCTCCATCCCCGCGTGAACCCCAACGTGCTGCTCGCGGCCGCGATCCTGCACGACGCCGGCAAGACCCGCGAGTTCGAGCTAGGGGCGGAGATTTCGCTCAGCGAGGCCGGCGCGCTCGTGGGGCACGTGGCGATCGGCCAGCAGCTCGTCTCCGAGCGAGCGCGCGCCCTGGACGGCTTCCCGGGCGAGAAGCTCCACGCCGTGTCGCACTGCGTCCTCGGACACCACGGGCCCGACGCGTTGCCCGGAAAGCGGTTCCGCTCCGTCGAGGCGCTGGCGCTTTACCGGCTGAACGCCCTGGACGCGGCCGTCAAGGGCGCGCTCGAGCACGGGTTGGGTTAGTCCCGGGCCGTTAGGCTCACCCGCCGTGCTCTCCGACAGCGGCATCCTCCCGTGGCTCGAGCGCCTGCGCGAGGAGGTCCCTGGGGTCGAGCCGCTCGACGCGCACACGCACATCGGGTCGAACGATCCCGACGGCTACCGCTGCACGAGGCAGGAGCTGGTCGAGGCGCTCGAGCGCATCGACGGCCGGGCGATCGTCTTCCCCATGCAGGAGCCGGGCGGATATCCCGCCGCGAACGACATGATCCTGGGGGAGGCGGAGGCGTCCCAGGGGCGGCTGTTCCCGTTCTGCCGCCTGGATCCGCACGACCAGCCGGTCGCCGAGGCCAGGCGGTGCCTCGAGGCGGGAGCCCGCGGTATCAAGCTGCACCCGCGGGCCGAGAGGTTCACGCTCGACCACCCGCGCCTCCGGGACGTGTTCGCCCTCGCCGACAAGCACCGGCTCCCCATCCTCTGCCACGCCGGCCGCGGCATCCCGGCCCTCGGTCGCGACGCGGTGGACGCCTGCGGGCGCTACCCCGGGATGCGGCTGATCCTCGCGCACGCCGGCATCTCGGACCTCGCTTGGATCTGGCGCGCGGCCAGGGAGCACCACAACCTCTTCTTCGACACCGCATGGTGGTCGCCGAGCGACCTGCAGGCGCTGTTTGCGCTCGTCCCACCGGGCCAGATCCTGATGGCGAGCGACGCGCCGTACGGGACGCCCGCCTACGGCGCGACGACGGCGATGCGGCACGCCCTCCAGCTGGGGCTCGACACCGAGCAGGTGCAAGCGGTGCTCGGGGCCCAGGCGGCCCGGCTGCTCGCGCGCGACACGCCCCTCGACCTGGGGCCGGCGACGGGCCCCGACCGCATCTCGCGCGATCCGCTGCTCGAGCGGGTCCACACGTACCTATCGAACGCCATCGGCCAGATGCTGGGCGGCCTCGACGCGCGCGAGACGCTCGCGCTGGCGGCGCTCGCCTGCGAGGTGGGAGACGATGCGCCGCAGGCTCCGGTCTGCGGGATGATCCTGGCGCTGATCGAGCAGCAGTCCCGTCTGCCGAGGGGCGCGGAGCCCGGACGCCCCCCACGCATCACGCGCGGAGTGCAGCTGATCGTGGCGGGGGCGGCGCTCGCCCGTACGCCCGACGTCCCACTGCCCTCGGCTCCCGTGGATACCGACGCGGCGGAGCGGTTTCGCGGCGACCCCCCCGGGTAGCTTCCGGCGCAAGGGTCGCCGGAGCCGCCCGGCGGACCGCCGGGGACGCCGAGCGGCGACGGCCGACCCGGCTACTCGTCCTTGAGGACGAAGATCTCGAAGCCCATCGGCGGGTCGAAGGTGACCTGGCTGTGGTACGCGACGATCTCGCGGCCCATGATCTCGGCGACCGCGGAGGTGAAGCGATCCGCCACCGCCTCCTGGAAGGTCAGGCGGACGGTGCGCACGAGCTCCTCCCGCCCGTACTCGACCAGCGTGCGCTCGACCGTCGTCAGGAAGTCCTCGAGGACGCACACGACGTAGTTGTCGAAGACGTACGTCTTCGCCTTGGTCGGGCCGCGGCCGTAGCACTCGCTGAGGATCCTGACGATGGCGTTCGAGACGGCGGCGACCTGCTCGCCCGACGCTGTTTCAACCCCCCTGCTCATGCCTCGACGACCAGGTGGCGGACCGGGCGGTCGAACCGTGCCTTCGCCTCCTCGACGACGCCCTCCTCGAGCCAGTTGCGCTTGCCCTCGGCGTGGGTGAAGAGCACGATCTCGTCGGCCTCGAAGGTCTGCAGCGCGTCCTCGATCGCCTGGAGGGGATCCGATTCGCCGGTGTCGCCGGCCGCGTCCACCCCCTGCTCGACCATGCGCTCCACGGTCTCCTCCTGAACCTCCTCGGCGCGCTCGATCGCCGGGTCCGGGTCCGAGAAGACGAAGTGCTTGCGGGTGATGAGCGCGGGCGCCACCACGAGCACCTCGGCCGCCTGGGCCTGGTCCGGGCCGACGGCCTTCTCGAGCGCCTCGCCCGACACCGGCTCGGAGACCAGGGCGAGGATTCGCCTGCCCACTACGCCACCTCCCGGAGGCCCTCGATCTCGCGCCGCGTCGCCAGCCGCTTGAGCGCCTTCGACTCGAGCTGCCTGACACGCTCGGCCGACAGGCCGAGCCGGCGACCCGTCTCCCGGAGCGGCTGGGGGTCATCGCCGTTGATCCCGTAGCGCAGCCTGATCACGTTGCGCTCCGGCTCGGGCAGCTCCTCGATCGTGCGACGCAAGAGCTGCTCGCTGAGGCTCAGCTCCACCTCCTCCTCCACCGGCGGTGCGTCGCCCTCGAGCAGCTCGCCGAGCGCCGTCTCGCCCTCCTCACCAACCGGCCGGTCCAGGCTCGTGACGGTTCGCGCCGCGTCCCGCACCTCCTCCACCTGCGCGAGCGGCAGCTCGGCCGCGGCGGCGATCTCGTCGTCGCGAGGGTCCCGCCCGAGCCTCGCCTGAAGCTCGCGCTCGGCCCGGGCGATCTTGCGCTCCCGCTGGCCGATGTGGACCGGGATCCGGATCGTGCGCGCCTTGTTCGCGAGGCCGCGCTGTATCGCCTGCCGGATCCAGAACGTCGCGTAGGTCGAGAACTTGTAGCCCCTTCGCCAGTCGAACTTCTCCGCAGCGCGGATCAGCCCGAAGATGCCCTCCTGGATCAGGTCGAGCAGCGACAGCTCCTGCCCCTGGTACTTCTTCGCGATCGAGACCACGAGGCGCAGGTTCGAGTTGATCATGCGCTCCTTGGCCTCGAGGTCGCCCTGCTCGATGCGCTTGGCCAGCTCGACCTCCTCCGCCGCGGTCAGCAGCGGGTAGCGGCGGATCTCGTTCAGGAACAGCTGCAGCGCGTCCGTGGTGGCGGCCGCGAGCTCCCCGTTCCGGAAGCTCGTGGGCTCGACCCCGGATCGCCCGCAATCGTCGGTTAGGTCGATGCCCTGGGCCTCCAGGTGCGCCTCGAGCGCATCCATGTCGGCGTCGCCGAGCTCGAGCGCCTGCACCATGTCGTCGAGCTCGGAGAGGTTCAGGCATCCCCGCTCCTCTCCGCGGGCGACGAGGGCGGCCACCTCGGGGCGAGAAGTGACGTCCGTCACGGCCATGTTCACCATGCTACGCCGCCGCGGCGCCTGCCGCCGCCAGACGATCGAGCGAGCGCCGGAGCAGCCGCGAGACGTGCATCTGCGAGACCCCTACGAGGTCCGCGATCTCGGCTTGAGTCAGATCCTGCTCGAAGCGCAGGCGAAGGATGATCCGGTCGCGCGCGGGCAGCGCATCGAGCGTCCCCCGCAGGGTCTCTCCGATCTCGACCAGCTCGTAGCCGCGCTCCTCGGCGCCCAAGGTGTCGGCATGCGTCCAGTCGCCGTCGTCGTGCTCGCCGCCGCGCGAGGCGTCCAGCGAGGTCGCCTCATAGGCGGTCGCGGCCTCCATCGCCTCGAGCACCTCCTCCGGCCGCGAGCCGATCGCGGAGGCGATGTCGCGCGGCCGCGGCGAGCGACCGAGCTTGGCGGGCAGCGTCCCGAGCGCCTCGGTCACCTTCAGCACCAGCTCCTGGGTTGCACGCGGCACGTGAACCGCCCACCCCTTGTCGCGGAAATGGCGCTTCAGCTCCCCCAGCATCGTCGGAACGGCGTAGCGAGTGAAGCCGCCCCCATGCTCGGGCTCGTAGCGGTCGACCGCCTTCAGGAGCCCCACGCAGGCGACCTGCACCAGGTCCTCCTGGGGCTCGCCGGCATGGCGGTAGCGTGAGGCGAGCTGACGTGCCACGGGCATGAAGCGAAGGACGAGCTCCTCACGAGCTTCGAGGTCCCCGTCGCGGTGGTAGCGCAGCAGCAGCTTCTCCTCCACGAGCCTGCCCTGCGCGGGGGTTTCGGCCCTGTCGGCCTCAGCCGCCGACGTGGCAGTAGCCATGCGCCACAGAACCTCCTCCCAGGTACGTTTCTGCAGCCGCCGCCCACGGGATACCGCTTCCAGCGGGCGAGCCGAGCGGGCGACGTCCGAACCGACCTTATCGAAGTATCACCCTTCCGGCGAGGGGTCAAACCCTTGGGGGTCAGGCGACGGTCGAGGCGTCGTCCACCATCTCCAGCCGGTCGTCGAGCCGGGTGATCGAGAACACCCGCTGCACGGCCTCCGGCCCGCGGACGATCACCACCCGCCGACCCTCGTCGCGGGCGCGCTCATCGGCCGTCACGAGGCAGCGCAGCCCGGTCGAGTCGAGAAACGTGAGCTTCGAGAGGTCCAGGACGACGACCCGCGGCGAGGACGCCTCTACGCGCCGTAGCTCCTCCTGGACCTTCCCGACCGACGAGAGATCGAGCTCGCCCCGGAGGGCGACGTGCACGAGTCCGTTTCGGTCCTCGCTCTGGACGTCGAGGATCTCCACCGAGCTGGACGCTAGCGCTTCACGGGTCGGGAGGGAAGGCCAACCTCGCGCGCCAGCTGCGCGGCGATGTAGAGCTGCACCGCGGCGAACGACAGCTCGAGGACCCGCTCCGGGACCGCGTTTGCGAGCACTACCCCGGCGAGAACCCCCAGCGGCGAGAGGAGGCCGACGGTGACCCCGTCGCGAAGCCGTACGTTCCCGTATCCGCGCTGCCGCCAGGTGCCCACGAGCGAGACAACCACGATCGCAACGAGCGACGTCGCCTGGGCGCCGAGCTGCGATTGACCGGCGAACACGACGAGAGCGGGCACGAACAGGACCCCGCCGCCGACGCCCAAGAGGCCGCCCGCCGTCCCGGCGGCGAACGAAAGCGCCAGCAGACCGGTCCAGTCGAGCGCGTCCATCAGAAGATGAGGATCGCCGCGGACGCGAGCAACAGCACGATGAACGCTGCCGCGACGGCGCGGTGGGAGATCCGCTGCTGTATGGCGGCTCCGGCGACGACCCCTGCCGCGCCGGGCAGGCCGATGAGGAGCCCCTTCGCGAGGTCCACGTTGCCGTACGCGGCCTGCGCCGCGGCGGCCATACCTCCGATCACGATGATCGCCGCAAGCGACGTGCCCGTGGCCTCCTTCTGCTCGTAGCCGAGCCAGAGCACGAGCAGCGGGACGATGATGGTCCCACCCCCGACCCCGAAGAGACCCGAGAACGCGCCCGCCGCGGTGGCGATGGCGGCTAGGCGAGGCAGCCGCGACGGCATCGCGGGGCATACTACGGCGCGTGTCCGCTCCCCCAGCCGACGCCCTGTCAGATGCTCTCCGGCCGCTGACCACCGACCCCTTGCGGGCGGCCGTGCTGTGCGACATCGACGGCACGCTCGCCCCGATCGTTCGGCGCGCCGAGGACGCCAAGGTCCACAAGGACGTGTCGCGCCTACTCGGCCGGCTGGCGCGCCGCTACGGCTGCGTGGCGTGTATCTCGGGCCGCTCGGCGACCGAGGCGCGGCGGCTGGTTGGGGTCGGGGGCATCGCCTACGCGGGCTCCCACGGCGCGGAGCTGCTCGACCCGGGCGCCGCCCGCCCGCGCACCGTGCAGGCGTTTCAGGGGTGGGAGGGCCGCGTTCGGCGCTTCGCCCAGGACCACGACACCCGCCAGCTGCGCCGCCTGAGGATAAGGATCGAGGACAAGGGCGCGATCGCCGCCTTCCACTGGCGCGACGTCCCGGACGAGGACGCGGCGCGCGCGTACCTCGAGGCGCTTGCGGAAGAGACCGAGGCGGCCGGTCTCGTAACGCACTGGGGCCGAAAGGTGCTCGAGGTGCGCCCGCCCGTTCCCGTCGACAAGGGCCAGGCGGTCCGTGCCCTGGTCGAGCGGGCGAGATCGCACGCCGCGCTCTTCGGCGGTGACGACGTCACCGACCTCGATGCCTTCGACGCGCTGGAGTCGCTTCAGGGCGACGGCAAGCTCGAAGCCGTCGTGCGGGTGGGCGTTCGCTCGGACGAGGGCCCGCCGGCGATCGTCGAGCGCGCGGACATAGTGGTCGACGGCGTCACGGGCTTCACGCGCGTGCTCGCCGCGCTCGCCGCGGCGTGAGGTTCCGCGACTTCCTCCGGGTCGCAGTGCTGCTCTTCGGCGGCGCCGGCACCGCGCTCGCGGTCGTTTCGGTCCTCGGCGCCGCCCGCGCCGACTCGGATGCGCTCGTCTACGTGGCCGCCGGCTGGTGGATCCTCGCCGCGCTCGCCGGCGTCTGGATCGGCCGAAGGCCGGTAGCCACGAAGGGAATCGCCCGACTGCTCGCCTCTGCCCGAAGCACGAACACCCTCCCCGAGCTAGAGCCGGGCACGGTGATGTTCAACCGCCTTTGGCCGCTGGCGGTGCTCGCGGTCGCGTCCGGCGTCATCGGCTTCTTCTTCCCCCAGGTCCCCGTGATCGCCACCGGCTACTGCCTCCTCATGGCGCTCCTCTGGCGCAAGCAGCACGCCGCCGTCGCCGCGATCGAGGGCCGCGACGGCGTGGAGTTCTGGTTCGACAAGAGCTCGCCGTTCGGGGCGCCGAAGCTGCTCCGCCTGCCGGGGCTACGCAGGGTCGAGCCGGTGGAGACGCAGCCGGTTCGGTAGGCGGAGGCCGCCGGCGCTAGCGCTCGCGCTTGCGCATCCGTGCCAGCTCGGGCCAGACCCGCGTGTTGGCGACCTGCTCCGCGGCCAGCCAGGCGCGGCGCGCGGTGGCCACCCCGTAGCGCATGTTACGCCGCAGCGTGTCCGCGCGGTGGGCGTCCGAGTCGATCACGAGCATCGCGCCGGCCTCGGCGGCGGAGCGCGCGTACACGTCGTTCAGGTCGCGCCGGTTGGGATTGGCGTTGATCTCGAGGAACGTGCCCGTCTCGACCGCCTTCGCGATCACCCGATCGACATCCAGCTCATAGGAATCGCGGCGGCCGATCATGCGTCCGGTGGGGTGACCGATCACGTCGACCAGGCGGTGCTCCATCGCCCTTAGCATGCGGTCCGTCTGCTCCTTCTCCGGCATCCGGAAAGAGGTGTGCAGGCTGGCCACGACCCAATCGAGCTCCTCGAGCACGTCGTCGGCGTAGTCGAGCGAGCCGTCCGGCAGCACGTTGGTCTCGGTGCCTGCCAGCACCGTGATGCCCGGCCCCTCAAGTGAGCGGATACGTTCGACCCGAAGGCGGAGCTCGTCCGGCGGCACCCCGCTGCCAAACCCGTGCGTCGCGGAGTGCTCGGTGATCGCAATGTACTCATAGCCGTGCTCCGCGGCCGCGTCGACCATCTCCTCGAGCGTGTTGCGGCCGTCGGACAGCACCGTGTGCATGTGCAGATCGCCGCGGATGTCGCCGAGCTCGATCAGACCGGGTAGCCGGTGTTCCCGTGCGGCCTCGAGCTCACCGCGGTTCTCGCGCAGCTCGGGGGGAATGAACTGCATGCCGAGACGCTCGTAGACCTGCTCCTCGGTTGCAAACGCGACCGTCTCGCCGGTCTCGTCGTCGGCGATGCCGTACTCGCTCACGTGCAGGCCGCGCCTGACCGCCTCGGTGCGCAGGGCCTCGTTGTGCTTCCCGGACCCCGTCAAGTGCTGGAGCAGGTTGCCGAACGCCTCCGCGGGCACGATCCGGAGGTCGACCGGTAGTCCCGAGTGGGTGACGGCCTTCGCGCCCGCCTCACCCGAGACGTAGACCTCGTCAACCGCCGACATGCCGCAGAAGGCCTCCACGAGCGCCGCGGCGTCGCTCGCGGCGGCAACGATGTCGAGGTCCTTGATGGTGTCGGTCATCCGGCGCGCGCTGCCGGCCAGCTGCACGCGGACGGCCGCCGGCTGGTCCCGGAGCGCAGCAACCATCTCCTCACCGACCGGCAACGCCTCCGACAGGACGAGACGTGGCTTGGGACGCCCGTCCGCGCCCGCGGCGAGGGCGGCAAGGACGTTCTCCTCCGCCTTCTTTCCGAAGCCGGGGACCTCCTTCAGGCGACCCTGCTCCGCCGCCTCGCGCAGGTCGGCGATTGACGTGATACCGAGCTCCTGGTGGAGCTGGCGCGCGCGTTTTGGGCCGAGGCCCGGTATGCGCGTGACCTCGATCAGCCCGGGAGGGATGCGCGCCTTGAGCTTGTCGGCCGAGGGGATCGAGCCGGTCTCGAGCAGCGCGTCGATCTTCTCGGCGATCGTCTTCCCGACCCCGGCGAGCTCCTCGACGCGACCCTGGCGCGCCAGCTCCTCGACGGAGACGCCCGCCTCGCGGATCGCCTTGGCCGCGTTGCGGTAGGCGACCACGCGGTAGACGACCGCCCCGTCCAGCTCGTAAAGGCTCGCCAACTCCTCGAAGGCCTCCGCGATGTCAGCGTTGCGCACCCGATTAGCGTACGCGCCTCCGTGGCGGCGCTGTGGCTCATCCTCCCCACCTACAACGAGGTCGAGAACCTCGAGCCGCTGGTCCAAGCCCTCCTGCCCCGGCTCGAGTCCACGGGCCTGACTCACAGGATCCTGGTGGTGGACGACAACTCGCCCGACGGCACCGGCGACGAGGCGGACCGGCTGGCCAGGGAGGTCGCGCATGTGGAGGTCTTGCACCGCGCGCACAAGCAGGGGCTTGGTCGGGCGTACCTCGCGGGGTTCGAGGTGGCGCTCGGCGCCGGGGCGGAGCTCGTGATGGAGATGGACGCCGACTTCTCGCACGACCCCGCCGACGTACCCCGGCTGATCGCCGCAGCGAACGCCGCCGACCTCGTGCTGGGATCGCGCTACGTCCCCGGCGGCGGCGTGGCCAACTGGGGGATGGCGCGCCGGATGGTGAGCCGGGGCGGCTGCGCGTACGCCCGTCTGGTGCTGGGAATCCCGGTGCGCGACCTGACCGGGGGGTTCAAGTGCTTCCACCGGCGTGTGCTCGAGACGCTCGACCTCAACGGGGTCCACGCGAACGGCTACGGCTTCCAGATCGAGCTGACCTACAAGGCCGTGCGGGCGGGATACACCGTGATGGAGGTGCCGATCGTGTTCCGGGAGCGACGCCGTGGCGTCTCGAAGATGACCCCCCGCATCGCGCTCGAGGCGGTCTGGAAGGTGCCCGGGCTGAGGCTGAGGGCCCGATGACACCGCCGGGAGTGCCGCTATACCCTGCCGGGATTATGTACTTGACAAACCCACGCTCCCGTGAGACGATAAGGGCATGGAAAGCGGCGATCTTCACCTTCTAGACCCCCGGTTCACCGATCCGGTCGCCGCCGCCGAGTACCTAGAGTCGATTCGGTGGGCGAACGGCGTTGTCTGCCCGCACTGTGGCGAGTCCGAGCGGGAGCCCTACCGGCTGAAGTCCAAGGCCACCAAGCGTCGGCTCTGGAAGTGCCGCGCCTGCCGGAAACAGTTCACGGTCACGGTCGGCACGATCTTCGAGTCGAGCCATATCCCGCTGAATAAGTGGCTGGCCGCCTTCTACCTGCTCTGCTCGTCCAAGAAGGGCATGAGCGCCCACCAGCTCCACCGGATGCTCGGCGTGAGCTACAAGACCGCCTGGTTCATGTTCCACCGCATCCGCGAGGCGATGCGTGATCCGGCCTTCGTGTCCCGTCTGTCCGGGACCGTCGAAGCGGACGAGAGCTACATCGGCGGAAAGCGCAAGGGTCGCTCCGAGGGACGAGGCCGCGGAGCCAAGCACAAGACACCGGTCATGACGCTGGTGGAACGCGACGGCCGCGCTCGTTCCTTCCGAGTGGCGAACGTGACTGCTCGCGAGCTAGGTGGCGCGGTCCGGGAGCATGTCGATCCGCGCTCGCGGCTTGTCACAGACGAGTGGCTGGCCTACCGCGAGGTTGGCAAGGACTTCGCCGCCCATGACACCGTGACCCACGGCTACGGCGAGTACGTCCGCGGCTCCACGCATACGAACACCGTTGAAAGCTACTTCGCAAACCTGAAGCGCGGTCAACGGCATCTATCACCACGTCAGCCGCGCCTACCTGGATCGCTACTTGGCCGAGTTCGACTTCCGCTACAACGCCCGCCATGCCAGCGACTCCGCGCGCACCGTGGCAGCGCTCTCGCAGGCCGAGGGCAAGCGGCTCAAGTACCGCGAGACTCGGTAGCCCGCCTCAGCCGGGACCTCCCCGACCACTCGCACGCCGCAACGACAGCAAGCTACCGGACGAGCTGCTGCTGACGAATCTCGTCGGCTAGAACCACCGAGGCCGGCTCAAAGTCGCCAGCGGGACGGCCATCTTCGTATTCGCTTCCCGAAGGCGACCGGGAGCAGGCCACATGAGGAGAGGCCAAGTCGCCCCGTCCTTTAGTGGCTAGCCGAGCGCGACGGGCGACGTTAAAGACCCCCGGCGACCGTGAAGCTGTCGCGGCCTAGCGGTCGCCGGGGGTCGGCGCTACTTGGGTCGGTGCCGCGGTGTGGGCGCGGCGATCCAGGTCTTCCCCTGGTGACAGGTTCGACTCCTGGCCGACTCGTTGCTTCAGAAAGTGTAGTGGCTCCTCCCAGGATA
>JACVRW010000039.1 GCA_014534235.1 Thermoleophilaceae bacterium | reverse complement strand
CGCGTACTCGCGGCGGCTCACGAGCTGCTCGCCGACGGGGGCCTCGACGCGCTCACCATGCGGGCGCTCGCGGAGCGGCTGGGCGTACGACCGAACGCGCTCTACAGC
This sequence comes from Thermoleophilaceae bacterium, assembly GCA_014534235.1. Lineage (GTDB taxonomy): Bacteria > Actinomycetota > Thermoleophilia > Solirubrobacterales > Thermoleophilaceae > JACVRW01. The sequence goes on along the minus strand of JACVRW010000039.1, from coordinate 22,692 downwards.
CACGTCGCGAGCAAGACCGAGCTGATCGATGCCGTACTGGACGACGTCGTCGCCGAGGTTGAGCCGCCGTCCCGGGACACCGACGACGCGAACGCCGGGCTGTACGCGCTCATGGCCTCCACCTACGACGTCCTCCTGCGACACCCCGACCTCGTACCGCTCTACGTCGCCCGCCAGGGCGCCCGGGGCCCCAACGCGAAAGGTCTCGGCGAAGTGATGCTCGCTCTCCTCGAGCGCGGAGGCGTCAGCGGACGCCGCGCGCTGGACGCCCGCCGCGTCCTGATCGTCTACACCATCGGGTTTGCCGGGTTCGCCACCAGTCCGCCCTTCGAGGGCATCGGAGATCGCCCGCTGTCCGGAGACGAGATACGCGCGAACTTCAACGCCGGCCTCGGCTGGTTGCTCGGCGGTATAGGCGTGTACGGCGCCGGGCCAGGCTGACCTGCATCCGCCCTGCCAGGCTGTGGGGCGGTGTACTTCGAGGCGGACACCGCGGTGCTCGACGCGGCGCAGGCGCTCTGCGTCGCGCTCCCCGCCGCCGGGATCCCGGCCGTGCTGCTGAGGCTGCGCGGCCGGGGATGGGCGCTCATCGCGCCGCTCTCGGTCGTCGGAAGCGTTGCCGTGATCACCGTGGCCTCGGCGAGCGCCGACGTCCTGACCTGGATCGCACTCCTCCTCGTGCCCCCCGGCTGCGCGCTGGCGCTCGGCTGGGCCGCGCACGGGGCGCGCCCATGGATGGCCGGCCTCGTGGTGCCGTTGCTGATCGCCGCGCTGGCCGGCCCCGACGACGCACTCGGCCGTATCGCGCGGCTGCTGCTGATCATGGGCTCGTGCGTGACCGTGGGGCGTCTGCTCGCCGGGGGCACGCCGCTTTTCGTTCTCAAGGCCGGCGTCGTGGCCATGGCCACGATCGACGCCGTCTTCATCTTCGGGGACTTCTTCGGCGAGCAGAACGCGCGCTTCGACGCGGCGACCCCGGCGGCCGAGCTGCCGCGGCTGCAGGTGGCTGACATCGGCGACGTCTCGACCGACTACGGAGACTTCTTCATCGCCGGTGTCGTCGGGGGGATTCTCGCCGCGGAGCGCCGGCCGCAGTCGGCCGCCGCCGTGGCGATGTTCGCGGTCGCGCAGGCGTTCAACCAGCTCTATGCCGTGGTCGAGTCGCTGCCGGGCACTGTCCCACCGACGATCGTGCTGCTCGCGGTCGAGGCGCTCGCGCGCCGAGGGCGAGCGGAAGGGCTCAGCCGACCGGCTCGAGCCAGTGGAGCCGCTCGTCGATAGCGAACCGGATCTTCTTGGCCACCTCCGGCATCTCCCGGTCGATGTGACGGAAGGCCGGCGCCGTAATCACTACGGCGGTCATCGGCGTCTCCGCGATCACGGATGCGTTGCGGCGTGACTTGGACAGCACCCCCATCTCGCCGAAGAACTCTCCCGGTCCCAGCTGGTTCAGGTACTGGTCACCGCGCACTACCTTGGCGGTGCCCGCCTCGATGGCGAAGAACTCGTACGCCGATTCGCCCTCGCGGCACAGGTGCGTGCCCGGCTGGACGTCGACCTCGTCCGCGCACCTAGCGACGACCTTGCGCTGCTTCTTCGACAGAGTCGCGAACACCGGAATCTGTCGCAGCCGTGATTCGTCCATCGCGCTCCTCCTGGCGCGATGGTCTCACGCGGCGAGGGGGCTCCGCAACCTGATTGCGCCCGGTTACAGGTCCACCATCGTCCCGATGCCTTCGCGCTCGGCGGCCGCCAGCACGAGCCCGGCCGCGGCGTCATCCTCGGCGGCGACCCCGAGCGACTTGTAGAGCGTGATCTGGTCGGCGGTGGTGCGGCCGGGGCGGGTGCCGGCCACGACCTCTCCGAGCTCGGCGTGCACGGCCTCCTGCTCGGGGACGCCGTCGCGGATGGCCCAGCGGATGTCGTTGCTCTCGGCCAGCGCGGCGGCCCTCGACTCGACGACCACGACGGCGTCACGGACCGTGTCGGCGTCGACCTCGCGGCCCGCTGTCGTGTACCCGACCGAGTTCACGTGGACGCCCGGCGAGAGCCACTCGCGCCGGACGACGGGCTCGGTCGCCGCGGTTGCCGCGCAGACGACGTCGGCGCCGTCGAGCGCCGCCGGGAAGGAGCCGGCGGCGGTGACCGGCGCCGCAATCTCGTCTCGCAGGGCGGCAGCTACCCGCTCGGCCGCGTCGCTGTCGCGCCCCGCGATGCGCACCTCTCGCCACGAGCGCTCGCGGGCGAGCGCCCGCGCGTGCGCTCGGGCCTGTACTCCCGTGCCGAAGATCGCCAGAACGCTCGCGTTTGGGCGGGCCAGCAGGCGCGTGGCCAGGCGGGAGCCCGCCGCCGTGCGCAGCTCGGTCACAGACGTCCCGTCCATCAGGGCGGTCGGGGTGCCGGTGGCCGCGTCGAAGACGAGGATCGCCGCTTGATGCGTCGGCGGACCGCCGCGTGGATTGTCCGGGAACAGGCTCACCAGCTTCGTGGTAAGCGAGGACCGCCCCTCGAGGTGGGCGCCCATCAGCAGCACCGATCCGCGGCGCTCCGGCACCTCGACGGCGATCCGCTGCGGCATCGACGCCTGGCCGGCCGAGAGCTGAGCGAAGGCGCCCGCCAGGGACTCGACGAGCTCATCGGCGTCGAGCGCACCCTCGACGTCGGCGGCGGTCAGCACGCGCAGCCTCACGCCGGCCGCCCGAGGAGGGCCTCGCGCCGCCCGGCTCCCCAGGTGTCCGGCAGCTGGAAGCCCTCCGGGAACGGGTCGGTGGAATCGAGCACCAGTTGATGGAAGCCGGTGATCCAGGACCGACCGGTGATCGCGGGGACGACCGCGTCGCGATCCCCGACGCGGGTGCGCCCGACGATCCGTCCGACGAAGTGCGTGGAGATGACGCTCTCATTGACGAACTCGGCCCCGTCCTCGATCTCGCCCCGCGCGGCCATCAGCGCCAGCCGCGCCGACGTCGCCGTGCCCGTGGCGGAGCGGTCGAGCCGTCCGGGCGCGACGACCGTCGCGTTCCGGGCGTGGCCTCTGACCCGGGGGCGCGCGGTGAAGACGACGAACGAGAGCACGCCGAGCGCGGGCTCGACGGGGTGGGCGATCTCGACCTGGTCGACGACAGCCGGCCGGATCCGCTCGCCGAGCTCGGCCAGCGCCCGCGCCTCGTCGGGGACGATCTCGTAGCCGAGCCCCTCGGCATCGACGAACGCGCAGAACGCGCCGCCGTATGCCACGTCCACTCTCACCTCGCCGAGCCCCTCAACCTGAACCGGCGCGTCCAGTTTGGTCGCGAACGACGGGACGTTTTCGAACGTCACGCGCTCGCAGCGGCCGGCGGCGCAGTCCGCGCTTACCCGCACGAGACCGGCCGGCGCCTCGAGCGTCACCGTCGTGATGGGCTCGGCCATCGGGAGCATGCCGGTCTCAAGCAGCACCGTGGCGGTGTTGATCGTGTTCGTGCCCGACATGCCCTCGTACGAGGACGACTCCATGATGATGAAGCCCATGTCCGCCTCGGGGTGGGCCGAGGGCAGGACCAGGTCGGCGGACAGCGGGGCGGCGCCGCGCGGCTCGAACAGGAGCAGCCTGCGCAGGGCGTCGCCCTCGCGCTCGAGGTGGCGAAGCTTGTCGAGCATCTTCGTGCCGGGCACGTCACGGACGCCGCCGACGACGATCCGGCTCGGCTCACCCTCCGCATGCGCGTCGACGCAGTGAATGACCCTTCCAAGTCGCATGGCCCGACATGATCGCCGGAATACTCAGCACCGGATGTCGAGACAGAACGTCGAGCCGGTGCTCGACGCCTACAAGCCCTGGGTCGCGGGCACATCGAGCTGCTCGAGCAGCTCTTTCAGAGCACCTCGCGCCGCGCTTGGAGCTCCATTCTTTCCTGTTGGAGCAGCTCTACGCGGGCGTCGACGGCATGGAGGGACTTCGTCGCGGACGTGCGAGGGCGTTCGAGAACTACGTCCTCGAGGCGGCGGAGATCATCGACGCCGGCGACCACGTGGTGGTAGTCCAGCGCATGTCCGGCCGCGGGCGTGGAGGGGACCGCGCCCCCGAAGTCCGAGCCGAGCGGCTCGGCTAGGCGGGCCGCGGTCTACGAAGCGTGAAGAGAGCCCCGCTGGGGCTGCGGGGCTCTCTTCCGGAGGGAGGGCCTACGGGGTTTTCGTCTCAGCCGCCGGACAGCGCCGGACGACCCGTCGCGACGGCCACGCGCGCGGCCGCGGGCCGCGGGAGCGGCCGGAGGATGCGGCGGAGCGCCGGCAGGCGTCGCCTCCGGCTCAGCGCGAGGCTGACGCCGTAGTCGCGTCCGTGGTCGGCGTGCGCGTCACGGGCGGCGTAGACGCGGAGCGGGAGGGCGGGCTGCATGCGTCCACCCTCCCGCGCCACGGCTCACCGGTGTGAGACATGGCTCACACGGCGGGCTACGGACCGCCCCTCGAAAAGAGCTGGCCACGGATCGCGCCGTTCGGGAAATCGTCGTTGTGCACGTTCACGTAGTAGCGGCCGGGACGCCGCCGGATCGCGCGGATCAGGGCGGAGCGGAGCGCGGTGCAGGCGCTCGAGGCGCCCGGATCCCCAGTCTGCGGGTGCCTCAGCGTGACCACGATGGGGCCGTTCACATTGCGCCCGCCCCTATGGATGTGGGCCGCGATCGGTTCTTCGATGTCCCTGACGGCGAGCCCGTAGCACAGCTGCCGCCCCTTGATGACGGCGCTGAAGCTGCCGCCGCCATTGCGATCGCCGACACCGCGCCGTCCTTCCTCGCTGATCTCGTTCTGGCCGTTGAGGGCGGCGAAGAGGGGCCTCCTCAACGCGGATGCGGCACTCGGCAGGGCGAGCACAACCGCCATGACGGCGGCGATTGAAATGGCAAGCCAGCGGAGTCTCATCGTGCGTTGCCTCCAGTCGTCGACTACTGGCGTCGCGCCATCCTACGCAGACGCCAGGCCGGAGCACGACCCGCTTAGCACCATGGTGCGCTGAAGCGAATGCTGATCAGCACCTCTGCTGCCGTGAGAGGTTGTCATGCAGCGGCTCGTGACCGGCGTTTCGGCGGCTAGGAAGCAGCTCTGCGGGCTAATCTCGCGCTCGTGCACAGAAGCCAGTCCGCTCTCGTGGGGCGAGACCACGAGCTCGGCGTCCTCGAGCGCGCGCTCCTGGAAGTCGAGCGCGGGTCGGCGCGCGGGATCGGATTGCGCGGCGAGCCCGGGATCGGCAAGTCTCGGCTGCTGACCGAGCTCGCCGAGCGGGCGGAGCAGCGCGGGCATCTGGTGCTCGCGGGCCGCGCCGCCGAACTGGAGCGTGACCTCCCGTTTGCGCTGCTGATCGACACATTCGACCGCAGGCTCGCGAGCGATCCACCGCGCCGGCTGGATGCCGAGCACCTCGCTCAGCTGGCGGCTGTCCTGCCGGCCGTCCGCGGAATGCCCGGCGTCGAACGCGCCTCGTTCGACGGACGCCACCACGTGGCGCGCGGCCTTCGAGCGCTTCTCGAGCTGCTCGCCGGACCTCGTCCTCTAACCGTGCTGCTCGACGATGTGCAATGGGCGGATGCCGCCTCCGCAGAGGTGCTGGCCTTGCTGCTCCATCGGCCGCCAACAAGCCGCGTGATGCTGGCGCTGGCGACACGGGCAGGTCGGGCGCCGGACCTCGAGACGGCGCTCGAGACAGCGGTGCGAAACGGCTTCGCCGAGGTGGTGGACGTCGGCCCCTTGCCCCGCAAGGCAGCCGACCGACTCCTGCCGTCGGTCCGCCGCGCGGTGCGCGAACACCTGTACCGCGAGAGCGGGGGTAACCCGTTCTACCTCGAGTCGCTGGCACGCGCGACCGAGTTACATCCCGACCGCCGTCCGGCGACCGGCATCGCCGGCGTGCCACGCGCCGTGCTGGCGGCGCTCGCCGGAGAGCTGGGGGACCTAACTCCAGACGTGCGCGAGGTGCTGGAAGGGGCGGCGGTGGCAGGCGACCCATTTGAGCCGGAGCTCGCGGGCGCGGCCATCGGCGCATCCGAGGACGCGGTGCTTTCGGCGATCGACGAGCTGCAAGCCACTGACCTGATCCGGCCGACGGACGTCCCGAGGCGCTTTCGCTTCCGCCACCCCCTCGTGCGCCGCGCGGTCTATGAGGGAATCCCAGGCGGGTCGCGGCTCGCGGCCCACGCCCGCGCCGCCGACGCGCTCGCGGCGCGGGGCGCCACGCCGGCTCAGCGCGCCCACCATGTCGAGCGCGCTGCCCGTCCCGGTGATATGGACGCTGTCGACGTGCTCGCGAAGGCCGCTGCCGAAACGACGTTGAGCGCTCCAACGACCGCTGCCGGCTGGTACGGCGGGGCCGTGCGCCTGCTTCCCGACGGCGCCGAGCATGCTGAGCGCCGCGTCGCCCTTCTGCGCGCGCAAGCCGATGCGCTCACTCGGGCGAACCGGGCGGTGGACGCACGCGACGCGTTGCGTCGCGCCATAGCGCTGATCCCCGCAGACGACCTGGTACTGCGGGTCGAAACGACCGCCGCGCTTGCCGACCTCGAGGTGTGGATAGGGAACCTCGACGGAGCTCGGGACATGCTCATGAGTACGCGAGCGGCCCTGGGCGATGACGCCCGCCGCGAATTCGCGCTCCTGACACTCCAGCTGGCCGCCGAGCGCTATTCCTGCGGCGACTTCGAAGCGGTCGAGCCGCTTATCGACGAGGCTCGCGCCGCGGCGCAAGACGCGGGCGACCCACTGCTCGAGGCAGCCGCCGCGGTCCAGGCAGCCGCCGCGGCGACCGAGCGACTGCGCGGCGTCGACAAGGCCGCACTAGACCGGGCGCAGAGCATCCTCGACGAGGCCGAAGCGCTCGTCGACGCTCTCTCCGACGAGGCGCTTGTCGCGCGCCTCGAGATCATGCTCTGGCTAGCCACCGCTCAGCTCTACAGCGACCGCCCCGCCGAGGCGAGCACGGAGCGCGGGCTGCGGCTTGCGCGGCGAAGCGGGCAGGGCTTTCTAGCGACTGCCTTCACGTCGCTGCTCGGCTATGCGGCGGAGCGGTGCGGGCGGCTTGACCTCGCGCACAGCTCGGCCGAAGAGGCAGTCGAGAGCGCGCTCGTTTCGGGCAACGCCACCATCATGTGGTGGGGTTCGCAGTTGGCCACCTGGGTGGCGCTGGCGCAGGGACGAGCGAGCGAGGCAATCGCCAACGCAGAGCTCGCCGTCGAGGCCACGCGCTTGCAGTCCCCCTCCGCGCGCTGGACGCTTGCTGACGCCCAACTGGCTTCCGGCGACCCGCACGCTGCGCTCGAGACGCTTGAGTCGTCGGGGTGGGTCGACCGTGAACTTCCGCCGAGCGATCGGCTGCGCGCGCTCGAAATGGTGGTGCGTGTGCACCTCGCCGTAGGTCGCGTTGAAGAGGCGGCCGAATGGGCCAGGCAGGCTCGCGAGGAGGCGGGGGGTCGGCGGACTGGCGTATTCGGCGCGATCACCGGGCTCATCGAGGCGCAGGTGCTGCTCGCCCAGGGGCAGCAGGAGAAGGCAGCGCGAGTCGCCCTGGCCGGTGCGTCGGCCGCGGAAGAGGCGGGTGCGCCGCTGTGGGAGGGGCGCTGTCGCACGGTCGCTGGTGACGCGCTGGCCGCGGCCGGGAAGGTGGACGAGGCGCGCGCAGAGCTGCGGCGTGCGGGGGACGATCTTCACGCCCGGGGTGCGGCGGGGTATCGCGACGCGGCCCTTCGTGTCTTGCGTCGACTCGGCGAGCGCCCGCGGCCCGCGCCGACCTCCGCGGCCGAGCCGGGCGGCGGCCTCGAGGTGCTCACGCCGCGCGAGCGAGATGTCGCCATGCTCGTCGCCGAGGGACGGACGAACCGCCAGATCGGGATGCAGCTCCATCTCAGCGAGAAGACCATCGAGAAGCACGTCTCCAGCGCGATGGCGAAGCTGGACGTGAGCTCGCGCACCGGCATCGCTCGGCTTGTCGAACGCGAGCGCGCGGAGCTCGGCGGCCGGACGTAGTGAGCGGCGTGGCACCCGGCGGCGGTCTCCCGCGGCGGTGCGGTGACGAGCGCGGACGCGCGCTTATGGGCTCGCCGCGGACTCCACGGGCGAACCGGCCGCCACGTGCGTCCAGCGGCCGCCGACCATCGTGGCCAAAACCCGCATCTCCCGTAGCTCCGCGGGCGTGCAGGCGAGGGGATCACGGTCCAGCACGACGAGATCGGCGAGCATGCCGGTAGCGAGCGTCCCGCGCCGGTGCTCCTCGCCCTCGAGCCAGGCCGGCGCCACGGTAGAGGCCCGTAGCGCCGCTTCGACGGTGACCGCCTGCTCCGGCCGCCAGGGCGGGCGCTCGTCGAGCGTGCGCAGGGCGCCGGCGACGATGCCCGCGAGGGGATCGAGCTCCTCCACCGGGGCGTCGGATCCATTGGCCAGGACGGCGCCCGCGTCGAGCAGCGAGCGGTACGCGTACGCCCCGGGGCGGCCCTCCCAGAGGCGGTCGGCGAGGTCACGGTCCGACGGAGCGTGGCTGAACTGAACCGAGGCGGCCACGCCGAGCTCCCGGAAGCGGGCCACGTCCTCGGGGGCCAGGAGCTGGGCGTGCTCGATGCGGGGACGGAGGTCCGGCGGCTCCCAGGCGTCGCGGGTGGCCGCGAAGGCGTCGAGCGCGGCGCGGTTCGCGGCGTCGCCGATCGCGTGCACCGCTACCGGGAAGTGCGCCCCCGCCGCACGTCGTACCACCTCCTCGAGCTCATCGCGGGTGGTGATCTCCACCCCAGAGCCGTCGAGCAGGTGGGCGGTGGCGGAGCCGAGCGTGCCGTCCATGAACCCCTTGAGGTAGCCGATCCGCAGCATGTCGTCGCCGAAGCCGGAGCGGATGCCGAGTGCCCGGAGGTCGTCAAGGCGGTCCCACGGAAACGACTGCCAGACGCGCAGCGTCAGCTCGTCACGCTCGCGCAGGCGGGCGAAGACCTCGAACGCGCCGAGCCAGCCGTCCTTGTCGTGGATCGCGGTAACTCCGCGGGCCGCCGCCACTCGCAACCCGGCCCGCGAGGCGTCGAGCATTTCGGCGACCGTCGGGCGCGCGTGGCGGTCGCGAAACGCCCAGGCGGCGTTCTCCCGCAGGACGCCGGTCGGCTCGCCGCGCTCGTCGCGCTCGACGACGCCGCCCGGGGTCTCGATCGAGTCATCCGCGCGGGCCAGCGCCGCGCTGTTCAGCCACAGCGAGTGGTAGTCCTTCGAGAAGAGCCCGACCGGCGTCTCGGGCGCGACCGCGTCGAGCGCAGCCCGGGTGGGGCGCTCCGTCCAGTCGCCGTCGCGCCAGCCGACCCCGCGGAGCCATGCCCCCGGCGGGACGGCGGGAAGCGCCTCCTCCACCATCGCCACGGCATCCTCGAGCGAGTGAGCGTCCTCGAGCCGAACCTGGCGCTGGGCGAGCGACCAGGTGGGGAAGTGGACGTGAGCGTCGGCCAGGCCCGGAACGACGCAGCACCCCGCAAGGTCCACCAGTGACGCTTCGGGCACGGGTCTCGAAGCCACGCGCCCGTCCCGTATCGCCAGCTCGTACACGAGTGGCGCCGCCGCGTCGAGCGTGCGGATGGGACCGCCGTGGAGGACGAGATCGACGGTCACGCGGCCTCGACCCTACGCTGTCGTTCATGCCCGACTACAAGATCCACCTGGACGACAAGTACGGTCAGTCGACGCTGATCGACATCCCCGCCGAGATCGCGGCGGCGGGAGAGGACTGGTTCAACCAGACGCTGACGACCGTCAACGACGCCGTCGTGCGCCTTGGCGTGATCCAAGGCGAGTTCCACTGGCACAAGCACGTGGACGAGGACGAATTCTTCCTGGTTCTTGACGGGCAGCTGCTGATCGACATCGACGGCGGCGAGACGGTGACACTCGAGCGCCACCACGGCTACACGGTGCCGAGGAACGTGATCCACCGCACCCGGGCGCCGCGACGCACCGCGCTCCTGATGGTGGAGTCGGCGGGGGTGGTCCCGACCGGAGACTGAACTCCGCGGGAGCGCGTCAGTGCCCCGGCCGCCGCAGCGCCGTCAGCGCGCCGCCGGTGCGCTCGGCGGTCCGCTCGAGCAGCTCCATCTCGTCGAGCGCTTGCCCGGCGCCGAGCGCGACGCAGTCGAGCGGCGAGTCCGCGATCCGCACCGGCACGCCGGTCTCGTCCTCGACCCGCTCGGCGAACCCGCGCAGGAGCGTCCCGCCGCCCGCCAGCAGGATCCCCGACTGGGCCAGATCGGAGGCTAGCTCGGGGGGAGTCTCCTCGAGCGCGTCGCGCACCGAGGACACGATCTCCCGCGCCGGACCCTCGAGCGCGCGGCGGAGCTCCTCGCTCGTGACGCCCACCTCGCGCGGCAACCCCGAGACCGGGTCGCGTCCCCGCACCTCCCATTTGGCATCCGTGGCGTCGGGGCTGACGCTCCCGATCTCGAGCTTGACCTGCTCCGCGGTGGCTTCGCCGATGGCCAGCCCGTGGTTCGCGCGGATCCAGGCGGCTCCGGTCTCGTCGAAGTCGTAGCCCCCTACGCGCAGCGAGCGCGAGACGACGATCCCGCCGAGCGAGATCACCGCCACCTCGCTCGTGCCGCCGCCGACGTCGACGACCACGCTGGCGCGGGGCTCGGCGATCGAGAGCCCGGCGCCGATCGCGGCCGCTAGGGGCTCCTCGATCAGATGAACGGATCGGGCGCCCGCGGCCATGGTGGCCTCCGTCAGGGCGCGGCGTTCGACGTCCGTGATGCCGGAGGGGGCGCACATGATCAGCCGGGGGTGAGAGAAGCGGCTGCGATGCACACGGCCGATGAAGTGCCGCAGCATCTGCTCGGTCACCTCGAAGTCGGCGATCACGCCGTGCCGCAGGGGGCGGACCGCGGCTATCGTGGCCGGGGTGCGGCCGATCATGCGCTGAGCCTCCTCGCCCACGGCGTGGACCGCGTTGTCGCGCGTGTCGACCGCCACGACCGAGGGCTCGGAGACGACGATTCCCTCCCCCCGCACGTACACGAGCGTGTTCGCCGTTCCTAGATCGATCGCGAGGTCCCGCCCGCCGAGGCGGGGCATCAGCGATCGCCGGACGGCGGAGCGCGGCTTGAGGGTGTCTTGCTGAGAGGGCAGGCGCGCGCACGCTAGCGAACCTCTCCGCCGGGCGGGCAACGGGCGCCGGGCGGAGGCTGCGACGATCCGGCGCATGAACGATCTCGACACCGCCGTCGCCGACCTCGCTACCCGCTTTCGCAGCGCGCTCGAGCCGCCGGCGCGGGCCGCCGCCGAGCTCGACCCCGCCCGTCTGCGGGCGCGGTTCGACGAGCCCATGCCCGAGGACGGGATGGCTGTCGAACGCGTGCTCGGCGAGCTCGCCGAGCGCTGCGACGGAGGGCTTGCCGGAAGCACCGGCGGCCGTTTCTTCGGGTTCGTGACGGGCGCCGCACTCCCGGCGGCGGCGATCGCCGAGGCGTGGACCGCGGCCGTCGACCAGAACCCTGCACTGTGTACCCTCGGCCCGGCCGCGGTGGAGGTCGAGGAGGTGACGCTCGGCTGGCTCGCCGAGCTGCTCGGATACCCGAGCGGAAGCGGGTACCTGACCACCGGCGCGACGATGGCCAACCTCGTCGGCCTCGCGGTGGCCCGGCACTGGGCTGGCCGCCGGCATGGGGTGGACGTGCGTGAGGACGGTATCTGGGGCGTGCCGCGGCTCGGCGTCTACGGCAGCGAGGAGCTCCACCTGTCGGACTTCAAGGCGCTGCGCACACTGGGGCTCGGTGCGAGCTCCGTCCGGTCGATCCCTATCGACGAGCGCTATTCGATGCGGGTGGAGCCGCTCGTGGATGCGATCCGCCGGGACCGGGCGAACGGCGACGTCGACCCCGCCATCGTCATCGCCCAGGCGGGGTCCGTGAACACCGGCGCAAGCGATCCGCTCGACGAGATCGCCGACGTGTGCGCCGAGCACGGCCTCTGGCTGCACATCGACGGTGCCTTCGGGGCGCTGTTCCGCCTGTGCGAGCGAACGGCGCCACTCGTGGTCGGCATGGAGCGCGCGGACTCGCTCGCCTGCGACGGGCACAAGTGGCTGAACGTCCCGAACGGCTGCGGGTTCGTGCTGCTGCGAGATGCCGAGCTGCACGCCGAGGCGTTCGCGGGCACGGCCGCATACCTCACCCCGGGCGGCGGCGCGAACCTGCACGAGCTCGGCCCGGAGGCGAGCCGCAGCTGGCGGGGCGCGTGCGTCTGGGCGGCGCTCAAGCAGCTCGGCCGGCGGGGGATGGAGGAGCTCGTGACTCGATGCTGCGCCCTGGCCGACGAGCTGGCCGGGCTGGTGCGGGAGTCGCCGCGCCTAGAGCTGTGCGCGCCGGCGCCGACGAACGTCGTCTGCTTCCGCTACCGCCCTGACGGGATGGGCGAGGGCCCGGAGCTCGACGCGCTGAACGAGCGAATCCAGGTACAGGTGGCGGCGGAGAGCGAGGTCTTCCACACCGGCACCCGGCTCGCGCCCGGCTTCTGCCAGCGCGCCGCGATCGTCTCCTGGCGGACGACGAGCGACGACGTGGCCGCCCTGGCCCGGGCGGTCGAGCGGGCCGGGGACACCCTCCGGTGAGAACTCACGCCCGCTCGCGCGTGGCCCGCCTGTAGGGCAGCGGCTTCAACACGGCCTCGATCTCCGCCCGGCGCGACTCGAGCGCCGGCGGGATCGACAGGCGCTCGCCCAGGGTCTCGAGCGGCTCGTCGACGGTGAAGCCGGGGCTCGGCGTCGCCAGCTCGAACAGCACGCCGCTCGGCTCACGGAAGTAGATCGAGCGGAAGTAGTGCCGGTCGATCACCGGCGTGGGGTGTCCGCCGCTCGCCCGGACGCCGTCGCGCCACGCCTCGTGCTCCTCGTCGCTCGAGTGCCAGGCGACGTGGTGCACGGTCCCGGCGCCCTGGAGCCCACGCTCGGGGGGCGGGGGATCGTAGGCGTACGTGGCGCCTCGGATCTCGCCGCGGGCCTCCCAGCCGCCGTCCGTGGGGACGAAGGCGAGCGCCTGCTCCAGCATCGCGCGGCTCCGCTCGGGGTCGAACGAGTAGGCGCGCACTCCCTGGAATCCCTGCAGAGCATGCTCGGCGGGGACCTCGGGATGCTCGGCGATGAGCGGCTCGTCGGGGACGTCGAACACGGCGAGCTCGTGCTCGAGCCCTTCCGGATCGGAGAATCGAAGCCTCCCGCCCTCGCGCAGGGACTCGATGCCCTCACCGGCGAGGCGCTCGGCCCAGAAGTCGAGCGCGTCGTTTGAGCGAACGCGCCAGAGGATGCGGTGGACCATCCCCGCGCCGGCGCGACCGCGGGCGACCCCGGGATACTCGAAGAACGTCAGGTCGAGGCCCGGCCTGGCGTGCTCATCGCCGTAGAAGAGGTGATAGACGGTGGGGTCGTCCTGGTTCACCGACTTCTTCACCATCCGGAGGCCCATTACGCGCGTGTAGAAGTCGACGTTGCCGGGGGCGTCGGCGGTGATCGCGGTGATGTGGTGTATGCCGTCGAGCTTCATGCACGAGCCTCCCGTCGCCGAAAGTGATTGCTTGTGCAACTATATCAGGAAGGGGACGCGACCGGCCCAAGGAACGCCTGGTGGGCCGCGCGGGTGCGCAGCTCCTCTGCCCTCGTCCGCTGCTCCTCGCCGCGCTCGATCAGGCGTTGCAGCTGTTCCGAGTCGAGCCGCGGTTCGTGCTCGGCCACCTCGAGCAAGACGCGCCAGAGCGACAGCTTTGCGCTGATCCCGCCGATGAGGACCTCGAGCTCCTCGACGCGGCTGAGCGGAGAGTACCCCCTCACCTGCCCGTTGAGCTTCAGGCGTCCGACCTTCTCGCCGGCCCAAGCCCACGCGACTTTCAGCCGGTCGGGCCCGAAGCCGAGGTCCGTGAGCATTCCCTCCAGGGTGCGACGGTCGTCGTCGATGGCATCGGCGATCCGCTTGAGGTCGTCGCCGTAGGTCGTTCCCCGGTTCGCCCCTTGGGAGCGCCTGGCGAGCTCCACCCCCGCCGTCGCGGCGGCGAGGTGGTCCTGCATGAAGATGCGGAGGAGCTTTCGGTCGATCATCGCTCGCCACCCTACTCTGTACCGTGGAGGCCCTCGCGGCGGCGTTGCTGGAGCTCCTTGAGCCGGCCGGCTCCGTGACCCGCGCGCACGATGATCCCGACCGCACCGGCGCGTGATGCGCCGGACCCTCCAGCGACTGGACGGCATGGGGAAGTGGAGCGGCTACCACGCCGCCTTCGACCACCTCGCTCGCGGGCTCGCCGCAACGAGCGCGCGCTGACGTTCGAGATGAGCGAGCGCCTGATGGCGGCCGGCCTGCTGCTCGAGAAGCCGAGCGCCGGCCAGCGGCACGTGAGCCTGAACCCGCGCCGCAGCGCCGACATCCGCCTGCTGATCGATGAGGGCAGGATCCCTGCCACCTGAGCGGGCCCGCCCGGCGTCACGCCTCCCTGACGAGCAGCCGACCGTCCGGCCCGACGGCGACGCTGCGCCGTCCGGCGATCAGCTCGCGGAGCTCGTCGCCCACCAGCTCGCGGCGCCAGCCCTGGGCTACGCGCCGCCGGTTGCCGTCCTCGCCGCGGCGCAGCTCGGACACCAGCGCGCCGAGCTCGGAGTGCGTGGCGATCAACTCCACGGCCACGCCCGACTCCATCGAGCGCTGCCGGACCAGCGCCTGCGCCAGCGAGACGAGCGGCGCGTCGGCCGGATCGCGAGGCGGGGGCGCCGGCGGAGGTGGGGGCGAACGGCGCCGGCGGCCGCGCTCGAGCGCCTCCAGCAACTGGTCTGCGCGGCGGTGGATGGTCTGCGGTGGCAGGCCGCGGATCTGCTCGAGTCCGTGGCGGTCGCTCGGCGCGCGTCTCGCGAGCTCCACGAGCGCTTGGTCCGGGAGCACGAAGCCGGGCGGGCGGTCCATCGCCCGCGCCACGCCCTCCCGCCATTCGACGAGCTCCCGGGCGACCGCGCGGGCCCGCTCGCCCAGGCGGGCGAGCCGCGGCAGGCGCTCGTACACGCGGTCGGGATCGCGCTCGTCGCTGGCGTCCTCGAGCGCACGGCACTCCTCGCGCGCCCATTCGAGCCGGCCGCGGGTGAGTAGCCGCCGTTCGAGCTCGTCGCCGAGCGCGAGCAGCAGACGGGCGTCATCGGCGGCGTACGCGAGCTGCCGTGGGGTAAGCGGGCGCCGGTCCCAGCGGGTAAAGCCCTCGCTCCCCTTCAAGCGCACGTTCAGCACCTTGCGGACGAGCGACTCGTAGCTCTCCTGATTGCCGAAGCCGAGGAAGCCGGCGGCGACCTGAGTGTCGAAGACGTTGGCGACGTCCGTCTGCCAGCTGCGGCGGAGGAGCGCGATGTCCTGGCGTCCCGCGTGCACGACGACCTCGACGGCGGGATCGGCGAGGACCGCGGCGAGCGGCGCCGCGTCCAGTTCACCCTCGATCGGGTCCAGCACGTCGGTTCGCACGCCGTCCCGTGCGTGTGGATCCGGGACAGCGACCTGGGCCAGGCACAGAAGCGCCCGGTAGCGGCGCTCGGAGACGAACTCGGTGTCGATCGCGAGTCGGCCCTGCGCGGACGCCTGCTCGGCGAGATCGGCGATCACGGTGACGTTCGACCCTACACTCGGCGGCGTGTTCCTCTCGGCGGTCCTCGTTGGGCTTGCCGCCGCCTCGAGCGCGGCGGTGCCCGGGTCGTCTCCCGCCGGGGCCCCCGCCCCGGCGGCGGGGGCCGAGCGCGCGACGGTGATCGGCCGCTCGGTGCAGGGCCGGCCGATCCGGGCCAGGCTCGTGGGCAGCCCTCGCGCGCGCGTGAAGATTCTGGTCGTGGGGAGCGTGCACGGAAACGAGCCCGCCGGCAGGGCGGTGGTGGCCCGGCTGCGCCGGACCGCGCCGCCGCGCGGTACGGCGCTCTGGCTCGTCGACGACGCAAATCCCGACGGCTCCGCCGCCGGCAGTCGCCAGAACGCGCACGGCGTGGACCTCAACCGCAACTTCCCGTTCGGCTGGAAGCCGCTCGACGGCACGTACGAGTCGGGGCCCGGGCCGCTGTCCGAGCCGGAGTCCCATGCGATGGCGGGGTTCATCGAACGCGAGCGCCCGCGCGTGACGATCTGGTACCACCAGGCGCTTCGGATCGTCGTGACGGGCCGCGGGGACCCCACGCTCGAGCGCCTGTACGCACGCCGAAGCGGCCTGCTGCGGAGGGCGCTCGACCCGCTTCCGGGCACGGCCACGTCGTGGCAGAGCGACCGATTTCCGGGCGACACGGCCTTCGTGGTCGAGCTGCCCGGGGGTCCACTGTCCAGCGCCGGCGTCGCCCGCCACGCCCGTGCGGTCCGCGCGCTCGCCGCCGCCGTGGCGCCGCCGCGCGTCGTGCAGCGCCCGATTCCGTTCGGCGAACAACGCGAGGAGGAGATGCGCCGCTACGCCCGGCGCCACTACGGCATCGACGACTACCGGCTGCGGCACCCGCGCGTGATCGTCCAGCACTACACGGTCACGGACAGCTTCGCGCCGGTCTTCAACTACTTCGCCACGGACGCCCCCGACCCGGAGCTCGGCGAGCTGCCCGGCGTCTGCGCTCACTACGTGATCGACCGCGACGGGACGATCTACCAGCTCGTCTCGACCCGGATCATGTGTCGCCACACGGTCGGCCTCAACTGGACCGCCATCGGCATAGAGCACGTCGGGCGGAGCGACGCGCAGGTGCTCGGCAACCGGCGCCAGCTCGCGGCCTCGCTGAGGCTGACCCGGATGCTCCAGGGTCGGCACGGCATCCCGACCCACCATGTGATTGGCCACAACGAGAACCGCTCGAGCCGATTCCACCGCGAGCGCGTGCCCCACCTGCGCACCCAGACCCACGCCGACTTCCCCCGGCCCGCGATGAACGTCTACCGGCGGCGGCTTGAGCGTCTCCCGGCGCCCGAGAGCATGCGGTAGGGGGTGCGGTTCGCGGTCCTCGGGCGCGCGCGCCGCGCTCGTAGAGCACCACGCCGCGGTCCACCTCGTGCCTGAAGCGATCTCGACAGGTCGCCCGGCGCGCCCCGCCGATGTGAGTTCGGATGCGTCGGTTTGCCGTACACGACGATCGAGCGTACGGGCGTCCTCGAGCGGTTGGCGCGCTCGAGCACGCGTCCGACCTCCCGCGAGAATACGCCGCGGAAGGGCGAACACATGACGCCGCGGCGGCGCTGGGCCGGCCCCCGGCATGAACTCGTCGTCTCCGGGCGGGAAAATCAAGCCGCAACTGACCGAGAGGAGCGATGAACGACCTGCCCACGAGATCTGCGCGCCGCTCGCCTAAACGGAGCCGCCGGCAACAGGCGCGGCTTCTCGCGAGCCTCGTGCTCGCCGGCCTCGGCGTGGCATTCGCCGTGGCGAACCTCGACACGGTCGAGGTGAACTGGATCGTCGGAAGCTGGGACACGCCGCTCATCGTGGTGATCGCCGTGTCGATCATCGTCGGAGCGGCGCTCGGCTTCCTGGCGTCCCATCGCCGGGCGTCGCGCTGAGTCGCGGCCGTCCGGCAAGCCGCTAGCTCCGTCGTACGCGGCGGAGGAGGTAGCGCGTCCAGAACACCGTCACGTCCGCGACAACGCTCCATAGGTGCCCGAGCGGGCCGGTCGCCACCCAGGCCTGGAGCTTCTCGCCCGCCCCGCGACGCATCGCCGGAGCGTACGCGGGCCGCTCGATATCGTCAGCGCTGGATGCCGCCGGGAGTGACAACGAAGACCACGGAGCTCGGCGACTCGCGGGTGCGCGTCGAGGTCGAGGTCCCGAGCGACGCGCTCGAGCGCGAGATGCGGAGCGCGGCAACCGAGATCGGCCGCGACATGCGCGTGCCGGGCTTTCGCTCCGGCAAGGTGCCGGCGCAGGTGGTGATCCAGCAGGTCGGCCGCGAGGCCGTGCTCGACGAGGCCGTCCGCCGTGGCCTGCCCGCCTGGTACGAGGAGGCGCTGAGCGACGCCGGAATCACCACCGTCGGCGACCCGAAGGTCGACCTCCGGGACCTTCCGCAGAAGGGCTCGCCGCTGGCCTTCACGATCGAGGTCGGCGTCGTCCCGCCCGCTCGCCTCGGCCAGTACAAGGGGCTCGAGGCGGGCCGCCGCGAGCCGAGGGTCGATCCGGACGAACTGCAGACCGAGCTCGAGCGCATCCGCGAGTCACTCGCGTCGCTACAGACCGTCGACCGGCCGGCCGGCAACGGCGACTTCTTGGTCATCGACTACGCCGGCAGGGTCGACGGCGAGTCCTTTGACGGCGGCGAAGCGCGCGGCCAGGTCGTGGAGCTCGGCTCGGGACGGCTGATCCCCGGCTTCGAGGAGCAGCTGAACGAGGCGCGGGCCGGCGACGAGCTCGAGGTCCCGGTCACCTTCCCCGACGACTACTCGAACCAGGAGCTCGCCGGCAAGGAAGCCGTCTTCACGGTCGAGGTCAAGGAGGTCAAGGAAAAGCGGCTGCCCGAGCTCGACGACGACTTCGCCGTCGAGGCGGGGGGCTACGACTCGCTCGACGAGCTTCGCTCCGAGCTCGAGCAACGCCTCGAGCGAGCCGACGAGCGGGAGATCGAGATGGAGTTTCGCGAGGCGGTCGTGGACGCCGCCGTGGCGCAGGCCCAGATCGAGGTGCCGCACGAGCTCGTACATGCGAAGGCACACGAGATGTGGCGCCGCACGGCCCGACGGCTGTCCTCGCAGGGGATTGACCCGCGGCGCTACCTCGAGCTGTCCGGGAAGACCGAGGAGGACCTCGTCACCGAATCCGAGCCGGACGCCGAGCGCGCCCTCAAGAGAGAGGCGGTCCTGGCGGAGGTCGTCAAGGCCGAGGGCATCGAGGTCACCGACGAGGAGGTAGCCGACGCGCTTCGCGAGGCCGCCGGCCCCGATGCCTCTGAGAAGCAGGTCAAGCGGGCTCTGAAGCGTGCGCGAACCCAGCGCGCCGACGAGGCCCTGAAGGACGACATCGCAATGCGCAAGGCGGTCGACCTGCTCGTCGAGCACGCCAAGCCGATTCCGGCCGAGCAGGCCGCCGCGCGCGAGAAGCTTTGGACGCCCGAGCGAGAGCGGGAGCGGGGGGCGGGGCGGATATGGACGCCAGGCTCCTAGGCCCCGTTCCGTGAACGCTAGACTGGCCCGCCGATGAGTCCTCTGGTTCCAATGGTCGTCGAGCAGACCTCCCGCGGGGAGCGTGCCTTCGACATCTACTCGCGCCTTCTGAACGAGCGCATCGTCTTTCTCGGCACGCCGGTCACCGACGACATCGCGAACCTGGTCGTGGCGCAGCTCCTCCACCTCGAGTCGGAGGATCCCGACAAGGACATCTCGCTGTACATCAACTCGCCGGGCGGGTCGGTGTATGCGGGCCTCGCGATCTACGACACGATGCAGTTCATCAAGCCCGACGTCCAGACCATCTGCGTCGGGATCGCGATGTCGATGGGCGCGCTGCTGCTCTCCGGCGGCGCGGACGGCAAGCGCATGGCGCTGCCCAACGCGAAGATCCTGATCCACCAGGTGAGCTCGGCCTTCCAGGGCCAGGCCTCGGACATCGAGATCCACGCCAAGGAGATCATCGACGTCCGCCGGCGCCTAGATGAGATCCTCGCCAAGCACACGAAGCAGGACCTCGAGAAGGTGTCGCGAGACACCGAGCGCGACTACTTCATGAGCGCCGAGGAGGCGCGGGAGTACAACTTGATCGACAGAGTGATCTCGCAGCACTAAAGCAGGGACCCGCCGATCGAGGGCGTAGTTCTGCGGTACCCTCGCCCCGGGAGGAGAGATCTGTGGCCCGTCCGACCGACTCGAACGAACAGCTCCTCTGCAGCTTCTGCGGGAAGTCTCAGCGCCAGGTCAAGAAGCTGATCGCGGGCCCCGGGGTCTACATCTGCGACGAGTGCATCGATCTCTGCAACGAAATCATCGACGAGGAGCTGACCGGCGCGCCGACGTTCGACCTCGAGAACCTTCCGAAGCCGAAGGAGATCTGGTCCGTGCTCCAGGAGTACGTCGTCGGCCAGGAGCCGGCCAAGCGCACGCTCTCGGTGGCCGTCTACAACCACTACAAGCGCGTGCAGATGATGCAGTCGGAGGGCGAGCAGGACCTCGAGCTGCAAAAGTCCAACATCCTGCTGCTGGGCCCCACCGGCTGCGGCAAGACGCTGCTCGCGCAGACCCTCGCCAAGATCCTCAACGTCCCGTTCGCGATCGCCGACGCCACGGCCTTGACGGAGGCGGGCTACGTTGGCGAGGACGTCGAGAACATTCTGTTGAAGCTGATCCAGGCGGCCGACTTCGACGTGAAGAAGGCCGAGAGCGGGATCATCTACATCGACGAGGTCGACAAGATCGCGCGGAAGGCCGACAACCCGTCGATCACACGCGACGTGTCCGGCGAGGGTGTCCAGCAGGCGCTGCTCAAGATCCTGGAGGGAACGGTCGCGTCGGTACCCCCGCAAGGGGGTCGAAAGCATCCGCACCAGGAGTTTCTGACGATCGACACGACGAACATCCTGTTCATCTGCGGCGGGGCGTTCGCCGACCTCGACAAGGTCGTCGAGCGGAGGGTCGGGCACAAGGGCGTCGGGTTCGGCGCCTCTGTTCGTTCTAAGCACAACAAGGACACGGGCGAACTCTTCGAGCAGGTGCTGCCCGAGGACCTCGTCGAGTATGGCCTGATCCCGGAGTTCATTGGCCGGCTCCCGGTGTGCTCGGTGATCCACCAGCTCACCCGCGACGACCTCGTCCGGATCCTCACTGAGCCGCGCAACGCGCTCGTCAAGCAGTTCCAGCGCTTCTTCCAGTTCGACGGCATCGAGCTCGTCTTCGCCGACGACTCGCTCGAGGCGATCGCGGACAAGGCGCTCGAGCGCGAGACCGGCGCCCGCGGGCTGCGCTCGATCCTTGAGGAGACGTTGCTCGACGTCCAGTTCGAGCTGCCCTCACGGCGCGACGTGAAGAAGTGCGTCGTGACGCGGGACACGATCGAGAAGAACCTGAAGCCGACGCTCGTCACCGAGGCAGCCCCCGAGGAGCCGGGGGAAAAGCGGGCGGAGTCCGCGTAGCCGTGAGCGGCGGGGTCGCGCTAGCGCCTAGCTGAGGAAGCGGCGCTTCGCTCCTCGACGTCGCCGAACAGCGAAGTCGACGCGGCGTCGCGACCGCTCCGCTCGTCGGCTTGCAGGCACGCCGTGCGTGTACCCGGTCCCCGCGCCTCGGCGACAGCGCCGGCTGAGGGTACGCTCGCCGGGCGTGCGGCTACACGTACTCGAGCGGATCGGCCGGTTGCTTCGGTTCTCGCCGGAGGGTCGTGCGGTGCGCGTCTGGGTCCGGGGGATGCCCGGTGCCGACGAGGCGGAGGTGGTCACCGGAACCATCACCGAGCTGCGCGACGGCGGCGCCGTCGTCTACCTGCGGGAGCCCACGCCGCGACGGATCCTGGCCATCCCCCGGGACGCCGGCTGGGGCCTCGACGCCCTTTGGTTCAGCTTCATCGCGGTGGACGCGTTCCAGCTCGAGAACGGCGAGCGCCTGGGGGAGTGGCACATTCGGTTGGGACCGCGCCGGTGAGGCGCGACGGCGCTCGACCGACCGGGCGCGACCCGCAATCGCGAAAGGATTCCATGGAGATCACATCAGCGCGAATCGACAGTCAGCGAGGGCCTATGGAGTGGTTCACGGGCGACGTATGGCTCGACGAGATCGCGGCCGCCAGGCCCCCCTCTCGGGTGACTGCCTTCAGCGTGCATTTTGCGCCCGGCGCGCAGACCGCCTGGCACAGCCATCCCGTCGGCCAGATCATCCACGTGACCGAGGGCGCTGGGCTCGTTCAGCGGAAGGGTGGGCCGGTCCGGATCATCCATCCGGGCGAGACTGTGCGCTTCGATCCGGACGAGGTCCACTGGCACGGCGCCGCACCAGAGCGGTTCATGACGCACCTCGCGGTGCAGGAGGTGGACGACGATGGGACTGCTGCTGTCTGGGGCGATCACGTGACCGATGCGGAGTACCTCACGGACGCGGCGAACCGTTAAGGCAACCGCTTCGGCGGGCGAAGTAGCTCGCGCGCGGCGACGCCATATCGGTGATTCGCGCGACCCAGATCTGCCCTCATGACGACCCGTCTGACCTGAGACCAGGTCCAACACTTGCCTTGGACGCCCTGCCACGTCCTCTCGACAATTCCAGCCCGTCGTGCTTAGAGACTCACTCGAACGCTCGCAAATTGCGGGGAAGTCGACAGAATCAGCTACACGTCGACGCGGGTTCCCGCCTGTGGGGTCGTTGATGATCCAGCTAGGCGAAACCGTGCGCTTCGATCGCCGACGAGGTGCACTGGTACGGCGCCGCGCCAAACCGCACGACGCGCCTCGCGGTGCAGGTACGTCGACGACGAGCGGAGGGCTGCTGTCTCGCGATGGGGTCACCGAGGCTGAGTACCTCACGCAGCCCGCGGACCGTCAAAGGCGCCGGCCTTCGCGGGTGAACCGCGGACCGTTGAAGGCGCCCGCTTTGGCGGCGAAGTAGCTCGCGCGTGGCGACCCATATCGGTGATTCTCGCGGCCCGCAGATCTTCGCTCAGGAGACCCGTCTGGCCTGAGACCACGTCCACAACTTGCTTTGGAACGCCCTGCCACGCCCTCTCCGACGACACCCGAATTGCGTTAATCCCAGCCGGTCGGAGTCAGATGTGTGG
>JACVRW010000017.1 GCA_014534235.1 Thermoleophilaceae bacterium | reverse complement strand
ATGGGCACGATCACCTTCCACCCGTGGCCCGTGCGCAGCGACGACGTCGACCACCCCGACGAGCTGCGGCTCGACCTCGACCCGCAGCCGGGCACCGACTTCGCGGACGCCGTGCGCGTGGCGGGCACCGCGCGCGAGCTGCTCGGCGATCTCGGCTACACCGGCTACCCCAAGACCTCGGGCGGCCGCGGCGTGCACATCTACGTGCGCATCGAGCCGCGCTGGACGTTCACCGACGTCCGCCACGCGGCGATCGCCTTTGGGCGTGAGCTCGAGCGGCGCCTGCCGGGCCGGGTGACGACCAGCTGGTGGAAGGAGGGACGGGGCGAGCGCATCTTCGTCGACTACAACCAGAACGCGCGCGATCGCACGATCGCCTCGGCGTACAGCATCCGGCCGAAACCGGGTGCGCCGGTCTCCGCGCCGGTGACGTGGGACGAGCTCGCCGAGGTGGCGCCCGAGGACTTCACCGTCGCGACGATGCCAGCGCGCTTTGCCCAGGTGGGCGATCGTCACGCCGCGATCGACGACGCTTACCACTCGCTCCAGCCGCTGCTCGACATGTACGAGCGGGACGAGGCGGAGGGGCGCGGGGACATGCCCTACCCGCCCGACTACCCGAAGATGCCGGGAGAGCCAAAGCGCGTTCAGCCCTCCCGCGACCGCGACCGGAAAAGTGGGGGTGGCTAGGGCGCTTGCGGCAGCTTCTTCGCGCCCCGCTTGACCACCGGACGGGAGGGCGGCGGCACGACCGGCCCAATGTCCCCGTCCGGCGCCTCGTCCAGATCGACGATGACGGGCGCGTGGTCGCTGGCTCCAGTCCCCTTGCGAGCGTGGCGGTCCACCCAAGCGGCGCGGACCCGGTCGGCGACCGGGGCGCCGGCGAGGACCAAGTCGATGCGCATCCCGAGGTCCTGGTGGAACATCCCAGCCCTGTAGTCCCAGTAGGTGAAGACCCGCTCATTCGGCCAGCGATCGCGCACGACGTCACGGAGGCCGAGCGCCTGCAGCTCCGCGAGCGCGTGCCGCTCCGGCCGCGTGACGTGGGTCTGCCCGATGTAGGCGTCGGGATCGAACACGTCGTCGTCGGTCGGTGCGATGTTCATGTCGCCGCAGACGACCGTCGCCTCCGGGCTGGCGGCGACGGTCGCGCGCAGCGAGGCCAGCCAGGCGAGCTTGTACTCGTAATGCTCCGAGCCGGGGGCGCGCCCGTTCGGGACGTACACGGAGACGAACCGGATCCCCGCGCACGTGGCGGAGACCGCGCGGGACTCCGGATGCGGGAAGCCCGGCGCGCCATCGAGTCCCTTCACCACGTCGTCCATCCCCACCCGCGAGAGGATCGCGACCCCGTTCCACGTGGCTTCCCCGTGAACCGCCACGGCGTAGCCGCGGCCGGAGAGCTCGTTGCCGAGCAGGTCGAGGAACGCGTCGTCGGCGAGCTTCGTCTCCTGGAAACAGACGACGTCCGGCCGCCGCTCGTCCAGCCAGGGCAGCAGCCGTGGCACGCGCTGCTTCGCCGAGTTGACGTTCCAGGTCGCTATCCGCACCGACCCCACCGTACCCGTGGCATGCCTGACCGTCCCGCTAGATTCCCGCGACCGTGCGCGCGATCCAGATAGCCGAGCTGAGGGGGCCGGACGGGTCGCTGCGCGAGCTCGATCTCCCGGAGCCTGAGCCGTCTCACCCGCTCACGCCCGGGAGCGGCGTCGTGGTCGACGTCCACGGCGCGGGCGTGTCGTTCCCCGAGGTGCTCCAGACGCGCGGCGAGTACCAGTTCAAGCCGGATCTGCCCTTCGTGCCCGGGAGCGAGGTCGCCGGAGTCGTCCGCAGCGCCCCCGCCGGCTCCGCGGTGATGGAGGGGGACCGCGTGGCCGCGTTCTGCATGCTGGGCGGATTCGCCGAGGTGGCCGTCGCGCCGGAGTGGCTCACGTTCCCGCTCGCGGGCGGGCTCGACTTCGCGCAGGGCGCCGGCCTCGTCCTCAACTACCACACGGCCTACTTCGCCCTGAGGTTGCGCGGCCGGCTGGGCCAGGGCGAGACGGTGCTCGTGCACGGCGCAGCAGGCGGCGTCGGCACGGCGACGCTGCAGGTGGCGACGGGCGTCGGCGCCCGGACGATCGCGGTCGTCTCGAGCGACGAGAAGGAGGCGGTCGCGCGTGCCGCGGGCGCCGACGAGGTGGTGCGCTCGGACGGTCCCTGGAGCGAGCAGGCGAAAGAGCTGTCAGATGGCGGCGTCGACGTCGTGGTCGATCCGGTCGGCGGCGACCGCTTCACGGACAGCCTTCGCTCGCTGCGGCAGAGCGGCCGCTGTGTCGTGGTCGGCTTCACCGGCGGCTCGATTCCGGAGGTCAGGGTGAACCGCCTGCTACTGAACAACATCGAGGTCGTCGGCGCCGGCTGGGGCGCCTACGTCAGGGGGAAGCCCGAGGTCGCCCGGGAGATCGGCGCCGCGGTCGGGCGGCTGGTCGAGGATGGCCACGTCAAGCCGATCGTCGGCGCCCGCTTCCCGCTCGAGCGGGCGGCGGATGCTCTCAAGCTCATCGACTCGCGAGGCGCGACTGGCAAGGTCGTGCTCGAGGTCTCGCGGCCGTAGGCGTCAGTCGCGTCCGCGCCCGCGGCCCCCGCCGACCCACGATCCGAGGTCGACCACGAAGGCCAGGATCACGATGAACCACTCGAAGCCGTAGACGGTGTTCGACCCGGCCGCCCACATGACGGCGTAGGCGAGGGTCGTCCACGGCAGCAAGAAGAACCCGAGCAGGGGGACGACCCAGCTGCCGAACGCATCGCTCAGCACGTCGGTGAAGAGCCCGACCGCGATCAACGCAAGCCGCGGCGAGATCAGCGCCAGCAGGACGACGAGGCAGGCCATCATGCCGTCGGCAGCCTAACGGCGCGCGAGCGCCGAGTCGCGGCCGGGTCAGCCATGCTGTCGGCGGCATGCGCCCCCCCGAGGACGCCGACATCTACGCTCCCGAGTTCCCCGCGCGCCTGGAGTGGCTGAACGTCGCCTTCCTGCGAATGAACACGCTCATGGGACGCGGCGCGGTACTGGTCGAGTTCTGGGACTTCGCCCGGGTGAACTCACTCCGCACGATGCCTTACCTGAAGGCGTGGCACGAGCGCTACTCCGACGCGGGACTGCGCGTGGTCGCGGTCCACTCGCCCGGCTACTCGTTCGGACGGGACCGCGATGTCGTGGCGCGGGCGGTGGATCGGCTCGAGATCGCCTATCCCGTGCTGCTCGACCCGGACTTCGTGGTGTGGCGTCTCTACGGCAATCGGGGCTGGCCGGGGCGATACCTGTTCGACCGGAAGGGACTGTTGCGCTTCGTGCACTACGGCGAGGGGGAGTACCTGGACACGGAGCGCGCGATCCAGGAGTGCGTCGGCCGACGGATGGACCCGCTCGAACCGCTGCGTCCGGAGGACGCGCCGGGCGTGCTGCTCGAGCCCCAGACCGCCGACATAGCGCTGCCGCGCGACCGTGGGCGGCTCGAGCTGGTGCGCGACTGGAGCGACGGCGAGGACTGGATCGAGGCCGCCGATGCGGGGGCGGCCGCCCGCTTCACCTACACGGCCGGCGGCGCGTTCGCGGTGCTGTCGGGCGCCAACGTCGAGCCTGGGCTCTACGAGGCGGAGGGCGTCGTGGAGGCCGGCTCTCCGGGCCTCCGGCTACACGGCGTGCAGTTCACGCCGCTGCCGCCGCGGAAGTAGGGCCCTTTTGGCCCGCGCCGGCCCGGCTACCCGGCGACCGGGAGCGAACGCGTGGCCAGGGCCTGCCTGATCTCCTTCGGGAGCATGAACCGGACGTCCTCCTGTACCACCTCGAACTCGGAGACCTGCTCGGTCCCCCGCGCGCGGAAGAAGTCGACGAGCCGCTGCACGAGCTCCTCTGGAGCGCTCGCCCCGGAGGTGATGCCCACGACACGCTTGCCCTCCAGCCACTCGTCGCTTACCTGCGACTCGTTGTCGATCAGGTACGAGTCGGCGCCGTGGTCGCGTGCGACCTCCACCAGCCGGTTCGAATTCGAAGAGTTGCGTGAGCCAATGACGAGCACGAGGTCGCACTCCCGGGCCATCTGGCGCACGGCGAGCTGGCGGTTGGTGGTCGCGTAGCAGATGTCGTCGGACTTGGGCCCTGCGATGTTGGGGAAGCGCTCACGGAGGCGGCGGATGATGCGGTCGGTCTCGTCGACCGACAGCGTCGTCTGCGTCAGGTAGGCCACCCTGTCCGGATCGTCCACCTCGAGTTCCTCCACGTCGTCCTCGGTCTCGATCAGGGAGAAGTGCTCGGGCGCCTCGCCCATCGTCCCCTCGACCTCCTCGTGACCCTGATGCCCGACCAGCACGATCGTGTACCCCTCAGCGGCGAACTTCCTGGCCTCCACATGGACCTTCGTGACGAGCGGGCAGGTCGCGTCGATCGTCTTCAGCCGCCGCATCTCTGCATTGGCGTGCACCGCAGGGGAGACACCGTGCGCGGAGAAGATCACGGTCTCGCCCTCGGGCACCTCGGTCTCCTCCTCCACGAACACCGCGCCGCGTGCCCGGAGCTGCTCCACAACGTGCTTGTTGTGCACGATCTCCTTGCGCACGTAGACCGGCGGACCGTGGAGCTCGAGCGCGTGCTCCACGGTCTGAACGGCGCGATCGACGCCCGCGCAATACCCGCGCGGCGCAGCCAGCAGGAGCTTCTCGGGTGCGGCCCGCATCGCCTCCCAGGCTAGCGATCAGCTGCGCGACCGGCTTCGGCTGCTCGATGCGCTGCGAGCCGACGGGCGGCTGCACACAGGGCGGTGCGACGCACTGAAGCTCAGAGGGTCCGCAGCAGCTCGTACACCGTCTCCCCGACAGCGTCCACGCTGCGCTCCGATACCGCCGAGAGGTCGTCGCAGGGCCGATGGAAGCAGGGGAAGGTGAAGTCGATCAGGTCAATGGCGGGCACGCCCCGGCGGAGGAACGGAATGTGGTCGTCGAGCACGGCCGCCGAGGTCTCCGGCGGGAACACCCGCGCGGCGCCGACCCGCTTGGCCGCCGCGCGCAGCCGACGCCACAGGCCGGGCCGCGAGTAGGCCTCCCGGGGGATGCTGAGCCGCCGGTCGCCGACGAAGTCGAGGAGCACCATCGCCCGCGCGTCCCGGAAGGCGCGCGCGGCGACCTTGCTGCCGCGCAGCCCCTCCTCCGCGAAGTCCGCGTCGGGCGTGCCGCGCGGGCTCTCCTCGCCGTCGAAGAGGATGAAATGGATCGTGTGGCGAGGGCGGCGGATCGTGCGGGCCAGCTCCGTGACGACGGCCGTACCCGACGCCCCGTCGTTTGCGCCCACGAAACCGGGGATGTCCTTTGTGTCGTAGTGCGCTCCGACGACGACGAAGCCGGGCTCGCGGCCGGGCACCGTGCCGATCACGTTGCGCAGGCCGCCAGGGACCTCCTGGAAGCGACCCCGCGGGAGCAGCCCGCGCAGCCGCTCGGCGAGGCGTCGCGACGCTTCAGACCCCGCGGGCCGCGGCCCCAGCTCGACCTGCTCGCGCAGCAGCCGGAACGCCGCCTCGCCGTCGAAGCGGTCCACCGTCGGCCGCGGGGAACGCGGTGTCTCCGCCTCTCCGTCGGCGAAGGGCAGGCTGTCGGTCGCCACAAGCGATACCAGGGCGAGAGCGAGCGTCACTTGAATCGCCAGCACGACTCCGAGCAGCTTCACACCTTCGATTCTGCCTGGCTAGGCTCCCAGTGTGGCGAACCAGGGGCATAGGGACCGTCTCTCGGCGATTGACGCGTCGTTCCTGCATCAGGAGAAGCAGTCGTCGCATATGCACGTCGGTGCGCTGCTGACGTTCGACGGGCCGCCGCCCGAGCTCCAGGATTTCCGCCGCCACCTCGAGTCGCGGTTGTCCCTCGTACCGCGCTACCGCCAGAAGCTGGCCTTCCCGCCGCTCGAGATGGGCCGGCCATTTTGGGTGGACGACCCGAGCTTCAACGTCGACTACCACGTGCGCCACACGGCGTTGCCCCGGCCCGGCGGCGACGATCAGCTTCGCCTGCTCGTGGGCCGTATCTTCTCCCAGCGGCTCGATCGCTCTAAGCCGTTGTGGGAGGTCTGGCTCGTACAGGGCCTCGAGGGCGGTCGCTTCGCGCTCATCTCGAAGACACACCACGCCTTGGTGGACGGCGTCGCCGGTGTCGACATCGCCACGGTGCTCTTCGACCTGCAGCCGGTGCCGGCGGAGATGGCGGCCGAGCCATGGACGCCCGCCCCCGAGCCGTCCGACGCGGAGCTCGTGGCGGAGGGCGTCGCCGGGCTCGTGCGCACGCCCCTGAGCCTGGTGAGCCGCGCCATCGGCGCGCTGCAGGATCCCGGGCGATCGGCGGAGCAGGTTCGCGAGGTCGCCGAGGGCATCGGCGAGCTGGTGTGGGCCGGGCTCAACCCGGCACCCGACGTGCCGCTCAACGTGGAGATCGGCCCGCATCGGCGGGTGTGGTGGGTCGAGAGGCGCCTCTCCGAGTTCAAGGAGATCAAGAACGCGCTCGGCGGCACGGTCAACGACGTGGTGCTGGCGGTGGTGGCCGGCGCGCTGGGCCGGTGGCTGCGTAGCCGCGGGGTGCGCACGGAGGGCCTCGAGCTGCGCGCGCTCGTGCCGGTCTCCATCCGGACGCAGGACGAGCATGGGCGGCTCGGCAACCGGATCGCCGCCATGCGGGGGCCGTTGCCCGTCTACGTGCGCGACCCGATCGAGCGCCTTCGCCTGGTGCAGCGGGCGATGGGGAACCTGAAGCAGTCCAAGCAGGCGCTCGGCGCCGAGGTGATCGCCGGCCTACAGGGCTTCGCGCCGCCCACGCTCCTGGCGCAGGCCTCGCGGATCAACTTCTCGACCCGGCTCTTCAACCTCATCGTCACGAACGTGCCGGGGCCCCAGTTCCCCCTCTACCTGCTGGGGCGGGAGATGGAGACGATCGTGCCGATCGCCTTCCTGCCCGAGCGCCACGCGCTCGCGATCGCCATCATGAGTTACAACGGCAAGGTCGACTTCGGGCTGCTCGGCGACTACGACGCGATGCCCGACCTGGAGGACGTCGGCCGCACCCTGGAGGAGTCCCTCGAGGAGCTGTTGGCGGTGGCACGGAAGCAGTCGGCGGCGTCCGCGCGTGCGAACGGTGGCGAGACGTCGACCGCGAACCGAGGCCGCGCCGCGGCAAAGGCCTCCGACGGGGAGTAGTTCGAAGCCTCTAGCGTTCGCGGTCTGATGGCCGAGATGAACGACCAGTTCGCCCGGGTGGGCGAGCTCGAGATCGCCTACCAGACACTCGGCGACGCCGACGATCCTCCGCTCGTGCTCGTGATGGGGCTGGGCTCGCAGCTCATCCACTGGGATCTCGAGTTTTGCGAGCAGCTGGCCAAGCGGGGCTTCCGCGTGATCCGCTTCGACAACCGCGACGCGGGGCGCTCGACGAAGATCAAGGCGCCCGTCCCCAACCTCGTCCGGGCAATGGCTGGGCTCCCGATCAAGGCGCCGTACCTGCTCGACGACATGGCGGGCGACGCGTTCGGCGTGCTCGACCACCTCGGCATCGAGAGGGCGCACGTGGTCGGCGTCTCCATGGGCGGGATGATCGCGCAGACGATGGCCATCCGGCGGCCGGAGCGCGTGCTGTCGCTGGCGTCGGTGATGTCCACCACCGGCGAGCGCCGCGTCGGCCGCCCGAAGCTGCGACTCTGGGGCGTGCTCTTCCGCCGCGCGCCGCGAGACCGCCAGCAGTACATCGAGTACTTCGTCCGCGTCTTCCGGATGGTCGGGTCGCCGGGCTTTCCGGTCGACGAGGACCGCCTGCGGGAGCTCGCAGCGGCCACTTACGATCGCGGGCACCATCCCGCGGGCACCGGGCGCCAGCTCGCCGCGATCATGGCGTCCGGCGACCGCACGTCGCAGCTGCGGCGGCTGACGGTGCCCACCGTGGTGATTCACGGGACCGACGATCCCCTCGTCCCGTTCCGCGGCGGCGTGGCCACCGCCCGCGCCATCCCGAACGCCGAGTTCGTGGCGATCCCCGGCATGGGCCACGACCTACCCAGGGAGGTTTGGCCGAGGATCATCGACGCCGTCGTCGCGGGCGCGGAGCGCGCGGCGGCGGCGCAGCCCGCGTAGTCACTCTCCCGGGATGAACGAGGTCCTGACGGTGACGTCTCGTACCAAGGTGCGGTCCCGATCGGTGTTGCGCACGTCGAGGTGTCGCGGACCGCCGCGGCGGTCCGCCCGTGGCTCAGGTTCAGCGACGTGTAGGCCGGCCCGCGTACTCAGCCGGGCGGCCGCCGGCCCCGCGGCCGGTCCTCAGCCTGGCCGGTGCTCCGGCGCAAGCCGGCGGGCGAGCGAGAGAGTCGCCCGGTCGAGGTCGCTCTCCACGAGGTCGTATTCCCGACCGTACTCCGCGAGGAGCGCGTCGCGCACGGCGGTCCAAGCGGATCCGTCGGGCCCGCCGAGCTCGTCGTCGACCGCCCCTACCGTGGCCGGGTCCCAGTCGAGCCCGAGCGCGTCGTACACCGGCACGAGGACGTCGCGCACGCGAGCCGCATCGCCCACCACGATCACGCCGCCCATGTGGGAGGCGCCGGCGATGATGCGCTGACCGATGCCGGCGAGCTTCACCGCTCGGCGAGCGTTCACGCTGTAGCCGCCCGGGCAGTACTCGCCGGAGACCTCGCCCAGGTGCGCGTCGACGCCAACGCCGCGGAGGGCCCGCGCGATCAGTTTCGCGGTCCGCTCGAACCGGGCGTGAATGCCGGCCCGGGGCTCCGGGTGCGGCACGGCGTGAGCCAGCGCGATCGTCCACTCGTGGAAGACGGCCGCCCGGCCGCCGGCAAGGCGAAGCACCGCCTCGAAGCCACCGGCGCGGGCCTCCCCCACAGCCGCGGCGAAGCCCGGCGCCACCGCGTCCTGCTTCGCGAACGCGACCATCGCGCCCGGGCGCGCCAACCGCAACGACGCCGGGAGCTCTCCGGCCGCCACCCGCTCGAGGAGCGCCCGGGAGACCGCGACGTCGAAGGCGGGATCATCCGGGAAGGCCCGGCCGATCAGGTGGAGCGTCGGGATGGGAGCGCCGAGAGCGGACGGCCCGTCAGTACCCGAGCGCGAACTTCGCCTCCTCG
This sequence comes from Thermoleophilaceae bacterium, assembly GCA_014534235.1. GTDB lineage: Bacteria > Actinomycetota > Thermoleophilia > Solirubrobacterales > Thermoleophilaceae > JACVRW01. Next base: position 30,232 of record JACVRW010000017.1, on the reverse strand, counting down.
CTCATCATGTCCGGCGTCCACGGCGGCGAGAAGGTCATCTTTGGATACACGCCGGAGACGCCGTCGAGCTCGCTCACGAACTCCTCGATTTGCTCCGAGACCTGCGGTCCGATCGGGCAGCCCGGCGAGGTGAGCGTGTAGGTCACGAACACCTCTCCGTCCTCGATCTCCACCTCGTATATGAGCCCCAGCTCCACGAAGTCGAGGCCCAGCTCCGGGTCGATCACGTTGGTCAGGGCCTCTTGCACTTCCTCGACGGTCGGCATGGAAACGAGGATAGTAGGGTCAGAGCCATGCCACTCTTGGCGTTGCTCGCGCTGTTCATCCTCGTCCCGCTCGCCGAGCTGTACGTGATCCTCAAGGTCGGCGAGGCGATTGGAGCGGTGTGGACGATCCTGCTGCTGGCGGCCGACTCAGTGCTCGGCTCGGTGCTTCTGCGGGCCCAGGGACGGAGTGTCTGGCGGCGGTTCAACGCGGCGCTTGCGGAGGGGAAGATGCCCCACCGCGAGGTCCTCGACGGGGTGCTCGTCATCTTCGGCGGCGCATTCCTCATCACGCCCGGCTTCATCACGGACGTGGTGGGCATCCTGCTGCTGCTGCCGCCCACGCGCGCCCTGATCCGCCGCGCGCTCGTCCGTCGGCTCGGGCGCCGAATCGCCGTGACCGCCACCACGCGGGGCCGCGTGTACTACGACGTAGAGGGCACCGCTCGCGACGAGCCGTCCCCCTGGACGGAGACGGCCCACGAGGAGCCGTCCCCGCCCAGGCGGCTGCAGCAGTGAGCGACGGGCCGCTCGCGCTCTCGTTCTTCGATCCGGCGCGCGACATCTACGGGACCGCCCGGTCGGGGGCGACGATCCTGTTCGAGGGCCGCCGTGCGGTCGCCCACGCGGCCGGCCCGGCGATGGAGGAGACCGCGGGACGCTGGCGGGCGGATGTGACGGGCGTGCTAGAGCTCGAGTTCGCTCCGGTGGCGGAGCCGGTCGACGTCGCCGAGCTGACGGCGCAGGTGTGCCGCGTCAGCGGCCGCGCCGCCGGGCGCGCGATCGACTGCCTCGGAACGATCGCGGAGACGCGTTCGCCGCCCCGGTGGGAGGAGCTCGACGCCCTGCGGACGATCTCCACGCTCGTCGACGAGGGCAACGCCTTCATCGCGCTGTCGCGCCGGCCCCGGCACGCCGCGGGCCATGGGCAGGAGAGCGTCGTCGCGCAGCTGCTTCGCGAGGGTCGCGCCGTAGGCGTCAAGGAGACCCGAATCTCGACGGTGTACGACAGCGCGGGACGCCAGCGGAGCGCCGGCCTCGAGCTCTGGCTCCCCGGCGAGGAACTCCCCCATCGCGGCTCGGGGACGGTTCTGGCCGGGTCGTCGCTGGACCTCGAGGGCCTGCGCGTGCACACAGCCGTGTTCCGGTGGCGGCTGGACGGCCGGGAGGGCATCGGCGCATACGACGTGATGGTCCGGGCGGAGCCGCCCGCGGCGGCGTGAGAAGGGCCCTGATCAGCGACTTCGGCGGCGTGCTTACCTCGCCGCTCTACGAGGGCCTCCCGGCCTACCAGGAGGAGTTCGGCGTCTCGCTCGAGGCACTCGGCCGAGCGATGGCGCTCGCGACCGAGCAGCACGGTGACCACCCGCTCTTCGCCCTGGAGCGCGGCGAGATCAGCGAGATCGAGTTCCGCGCGCGCATCGAGCCGCACCTCGACGAGGGGTTCGACCTGACGCGCCTGCGGACGGTCTACTTCGAGCGGCTCGAGCCCAACGCGGTGATGATCGACTTCATTCGGGAGGTGCGCTTACGCGGCGTCCGCACCGCGCTGCTCACGAACAATGCGCGCGAGTGGGAGCCGCTCTGGCGCTCGAAGCTGCCCGAGATCGACGAGCTGTTCGAGGTGGTCGTCGACTCCGCCTTCGTCGGGATGCGGAAGCCCGAACCGGCGATCTACGAGCTGACGATGGAGCGGCTCGGGGTGCGGGGCGATCAGTGCGTGTTCGTCGACGACCTCGAGCCGAACTGCGCGACCGCTCGCGCGCTCGGCATGGTCGCGGTGCACTTCGAGCGACCGGAGCAGGCGGTCGCCGAGCTAAGGGCGGCGCTCGCCCAGTAGGGCGGCGAGCGTCGTCCGCATCGCGGCACGCGCGCGCGCCGAACCGAGCCCCTGGTGGAACCGGTAGCTCTGCCAGGCGGTCCAGGCGGACGCCGAGACGAGCGCGGCGCGCAGCGCCGCCCGCTCCGCCTCGGGGGCCGCCTCGAGCTCGCCCCGGAACACGCGCTCGACGTCGGCCGCTCCGGCCTTGCGGGCCGTCGTGAGCCAGCCGGCGACTGCGCCCGACTCCGGCTCGAGCAGCAGCGCCGCCCGCAGCACGCCCTTGCTGAGCTCGTGGAGTCGCGAGCGCTGCGTTGCGAACGCGTCGATCCGCTTGGGCAGGGGAAGCGAGGCGTCCACCGGCTCGAGCGTGTGCACGACGCGCTCATACTGGGCGCGCGCCACGGCCTCAAAGAGCTGCTCACGGTCGGGAAAGTGCTGGAAGAGCGAGCGCTCGGAGACCCCGGCACGCTCCGCGATGCGTTCGGCCGTCGGACGGAGCATCCCCTCGTCCAGGAGCGAGAGGAGCGCGTCGACGAGCGCGCGCCGGGTGCGTTCCGCTCGCACGGTACGCCCGTTGCGTGACTTGGCATCGGTGGTCTCCATCGGCCGGAGCATACGGTCCTTAGGGCACGAGCCGGCTTTTCTCGCAACTAGCGGGGTCGGAGGGAAAGGGCCTCTTGACCGGCGTTCGTGGCGCTGATCTACTTCGCCGCCAGAGACGCGGACGGAGCGCAAAGAGCGAAGCCCAGAGGTTGTCAGGCTCGCCGCGCCGCCTGCGGGTTTCGGCCCAATGGCGCGCACCTCGAGCGCAAAGTCCGCGTCTCGCTCTTCGTGCGGATGACGCGCGGCCGCCCGGCGGCGAGGCCGGATTCCATCCGCCGCGCCGGCTCCGCCCCGCCGGCTACCTGCCGCGCGCGCGAAGCTCGGCCTTCGCCGTCCGCCGGAAGCGCAGGATCTTGGCGAAGTTCAGCCGGTACTTTTGGAAGGTCGACGTCGGCGGCAACTCGAAGCCGCCGATGACGTTGTGCGGGACCACCGCCCAGCCGCCGTCCTCCTCGATCAGGTCGCCGCGAACCTGGAAGTTGCGCTGCCACAAGAACATGGGATGGTGGTCGTGGGCGGTCACGCACGTCAGTCCCGGCTGGACGGGCAGGCCGAGCGCTCCGGGCCCGATGCGGATTCGCCGGGCGCCCCGGTCGACGGATATCGGCACCCGCAGCGAGAACGGGAAGCCGTCCGGAGCCACCAGCGACAGCACCGCGGTCGGGTAGCGCCGCCCCAGCTCCTCCATGCGCGCATCCCACACGGCCTCCCCGCCCTCCGTCCCGGCGTACTCGGCCGGCGGCTCCTCGTCGTGCCCAGAGCGCACCTCTTCCATGTGTGTGTCGAAGAGCCGCGGCTCCCGAGTGGTGTCGCCGTCCTCCCAGACGTACACCCGCTCGGGACGCACGTGGACGTATATGCGCGTGAAGTACCAGTTGAAGAGGCCTCTGACGGGCTCGGGCGGCAGCATGTCCTTGACCCCGGGCAGCTTCTCGCTGGACTCGCGGATGTAGCGCTCACGGTTGGCGTCGAGGTCGCGGTCGTCCACGGCGGCCGTTCCCTGGACGAGCACCTGCGGCGCGTGCTCTACGCCACTCCCCGTCGCGTCCGAGAAGAGCAGGGCGACCTTCGGGTTCGCCCGCGCGTCGTTGGCCTTCTTCGGGTAGCCGAGGCCGGTGGTCACGTCGATGCACGGATCGCCCGGGCGGTAGTAGGGGGTGACCGGCCACGTGATCGGCTGACCACGGCGATCGATCGTCGTGAACTCGGTCGTGACGAATCTGTCGAAGACCCGTTGAACCTCAGGCGGGAGCGTCGCCGTCACGCCGCGATTCAATCACGTGCGGGAGCAGCCGTTCGAGCTCCATGGCCAGCAGCTCCGGACCGCTCACCGCCGCGCCGTGGCCGTGACCCCGAAGCGTGCGCACCTCGGCGCCGCGCATCGCCGCAGCGAACGCCTCCGTCGAGCGGCGCGCCCAGTCCGGGCTCTCGGAGCCGACGAGCAGCACGCACGGCAACGCGCCGAGCGAGCGGAGGCCGAGCGTGTCCAGCGAGAGCCCCTGCTCCGACCTTAGCTCGCGCGGCACCGTCGGCGCCGCCTCGAGGCGTGCCTCCCAGGCCGGCGTGCCCTCCATCGCGTCGATCTCCTCGTGAGTGTAGCCCCCGATGTCGTGCAGGAACTCGCGCACGCCCGCAGCGCGCTCGCGTCCCGCGATGCGATCCTCGAAGCGCTGGATCCAGGCCTCGTCCGCCAGCACCCCGCCCATCGGGGGCTCGTAGAGGACGAGCCGCCGCAGGCGATCGAGGCGGATCGCCGCCCCGGCGCACATGAGACCACCGTAGGAGTGTCCGAACAGCGTCGTGTCGTCGCTTCCGGCCGCCCTCACCACAGCGGCCACATCCTCGAACTCCTGCTCGATCGAGTAGCTCTGCCCGTCTTCCGAGTCGCCACGACCCCGGCGGTCGGGCGCCCACACGGTGAAGTGAGGTTCGAGGTGCGGCCGCACCAGATCGAACGACCAACGCGCCGAGCCGGCGCCGTGGACCATGACGAGGGGCGGACCGTCGCCTGCGACCTCGCAGGCGAGCGCGACGCCGTCCGGCGCTCGGACGTGGCGCAGCATGACGTGACCCTACTGGCCAGGCGACCCTACGGGGGGCAGCCGCGATCGGCCCATAGCCCGCGTCCGGCCCGGCGCGCGCCGGCCGCGGCCCGCGAGAACGCGTCGGCGTACTCGTCATTCGGCGGAACGGTGAGCGGCTCCCCGTAGCCGCGGGCGAGCACAAGCCGATTTAGGAAGCGCCCGTCCTCGAGCCAGACATACGCGAGAGCCCGACCGTAACGATCGCGCTCCTCCACGCCGAGGCGGTAGCGCACCTCGCTGCCGAGCGGCGCGACCCTCCTCACGAACGCCGCCGCCTTGCCTCCGAAGCACTCCGGGCCGCTGAACACCTCGGGCGTGTCGATCCCGATCAGGCGCACCTTGCCAACGGCCGAGAGCCACAGCGTGTCGCCGTCGGTGTGCTTGGTGACCCGAGCGGGTGTCGTGCCGCCGGTAGCGCGCTCGTCGGCCGAGCCGGCGCAGCCGGCAAGGATGACGATCAGGCAGGCGAGCAGCGAGAAGTAGCGGGTCGCGAACAACGCGAGCAGCGACAAGTAACCGAGCGAAAACCAAGCCTCGCAAGCACGCAGGGAGCGGACAGGGCGAGTAGCCCGTCCGCGACCGAGGACGCCGCGAGGCGCCGGTCTGCAGCCGGCTAATTGTCGCTGCCGAGGCGGTCCCAGCAGTAGAGCTCCACCGCGTCCGCGGCGAGCTCCTTCACACGCGCCTCGGAGAGCCAGGGCAGGACCGTATCGAGTGCCTGTTCCTCGCTCACGCCCGCCTCGAAGGCGTCGTCGCCCTTGAACCCGGCGGCGATGCGCAGCGCCTCGCGGCGGTGCTCGCCGAGCCTGGGGAACGCGCCGAGCAGGAACTCCTTGTTCGCTATCGGCTGGCCGACCTCGAGCGATGCATGCCACGCCGCGAGCATCGAGAGGTCGTCCTCGTCGAGCTCGTCGACGGCCTTAGCGTAGTGCACCTGAAGCTCGTCCTCGGGGATCTCGTCCACCCAGGCGCGCACGACCTCCGCGAGGAGCTGCCGGCGCGCGTCGCGCCCGACGCTCTGGGCGACGACCCTGATCGCGTCATGTGGCTCGATGAAGCAGAGAGGCATCCGCTCTTCGCTTTCCTCCGATTGCTCGTCCGTCAGACGGTCGGAGAGTAAGCGGGGGTCCTGACGGAACGCCGCTGCGACCTAGGGCCGCGGCCGCAGCGTCTGCTCCGGCCCCCAGCAGCACAGCGCCGCCCGGCCGGGGCAGTCGGCACAGAGCTCGTAGTGCGGCTCTGCGGCCGGCTCGAACCGGCCCTCCACCACACCTCGCGCGAGCTCCACCAGCTCGTGCTCCAGGCGGTCGGCTTCCGAGGCGTCGAAGCTCGCTAGCGCCGGCTCCTGGGAGCGCTCGAGGAAGCAGTGGGCGACCTCAACGTGCTCCGCCCCGGAGCGCAGTCCCGCGAGCGCGTAGATCAGGCGCTGCGTCCGGTAGGCGTCGGCGAGCACCTCGTCCGGCGACCGGCCCTCCAGCGGGTCGCTCTTCCAGTCGACGACGAGGGTTCCTACCTCCTCCGTCGCCAAAAGGTCCACCACGCCGTTCACGAGCAAGCTCCGGCCGCCGGCCCCCGGCGGCGCCAGGGTGAACGCGAACGGGAGCTCGGTTCGCACCCGCCGAGCGCCGGCGATCCGCGCGGCGATCTCCGAACTGGCCGCGCGCTCCACCATCCCGCGCAGGTCGGCGACGTCGTCCGGCCGCGGAACCGCTCCGTGGTCCTCGATCAGCTTCGCGACCTCCGCCTCGGACGGGAGGCGCGGGCGGCGGAAGTCAAGCTTCTCGAGCAGCGCGTGGACGAGAGTGCCGCGCACCAGTGCCGGCAGCGCGGCCTCGGAAACCGGCTCGTGGCCGGGTGGCCGCTCGACCGGCGACAGGCGAAGCGCGCGCTCGAGGTAGAAGCGGTAGCCGCAGCGGCGGTAGGCCTCGAGGCCCGAATAGCTAAGGCGGCTGACGGGGAGCGCCCGCGGGGCGGGCGGCAACCCGAGCTCGAGCTCGGGTTGCGGGAAGCCGTCACAGGCGGTTCCGGCGGGCGCCGGCGCCCGGGCCGGGGCGCGGTCCGCCTCGGACAGCGCCTCGTCGACGTTCTCCGGAGTGCAGGCCGTCCAGCGCAAGCGCACCTCGCGGCCCTCACGCGCGTCCACGTACTCCCCCGACGAGCCCTCGCGCGGCAGGCCCGGGCAGAACGTCCGCCAGATCCAGCGCATCGGCTCGCACAGCTGCCCCGGCTTGGGGCGCTTCACGAGGTCGGTGGCGCCGCTCAGGATCAGGTGCTCCTTCGCGCGCGTGCACGCCACGTAGAAGATCCGGCGCTCCTCCTCCTCGGCGGCCTCCCGCTGCTCCGCCTTGATCCGCTCGAGCCGCTCGGTATTCACGGCCTCGCCGCCCAGCCGGGCGAGGCGCAGTCCGACGGTTCCATCGTCGGAGATCCGCAGCGCCCCTTCGTCGTCGCGCCCGTCCTTTCCCAGGTCGGCGAGGCAGACGACCGGGAACTCGAGGCCCTTCGCGCGGTGGATCGTCATGAGGCGGACGGCGTCGAGCGCCTCCGCCTCGAGCGGAGCCTCGGCCTCGCGGGCCTGGATCGCGTCGCGCTCGGCCACGCTGTCGATGAAGCCGCGCAGGTTGCGGCCCTCCTCCGCCTCGTACTCGCGGGCCATTCGCATCAGCTTGCGGACGTTCGCCATCCTGCGCGGCCCGCCGGGGAGCGACAACAGGTGGCGGTCGTAGCCCGTCAGCGTCACGGCGCGGTCGATGAGCGTCTCGAGGGAGACCTGCCCCACGACCCGGCGCTCGGACCGGAAGCGCGCGAGGAACGTGACGAGCCGTCCCCTGTCCTCCTCCGGCAGCACCTCGGCGAGGGCGGGGTCGGTCCGGTTCGAGCCCCGCCCGTCTCCGCTCGAGAGGGCCTCCTCGAGCAGCCAGAGCGGGCCGCGGTGCAGCCGCTTTGCATGCAGGCCGGTCAGGGCGAGCGCATCGAGCGAGACGCCGACGAGCGGGGACGCGAGGACCGAGTAGAGCGCCAGCTCATCCAACGGGTTGGCGAGCGCCGAGAGCCAGTGGCGCAGGTCCGCCACCTGCTGCTGGCTCCAATAGCCCCGACCACCGATCACGTGAACCGGGATCCCCCGCTCCTCGAGCGCCCGCTCGAACAGCCCGATCGCGGTGGTCGCCCGGAAGAGCAGAACGACGTCGCCGAAGTTCCAAGGGCCGTCGCTCGTGAGCTCCCCGACCCGCTTGGCGAGCAGGCGCGCCTCCACGGCGCGCCAGGGCGGAGCCCCGTGCATGGCGGAGCCAAGCGGGTCCTCCGCCGCCTCGAAGCGCTCGTCCCAGCGCCTCTTCGGTTTGTCCACCACCAGGAGCTCGACGGGCGGGGATATCGGCGGCGCGGCCGTGCGCGCAGCAGGCGCCTCGCGCAGCGGCTCGAAGCGCTCGGCCCAGAGCCGCTCGAAGGCGAGGTCGATCGCGTCGAGCACCTCGCCGCGGGTGCGGAAGTTCACGCTGATCGTCTCGCCGCGACCCGCCGCCCGGGCCTCGGCCCAGTGCCGGCGGAACACGTCCACGTCCGCGTTCCGGAACCGGTAGATCGACTGGTTGTCGTCTCCGACCCGGAAGAGGTTGTCCCGCGCCAAGAGGCCGAGCAGCTCGTTCTGGAGTGGGTTCGTGTCCTGGAACTCGTCCACCAGGACGTGGGAGAAGCGCTCCCGGTAGCCCTCCCGCAGGCCGGCGTCGCGGTCCAGCAGGTCGCGCGCGATCAGCTCGAGGTCCTCGAAGTCGAGCGCCGATCGCGCCCGCTTGAGCTCCGCGTAGCGCTCGCCGTAGAGCTCCAGGAGCGAGCGAAGCATCGAGTGATGGCGGTATTCGAGCCGGGCCGGCTCGTCGTCCGGGGGCGGGGCCTGCGCCTCCTCCAGCGTCGGCCGGCGCCGGCCGCGGCTTCGCAGGTGGGAGTGGGCGGTGCGGACCATGTCCCGGAGGCGGTCGGGCGTGTACGAAGCGAGGAACTCGACCCGCTCGGCGAGATCGTCGGACATGAACGCCTCGAGGGCGCCGTCGAAGGCGTCGACCGCCAGCCGCTCGGCCTCGAGCTCGTCGAGCACCCGGAAGCGCGGGTCGAGCCCGGCGCTGAGGGCATGCGCGCGGAGCATGCGCGCGCAGAAGCCGTGGATCGTCGAGATCAGGGCGCCCTCGGCGGCGCGCGCCTCCTCGCGGCGCCGGAGCTCGAGGAACCGGGCCCGGACGCGCGCCTTCATCTCCGCCGCGGCCTTCTCCGTGAACGTGATCGCAAGGATCGAGTCCACCGCCTCTCCGTCGTCCACCACCGCCCGCACGAACCGCTCCACGAGCACGGCGGTCTTGCCGGTGCCGGCGCCGGCCCGCACGAGGAGCGACCCGTCCCGCCGGTCCACGGCCCGCTGCTGCTCGGGGGTGAGCTCCGTCACCGGTCGCTCCGGCAGATCGAGGGGTAGGAGCAGCCGCCGTTCCACGCGCAGGTGTCGGGAGAGCTGCACAGCTCCCCACGCCGCATGCGGGCGTCGGTCTCGCGGATCCGGTCGAGCGCCCAGGCCAGCTTGGAGCGGAAGGCGTCAGGGTCGAGCCTGTCGTTCGCGAAGAAGCGAGAGCCGAGCTCCTCGACGTCGGCCGCGACCATTCCCCGCGGGCGGGGATCGTCGCTGCCGAGCGCGACGTACACGCCGCCCGCCGGCCGCAGCTCGAGCAGCCGCTCGACGACCAGCATGTACAGCGCGGCCTGGAAGCGGTTCTCCCGCTCCCAGCTCGCCGCCTTGTAGCGGTCAACCCGCTTCGTGCTCTTGTAGTCGAGCACGAGCGCCATGCCGTCGCTCGTGTCCACCCGGTCGATCCGCCCGCGCACCCTCACGCCGTCGGCGATCTCGACCGGCTCCCGCGCCTCGCCGTCCCCGAACCGGAGCTCGAGGTACTCCGGCTCGAAGGCGGCGTCGGACTCCGCCTCGGTTCGGAGGTGACGCAGCAGGTCGAACTCGAGCCGGCGCGCCGCCGCGCGCACGCGGGTGTGCTTCGGCGACAGCTTGAAGACCGAGCGTCGGGCGCGCAGCTCCTCGAGCAGGATCCGCTCGGCGCGGGCCAGGTTGGAGGGCGTGACCCGTCGCTCTCCGGTCTCCTCGCGCAGCCGCCGGTAGGTGTGCTCGAGCACCGAGTGCGCGTAGTCGCCGCGAACCATCGCCTCGGGATCCGGAGCCACCTGGGTCGGGCGGAGCACGTCCTCCACGAGCCACTTCACCGGGCAGTCCGCAAAGCGCTCGAGCGCGCCGGCGGAGACGGGGTCCCGGGCGCTCAGTTCCCCAAGCAGCGCCTCGCATCGGAGCGGCCCCGGTCGCCGCTCCTCTCGGACGGGCCCGGCCGCGGCGAGGGCCCGGTCCCACTCGGCGGCCGTGGGCGCCTCGTTCGGGCTCCAGGTCACCTCCGAGAGCGAGCGGACCCGCCGCTCGGCCGCGTGCGGGGCGAAGAGGTCGCGGACGTCGTCGACGAAGAACGACTCGGCCTCGGGGTTTCCCTCCTCGTCGCTCGAGCGAGAGCTCAGCACGAGCAGCCGCTCCGCGCGCGAGGCGCACACATAGAACAGGTATCGCTCGCGGTCGAGGCGATCCCCGTGCACAGGCAGGACGAGCCCGCTCGAGCGGGCGATGGCGCGCCGGTCCTCGTCGCTCAGGAACGGCTCCGGCGCGGCCGGCCGCGGGAACTCGCCCTCCTCGAGCCCGCACAGGATCACGACCGCGAAGCGACGGGCGCGGATCGCCTCGGGGGTCGCGACCTGGACGCGGTCCGGCTGCGGATCGTCGCCCACGTGGACGCTCAGCTGCTCGAGCACCCGGTAGACCCGCGCCCGGTCGAGCCCGCCGGCGGCGCCCGTCTGGAGCAGGGCCCGCAAGTCCGCCAGGGCCACCTGCGCGGCGGCCAGCGCGCGCGCCTCCTCGACCTCCGGGCCGGCGAGCACCGGAGCGCGGCGCTCGTACGGCCCGGCGAAGAGGGCGCTTAGGCGCCGGTCGAGCTCAGCCACGAACGCCCCGGTGTCGGGCGCGTCGCGCAGGCGGTCGAGGTCGTCCAGCTTCCAGTGCTCCCGCTCCCACAGCTCGCGGGCCTCGGCTGCGCTGTGGGCCCCCTCCCGGCGAACCTGCGCCTCGAGCCGGTCCGCGAGGCCCTGCACACGGAGCAGGCCGGGCGTCCGCAGGTAGGCGAGCAGGTCGTCTGCGCTGCCGTCGAGGATCGCGGAGCGGACGAGCGCCAGCAGTCCGCGACCGACGCCGGTGTGGCACAGCGGGATCCAGCGGTCCAGCGCGTAGGGAATGCCGTAGGCACCGAAGACCTGCTCGATCAGCGAGGCCTGGGCGCCGGGATCACGGAAGACGACCGCCAGCTCGCCCGGCCGGACGCCGTCGCGCAGCAGCTCCAGCACCCGCGCCCCCGCGAGCTCCACCTCGGCCCGCTCGCCGCCGGCCGAGTGGAAGGCGATCGCGCCGTCGGGGTCGACCCGCCCCACCGGCCCCGGCTCGAACAGCCCCCGTTCCAGGTGATGCAGCGCCCGCCGCGAAGCCTCCACGTAGTGGTCGTCGAGCGGGGGCAGCGCGATCTCCCGCGCGCCGCGCGCGAGCAGCTCCTGGCGGACGCGGGCGATTGCCTTGAACGCGAGCCTGCCGCGCTCGAAGGGAAGCGACACGGTGACGTCAGCGCCGCAGCGCCGGGCCACCGTCTCGAGCGCGTCCAGCTCCAGGGGAGTGAAGTCGTCGAAGCCATAGACGAATAGGGGCGTTCCCCCCCAAGCCGCCGGGTCGCGTCGGAGGGCGTCGAGGGCGCCCCATGCGAAAAGCTCCGGGTCGGCGAGGCCGGCGGCGTCCAGCCGCTCGCGGTAGCCGCGGTAGATCACGGCCACCTCCTCGGCGTAGGCCCGGCGGGGGCCGTTCCCGGCCCAGCGGCGGAGAGCCTCGGTCAGCCGGCCGGGATCGACCATGTTCCATCCAAGCTCCGCCACGAAGCGGGCCGCGGCCCGCGTAAAGCCCTGCCCGCATGAAGACGCGGCGAGCACCCTGAGCCCCGCGCCGCGCGCGGCCTGCTCCACGATCAGCTCGCGCTGGACCTCCGACGCGACCGGCTCCCGGTAGTCCGCCCGGTGGCCGATCTCCCGGAAGAGCCAATCGAAGCGCAGCACCCGCGCCCCGAAGACGGCGCCGCGCTCGGCCAGCTCGCGCTGCGCGTGCTCGACGTCCTGGAAGGTGGGGACCACGAGGATCGGCTCGTCCTCGAGCCGCGCGCGCAGGCCGCCGAGGACCTGGCCTGCCTTGGCGGCGTTCGCGGGTCCGGTGATGACGGTCAGCGGCATGCTCTGCAGGTGTAGCGCGTGATCACGACGGACGCCCCGCCGTGGAGTCGCGGTCAGGGCCGCGGTTCTGACGCGAGCACGCCCTTCTCGGCCGCCGCGGACAGCGCCTCCTTAAAGCGTGCCGGCGGCAGCATCACCGGCGCCTCCTGAAGCTCCCAGCCGACGTTCGGACGCAGGATCCACCGCGCTATGCGCACGCGGACGCTGTCGAGGCGCTCGACCCGCAGCTCGTCGCGTAGCTCGCCCGAGCGCCCCGGACTGGCGCCGTACTGTCCATGGCCGACGATGCCCACCTCGACGGCCGGCACGGGCTCGAGCAGCTCCTCCCCCGCGGCCTCCTCGACCAGTCGAGAGACGTCGCCGGCCGCCAGGAGCGGCGCCCGCCGCGCGATCTGGCCGGCCTGCCATTCCGCGAGGCGGAGGCCGCCGGGGACGCGCTCGAGCCGGATCTCGCGACCGTCCTCGTACGGCCCGACCGACACGAACGGGCCGCGCGACGACCGCGCGGTGGCCGGCGCCGGGCCGCGACCCGCCCCGGCGCGCCGTGACGAGCCGCGCGGCGGGCGGGCCGGCCTCCGCGGCGCCTCCACGACCGTCTCGCTCGAGCAGATCGGGCACTGCATGGTGAGGCGGTTATGGCGGCAGAAGCGGGACAACTCTCATGAGACTAACCGGCCGCCGGCGCGTCCCGGCTAGCGGTCCCAGGCTCGGCTGCCACCATCCAGCGCATGCTCACGGCGGTCGTCTCCGACCTCCACCTCGGGGCTCTCGCCGGTTCCGACGTGGCGCGCGGGGACATCCCGCGCGGGCGTCTGATGGAGGCGCTCTCGGGGGCCGACCGGATCGTGCTGCTGGGCGACGCGTTGGAGGTCCGCCAGCGGCCGCTCGCACACCTGCTCGAGCTCGTGCGGCCGTTCTTCGAGGCGCTCGGCGTGGCGACCACCGGGCGGCGCGTCGTGCTCGTCCCCGGAAATCACGACCACGCCCTCGCCGAGCCGTGGCTTTCGCGGCTACGGCTGGAGGGGACGGCGCTCGAGCCGGAGTCGGAGTGGCCGGTGGAAGCGGGCGACGGCGTCGCCGGGCGGATCGCGGCCTGGATGCCGGACGCCGAGGTCACGCTCGCCTACCCCGGGATCCGGCTGCGCCGCGACGTCTACGCCACCCATGGCCACTATCTCGACCTGCACCTGACCGTCCCTCGGCTGGAGTCGATCGGCGCCGCCGTGATGGGGCGGCTCACCGGGCGCGGTCGCGACTGTGCCAGCGCCGCCGACTACGAGAGCGCGCTGGCGCCGATGTACGCCTTCCTCGCTGGGCTGGCGCAGGGCGCCGCGCCCACGGTCCTCGACCGCGGCGGGCGTGCGTCGCGCAGCGTCTGGCAGAGAGTCAACGGCGACGCCGGACTCGGCCGGCTTGTGCTCGGCCGGCTGGCGATCCCGGGCGGCGTGGCCGCGCTCAACCGCCTCCGGCTAGGGCCCTTCAAGGCCGAGCTCAGCGGGGAGGAACTGCGGCGCTCGGGGCTGCTCGCGATGGGACGCGTGGCCGAGGCGCTCGCCCCGGACGCGAACCACGTGGTGTTCGGCCACACGCACCGGCCGGGCCCGCTGCGGGAGGACGATCCGGCCGAGTGGAGGAGCCCGTCGGGGATTCGCCTCTGGAACAGCGGCAACTGGTACCACGAGCCGGCCTTCGTCCGCGCAAACGAGCGGAGCCCCTACCTGCCCGGCACGGTGCTGTGGTTGGGCGACAGCGGGACGCCGCGGATAGACCGGGTCCTGCTCGGAGCGCCCGCCTAGCGCGCCCGCGCCGGTCTCTGCGGCGCGAACCGCGCGCCATCGCCGTTGCCGGCGTCACGGATGGACCGTTCCCGGGGCGCACGCGAGTGCCCGGCGGCGGCCTCTACCCCGGCCTCCTCGCGCCGCGCCCCGGCGTCGCCTCCGCCGCGGTCCTCCTCGGACTCGTCCTTGGGCGGCTCCTTGGCCCAGTCCTCGTCGAAGTCGACGCGCCACCTGCCCTCCTCGTCCTGCTCGAGCTTGAGCTTGGCGCGGAAGGTGCGGCCGGAGCGGCCGCGGAAACCGGGCACGGGCTTGGCGGTGCGGCCGACGCCGGGCTCCTCGCCGGCCTCGCGGGAGCGCCGCAGCGACTCGATCAGCTCCTTCGCCACGGCCACCGGCAGCGTCTTGCCCGCCTTGCGCTTCCAGATCACGAAGCCGCAGCCGGGATCGTCCCTCGACCAGCACGAGTAGCCCTTGCGGTTCTCGGTGACCTCGCGCCCGCAGATCGGGCAGGGGCCGAGCTTGGCGCGCTCGATCCGAACGCCCTTCAGCTTGTCGAGCTCCTGCACGGTCTCGGTGGTGAAGCTCGCGATGTCGCGCATGAACGCCGGACGCGTGTCCTCGCCGTGCTCGATGAGGCCGAGCCGCTTCTCCCAGCTCCCGGTGAGCTCCGGGGAGGTCAACGGGTGCCCGTTCATGAGGCGGATCACCTGGATGCCCTTGTCGGTGGCGCTGAGCGAGCGTCCCTCGCGCTCGATGTAGCCGACGTCCACAAGGCGCTCGATGATCGCCGCCCGGGTCGCGGGCGTGCCGATGCCGGAGTCCTTCATCGCCTCGCGGAGCTCGGGGTCCTCGACCTCCCTGCCCGCGGTTTCCATGGCCGCGAGGAGCGAGGCGTCGGTGTACCGCCGCGGCGGCTGGGTCTCCTTCCGCAGGGGCTCCACGGAGCGCGTCTCGACCCTCTCGCCCTGCTCGAGCTTCGGCAGAAGCTGGTCGCCGCCGGAGTCGTCCTCGACCCGATCGGGATCCGCCTCGTCACCGTAGACGGCCCGCCAGCCCGGCTCGAGAAGCCGCCGGCCGCTCGTCCGGAAGACGTTCCCCCTGACGGTGGTCTCGACGCGGGTGCGCTCGAAGACCGCGTCCGGATGGAAGACCGCGAGGAACCGCTTGCCGACCAGGTCGTAGAGCTTCAGCTCGTCCTGACCCATCCGTCCCAGGTTGTGCTCGGAGCGCGTGGGAATGATCGCGTGGTGGTCCTCGACCTTCTTGTCGTTGACCACCCGCTGAAGCGGAAGCCGCTCGAGCGAGGTGACGTACTCGGCGGCGCGGGCATAGGCCCCGTTCCGCCCGACGAGTTCGGCGGTCGGCTTGATCTCGGCCACCATGTCGCCGGTCAAAAAGCGCGAGTTCGTGCGGGGGTACGTGATCGCCTTGTGCTCCTCGTACAGGCGCTGCGCCGCCGCCAGCGTGCGGCGGGCGGAGAAGCCGTATCGCGTGTTGGCGTGGCGCTGGAGCGAGGTGAGGTCGTAGAGGAGCTGCGGCCGCTCGCGCTCCTCTTTGCGCTCCAGCTTCGTGATCTCGCCGGGCTGGCCGACGCAGGCGTCGACGATCGCCTTCGCGTCGTCCTCGCTCGTGAGCCGCTTGCCGCCGAGGTAGCGGCCGAGGTAGAGGCGCTCGCCGCTCGCGGCAAACCGGGCCTCCACGAGCCAGTACGGCTCCGGCTTGAACGCCCTGATCTCCTCCTCTCGCCGCGCCACCAGCGCGAGCGTGGGCGTCTGCACGCGTCCGAGCGAGACGGCGCCGTCGAACGCAGCTCGGAGGCGGATCGACGCGGCGCGCGTGGCGTTCATGCCGACCACCCAGTCCGCCTCCGACCGGGACCTCGCCGCGGCCTCGAGCGGCTTCATCTCCCCACCCGAGCGCAGGTGCCGGAAGGCGTCCTGGATCGCACTCTTCGTCATCGAGGAGAGCCACAGGCGCCTGACCGGCTTCTTCACCGGCGCTGTCTCGTAGAGGTAGGCGAAGATGAGCTCGCCCTCGCGGCCGGCGTCGCAGGCGTTCACGATCTCGTCGATCTCGTCGTCGCCCATCAGCCGGTGGATCGCGTTCAGCTGCTTCGCAGCGCGCTCGTCGTTCGGAACGAGCTTGAACTCGCTGGGGAGGATCGGTAGGTCGGCGAAGCGCCACTTCTTGAGCTTCGGGTCGTACGCGTCGGGCTCGGCCAGACCCACGAGGTGGCCGACGGCCCACGTGACCACGTAGTCGTCCCCTATCAGGTGGGTCTTCTCTCTGGCCTGCGTGAAGGAACCCGGCAGCGCGGCCGCGAGATCGCGCGCAACCGACGGCTTCTCGGCGATTACTAGTGTCTTGCCCATCCCTTCTCAAGACAAGCAGATAGGGAGCCACACTGCCACCGGGTGGTGGCTGGAGGAGGCCGGGGGGGTCGACCCTCGGCCCGCGCTGGACGGCTCCGTGGACGCCGATGTGGTCGTGATCGGGGGCGGCTACACCGGCATGTGGGCGGCCTGGCATCTGCTCGACTCCGGCGCGCGGGTGGCGCTGCTCGAGGCCCGAGTCTGTGGCCACGGCCCGAGCGGCCGCAACGGCGGGTTCTGCGAGTCGATGTGGAGGCGCGCGGCGGACATCCGCGACCGGTTCGGCGACGCCCCCGCCCGGGCGCTGCTCGACGCGTCGAGCGCGGCGGTGAGCGCGGTCGGCGACTGGTGCCGCTCGCACGACGTCGACGTCTGGTTCGACCAGTCCGGGTACATCTGCGTCTCGACCGCTCCCGCGTTCGACGCGGTGGGCGGGCGGGCGGCGCGAGCGGCCGCCGCCCTCGGATCGCCTGAGCGGGTGGTCGAGCTCTCGCCCGCGGGCGTGCGGGCCCGGTGCTCCTCCCCGGTCTTCCGGGGCGGAGTCCTGATCCCCGATTTCGCGACGGTTCAGCCGGCGCGGCTCGCGCTCGGACTCCGCCGTCGGCTCGTCTCGCGGGGCGCGCACCTATTCGAGCACTCGAGCGTGCGGGCGCTTCGGGGAGGGCCGGGCGGCGTGGTCGCGGAGACTGCGGCCGGCCGCGTGCGAGCGCGCTCGGCGGTGCTGGCGGTTGGGCCGGCGGCCCGGGGCGTCCGGGCCCTGCGGAGCCGGCTCTCGGTCACCTCATCGCATATCGTGCTGACCGAGCCGGTGCCGGACGTGCTGGCGGAGCTCGGCTGGGCGGGCGGCGAGTGCATCACCGACTCCCGCACGCTCGTCCACTACTTCCGCACCACGCGCGACGGGCGAATCCTCTTCGGCTGGGGCGGCGGCCGGCTCGCCTACGGGGCGCGCCTCGACCGGCGGGTCGAGGCGGACGGCGCGGTCGCCGCCCGGGTTCGCGCCGACCTCGTACGTGTCTTCCCCGCCCTGCGGACCCGACGCGTGACCCATGCCTGGGGTGGTCCGATCGACGTCTCGCCAAGCCGCATTCCGCAGCTCGGCACGCTGCCCGGCGCGCCCGTCCACTTCGCGTTCGGTTACACCGGCAACGGTGTGGGCCCGTCCCACCTCGCCGGCCGCGTCCTCGCCGGGCTCGCGCTCGACCGCCGGGACGAAGCGACCCGCCTCCCGATCGTCGACTCGGGACCCGGGGCCGTGGTCCCGCCGGAGCCGCTCGCGTGGCTCGGCGGCTCCGCCGTGCGCTCGGCGCTGATCCGCCGGGAGCGGGCAGAGGAGCGCGGGCGGCGCGCCGACCCCGTGACCAAGGCGGTGTGCCGCGCGCCGCGCGCGCTCGGAATGCACGTGGGACGCTAAGGCCGTGCCCACAGCGGCCGCCGGCCCGCCGCGGCGCCTCAGCGCCGGCCCCTTCGGAAGCGGACGAGCTCCTCGCGGTCGCCTCCTCCGGACACGCCGAGGGCGAGCACCGGCCCGGCGCCGCGGGCGTAGAACTCGAACTAGAGGATGTTCGGGTCGAGCGGTTGAAGTCCCGCGTCATGAGGACCCGGCGGACGTGGCCGAACGGGACCTCCGCCTGCTCACGCAGGCGTCACTGGATGGCGCCGCTCGGCCCGATTAGTAGTAGTCGCCCGGCTCGAAGCGGCGCCCCACGTCCCTCCCCGGGCAGCCTCCCCGCCGGTGGCCACGGCGGAACGGCAGGCGGACGATGACCTGCGCTCGGTTGTTGTCCTCGTTCGACTCGTAGACGCCGTTCTTCGGATCGGCCGTGTGAACGTACGCGAAGCAGCCGCGGAGGCCGGTCACGTCGATCCATTGCTCCGGGTACGCCGGCGGGTAGACGTCGGCCCAGCCCACGGAGGTGCCGAGCGTCACTCGCCGCCGGCCTGGGTCGGTGCTGCACGCCGGGTAGACCGCCCGCCACGGCGAGCGCGGCAGCCGCGGCCGGGTATGAGTCAGGTCGCGGAGGCAATAGGCGACCTTCGGTCCCGTGCGCACCCTGCGGGTTCGCCGCCCGCGCCCGTCGACTCGCCACAGCTCGAAGCGCGCCGCGTGCTCGAACTTCCACCAGTAGCGGTGCTGGTGGGCGAACTTGAATTCGAGCCGGGCTCCCGTGTTGACGTCGATTCGTCCGCCGCGCCGCGCGTAGATCCGCTGATAGGCGCGCATGTACCGGCGGCTCGTCCTGACGCCGCGGAGCTCCGCGGGGCCCCGCCCGATGCTGTCGATCACGTTCCCCCCGCGAAGGACGGTGCGCCCCGGCTTCGTCAGCCGGTCGGTGTAGAGCCCGTAGGGCCGCCGCATCACGAGGTCGGGGCAGCGGAGCACGGCGGCCTCCGCGGCGATGCATGGGTTCGGCTCGACCTGCACCCGCTGCGCCGCCCCGGCCGGCGGGTCGTCAAAGCCGGCGGTCGCCGCCGCGACGGCGGCGAGCAAGGTCACCTCCACGGCACGCACCCCGACATTCATACCGGTTACCTTCGACGGCATGCGCGTGCTGTCGATCGACGGAGGCGGCATCCGCGGCCTCATCCCCGCACTCGTGCTCGCCGAGCTTGAGCGCCGCGCGGGGCGCGGGGCCTTCCAGCTGTTCGACCTGATCGCGGGCACCTCGACCGGCGGCATACTCGCGTGCGCCCTCTGCGCGCCCGACCCGCTGCCGGCGTCCCGGATCGTCACGCTCTACACCGAGGAGGGCCCGGAGATCTTCGACCGCTCGATCTTCCAGCGGATCAGAAGCGGCGAAGGCCTCCTCGACGAGAAGTACGACTCGGCGGCGCTCGACCGCACGCTCGCGCGCTTCCTTGCGGAGAAGCAACTGAGCCAGGCGCGCCCCGACCTGATCGTCCCCGCCTACGACATGTCCGCCCCCGGCCCCTACTTCTTCAAGACCACGAAGGCACGCCGGAGCGCCGAGGAGGACTTCCCACTGTCCGTGGTGGCGCGCGCGACCTCCGCGGCGCCGACCTACTTCGAGCCGTTGGCGGTCGACGGCCGCGCTCTGATCGACGGCGGCGTCTTCGCCGTCAACCCGGCGATGGCGGCCTTCGCGGAGGTGCGGCGCTCTGAGCCGAGCACCGAGGTCGTGCTGCTCTCGCTTGGCACCGGCGAGCGCACCCGGCGGCGCAGCTTCTCCGAGATCGAGGACTGGGGCCTGCTCGAGTGGGCGCGGCCGATACTGGACGTGGCGTTCGACGGGATCTCGGACGCGGTCGATTTCCAGCTTCGGCAACTGCTCGGCGAGCGGCGCTACTGGCGGTTCCAGGTCGAGCTGACCCGCGCCAGCGACGACCTCGACGACGCGAGCGAGGAGAACCTGCGCCGGCTCCGAGCGCACGCAGAGGAGCTGATCGCGGCGCGGGACGCGGACCTGGACGCGGTGATCGGCCTCCTCTAGCGGGCGCACGGGCCGGTATCCACCGGGCCCGCCGCTCGCCCGAGGGCCTCTCGAACGATGGAGTCCGGCACGCCGAAGCCGCTCTGGCCGCCGTCCGATACGGATGCGGCGAAGATCGTGGCAACCACCCGCCCGGCGCCGTCCACCGCCGGGCCGCCCGAGTTGCCGGACCGCACGAGGCCGCGCACGGATGTGATCGAGCGCCGCACCGGCCCCCGCCCGTAGGCGTCCTGGCTGATCGCCGTCGTGGTCTGTCCGAGTCGCCCCGGACGGACGTCGTAGGGGCCGTTCTCCGGGAAGCCGAGGATCGCCGCCGCGGTGCCCGCTCCCGCGCCCTCGTTCATCCGCAGGGGCGGAGCGCCCGAGACGCCATCGACGCGCAGGATCGCGAGGTCGTTTCGCGGGTCGAACCAGATCGCCTCGGCGTCGAGCGGCGGGCCCTCCCCCCGAACCTGAACGGTGGTGTCGTCCTGGCCGGCTACGACGTGCGCGTTCGTGACTACCACGCCGTCGCCGGCGACCCAGCCGGACCCCTGCACGCCCAGCCCGCAGGCGGTGCCGAGCACCTTCACCACGCTGCGCCCGGCGTGGTCGACGTCCGGGTCGCGCGCGATGGCCGCGTCCGGCGGCCGAACGTCGGGCGCGGGCCCTTGGACCCGCGGGAACGGGTCGAACCGCGCGAGCGCCTGGAGAATCGGGCCGGACGGCGGCAGCCGCTCGTTCAGCTCGCGCAGGATCGCCGAGCGCTGGATCGGCTCGCGCAGCTCGCTCGCGCCGGGGGTATGGAGCGCGACGGCGCCGCCGATCCAGGCGAACCCGAGCGCGAGGCAACCCACGAGGACCGCCCCGGCGACGCCGTCGACGGCCCCCAGCGTGCTCCCCAGGCGGTGACGCAGGCGGAACCCGAGCAGCTCGAGGCCGGCGGCGAGGATCCCTCCGAGGACCAGCGCTCCGATCAGGGCGACGAGCGGCGCGTACGGAGAGCGCGATCCTTCCTCGAGCGCGAGCGGGCCGAGCCGCGAGCCGAGCAGAGCGCCGCCGGCGAACCCGGCGAGCGACAGCGCTCCCACGATCAGGCCCTGGGCGTAACCCCAGATCGCCATCAGCGCCGTGAACGCCACGATGATCCAGTCCAGCGGGGTCACGCGCCCGAGGCAGCGTAGCTGCGGGCCGCGGCCGCTCCGAGCCGGGGGCTACCATCGAGCCCGGCCCTCCCGTGACTCACCTCAGCAGCGAGCGCCGCAGGCGTCTGACTCATCGCGCGCTTCCCGCCGTGGGCGGGCTGGCCGCCGTTGCGCTGGCAGCCGGCGCGCTCGTCGGCTCGCTCGCGGCGTCCGCGGAGGAGGGGACCGCAAGCGACTTCGCCGAGGCCTGGCAGCGCGGCGACGAGCGCGCCATGTACACCCGCCTGACCCAGTCCGCCCGGTCCGCCTACCCGTTCGAGCGGTTCCGTCGTGCCTACCGACGGGCGGCCGCCACCGCGACGCTCATCGCGGTAGCGGCGGCCACCCCCGAGGGGACTCGTGACGGCTCCGTCGTCGTGCCGGTGACGCTCCGAACGCGCGTGTTCGGCCGCCTGCGGGGAGAGCTTCTGGTGCCGGTGGAGCAGGAGCGCGTCGAATGGGAGCCGCGGCTTGTGTTCCCCGAGCTCCGCGAGGGCGAGCGGCTCCGCAGGGACAGTGTGCCGCCCGAGCGCGCGACGCTCCTCTCCCGGGACGGGAAGGTCCTGGCCGAGGGTCCCGCCGACGACCGCAGCTCGCCCCTTCCCGAGCTCGCCGGCTCGATCGCCGGAAGCATGGAGCCCGAGGAGACGAGGCGCGAGCGGGACGCTCTCTATGCGCGCGGGTTCCCGCGCCGCTGGCCGGTCGGCCGGAGCGGGCTCGAGGAGGCGTTCGAGGACCGCCTCGCGGGGCACCCCGGCGGCGAGCTCCTGGCGGGCCGGCGGGTGCTGGCGCGGGCGCGGCCACGGAAGGCGCCCCCCGTGCGCACCACCATCGACACGCGCATCCAGGAGGCGGCGGTGGTCGCGCTCGCCGGCCGCTTCGGCGGCATCGCAGCGCTCGATCCCCGGGGCGGCGAGATCCGAGCACTCGCCGGGATAGCGTTCTCGGCGCCCCAACCACCCGGCTCCACCTTCAAGATCGTCACCACCACCGCGGCGCTCGAGGCGGGGCTCGTCGAGCCGCGGGACGAGTTCCCGGTGCAGACCGCCGCGATCATCGACGGGGTCGAGCTCGAGAACGCGAACGGTGAGGCCTGCGGCGGCACCTTCCGTGAGAGCTTCGCCCACTCATGCAACTCTGTGTTCGCCCCGCTCGGGGAGAAGGTCGGGCCGGAGCGGCTCGTGGACGCCGCTGAGCGGTTCGGTTGGAACGAGGAGCCGACGATCCCCGGAGAGGTAGCCAGCACGCTGCCGCCTGCCGCCGAGATCCGCACGCCGCTCGAGGTGGCCTCCACCGCGATCGGCCAGGGGAAGCTGCTCGCCACCCCCCTCATCATGGCCTCGGTCTCTCAGGTGATCGCGGCCGGCGGCGTCCGCTACCCGCCCACGCTTTCCTCGGGCGAGGGCCAGCGCGGGGTGCGGGTCACGTCGCCGCGGATCGCCCGTACGATCAAGTCGCTCATGGTCGACGTCGTCGCCTCGGGAACCGGAACGGCGGCGGCCATCCCGGGCGTGAAGGTGGCCGGCAAGACCGGCACGGCGGAGCTGGAGGACACGCGCGGCCCGAACGCCGCGGCCGCCGACGGCTCCAACACCGACGCCTGGTTCACCGCCTTCGCTCCGGCGAGTCGGCCGCGCATCGCCATGGGGGTCATGTTCGTGCGGGCCGGCTCGGGCGGCGAGACGGCCGCGCCGGCGGCGCGGGTCGTGCTCGAGGCGGGACTGAAGGTCCGCGAGTAGCTAGATGTCCAGCTCGAAGGTCAGGTGCTCGTCTCCCTCGCCTTCGATCTCGAGCTCCAGCGGACGGTTCTCGGTCGCCTGGAGGGGAAACCTGAAGAGAAGCATCGAAGCCGCCTGCGGGCCGAGCTGCGCCAAGCTCCCGGCCTCGGGAATGCATTCCTTCGGCTCGAGCCGCCGGGGTTCGTAGGCCACTACGTCGGCCGCCTGGAGCTGCTCGGGCTCGAACTCGTTGCCCTGGTTGTCCACGACCTTGAAGCTGTCGGTCGGCTCCCTGGCCTCGTTCGAGTTGTTGCAGACCTGGACGAAGACCCCGAAGAGCGTCTCGTCCGGTGGCACCTCGGGGCCCGTGTAGTAGGTGTCGTCGGGCGGGATCTCCGGGTTCAGCTGCCGGGTGATGAACACGTTGTAATCCAGCCCGTCGAGCTCGAGCGCGAGTCCCTCCCGAGCGGGCTCGTCGACGCCGGGCTCGTCCTCCCCGCACGCCCCGACGCCGGCCGAGAGGACGACCACGCAGGCGGCCAGAGCCAGTGGGCGGAGGAGATCGGGCATCGGCCGCCGCAGTCTAGTGCTGTGGGGAGTGCTCATGCGGGGGGGCGCGCGCGGGGTCCATGCCGGCCGGCGCGCCGAACCGCGGTGCCTTTCCCGGGTCGTAGCCGGCGATCGTCGCCCGCTTGAGCGGCTCCTTCGGAGGCTCCTCGAAGATCATCCGCAGCCGCTCGAGCGACTTCTTCGTCTGGCGACGCAGCCAGCCGACGGCGCCGATCTCCTTCAGGCGGTCCACGATCGTGGCCGGCTCGCTGTAGGTGGTCAGCTCGACGCGCGTAACGCCGCCTCCCTCGGGGGTGAAGTCGTACACGGCAAGCGAGCGGTTCCGGCCGCGGCGGCCGACCCGGAGCTCCTCGACGATGCGGCGCGGCCGGTCCACCTCCGTGATCCGGAGCTCCGCGTACTCCTTGGCCAGGGGCGCGTTCAGCCTGAAGCGCGCCGCCGCGCCCTCGCCGACGGGGTTGGCGCGCGCGAGCCGGTAGTCCTCCAGGTAGTGGTCCGTGTAGGCGGGCCTGCCGGCGAGGTCGCAGACGAAGTCGAAGACCTCCTCGCGAGGGGCCGATATAACCGTGGACACGGTGACCTGGCGCATGGCGCCGGGATTGTATGCGGCACTACTTACGCGGCCTTTCGCGCGACCAGCAGCCGCCGCTCGCTCACGTGCACCCGCTCCGTCCGCACGGCGAGCCGGCGCTCCTTCGGAAGGGCCGCGAAGCAGAGGTCGCAGAGCTTGCGTCCCGACTCGATCTCGTGCATGCGCTCGCCCGGCAGCGGCGTACGCCGGCACCCGGCGCAGCGGTCGCCGGGCGCGGCGGCGTGCAGGCTGTGATGGAGGAGCATGGCAGCGAGCTCTGGCATCCCTTAGGGATTCGCGGCGTCCCCCGGCGATCCTGCGCACCGCTACGAGATGTCGAAAAGGTGCCTGCTCGTTTGTCCCTCGACGCCAAAAACCCCGCAAATAGCGATGATCGCACTTGGCGCCCCGCCGGGCCCCTGTACGATCCCCCTACCCCGCCCCGAGGAGAGAAAGACTCGATGGAAGCCTTCAGCGCCGGAACCCTGGCAGGGGCCGGCTCTTTTCGCTGCGATTCTTGCGGCTTCGCCATCGCACTTCACGAGCTGGATGAGGTCCCCTCATGCCCGGAGTGTGGCGGGAGCCGGTTCCGCCGCTCGTCGCTTTTCGCGGAGATGCTGCAGCGGCCAGACCGCTACGAGGTGGAGGGCCCTCCGCCCTGGCTCGACGAGGCGCGCGAGGCGCTCGTCCGTAAGGGTGACTACCTCGCGTTCGCCGACGACGACCGAGTCCGCGTGGTGCCGCTCCAGGACGGCTGGACGCGCGTCGGGCGCAGCCTGTCGGCCCATGTGCGCTTCGACGACCCCACGGTGTCGCGCCGGCACGCGCTCGTGTACCGCGACGAACGCGGGGCGCGCATCCTGGACGACCGGAGCCTGAACGGCGTGTTCAAGAACGGCGAGCGCGTCGAGCTGGCCGAGCTCGAGGACGGCGACGAGATCGGGATCGGCCGCTTCCGGATCTTCTTCCTGAGCCTGAGCCGCGAGCGCAGCTCGAACCGGGAGCGGACGGCCCTGGCCTAGCCGCGCCCCGCCGAGCTTCGGCGGGGCCTGGGCTACGCGGCGGCGAGCTCCGGTGCACGAGCCGGCCGACGTCTGCCTCGACAGCCCGCGACCCGCATCGCCGGCAAGCTACCCCAGGGCCGCCCGGATCGCCTGGTTCGACTCCTCGTCCGGAGACTCGCCGATCACCGTGGCGGGCCGCTCGAAGCGGAAGAGCGCCTCGCGGAGCGGATCGGCGCGCAGCGTGCCCTCCCCGTAGCGCAGATGCGACTTCTCGTTTCGGTTCGCGTAGCTGATGTCCGAGAAGTGGATGTGGAACGGCGCGCCCGGCGGGATCGTGGAGTCCGCGGCCGCCAGCGCCGCGGCGAACGGCTCTACGTCGGTGAAGCCGCCGTCCGTGACCGCGTGGAGATGGGCGAAGTCGAGGACCGGCCGGACCCAGTCGAGGCGGGCGGCGATGGCGCGCACGTCGTCGAGCGTGCCGAGCTCGTTCACCCGACCCATTACCTCCACCCCGAAGGGCACTCCGCGTCCCTTGCCCTCGAGGCGCTCCCGGACCTCGGCGAGCTGCTCGACGACGGAGTCGACGGCCTCCTTGCGCTCGCGCCCGAACAGGTACCCCGGGTGGACCACCACGAGCTCCGCGCCACACGCCGCGGCGATCCCGGCCGTGTGATCGAGCATTCCCACCGCCATCCGGTGCTTCTTGTCCTTCTCCGGCCGGCCGACGATCGCAAACAGCGGCGCATGGACGGACAGCACGATGCCCGCGTCGCGCGCCAGCTCCCCGAGACGCTCCGCGAAGCCCCAGTCCATCCAGAACCGGCCCTCGAAGTCGATCTCGCAGGCGCTGTAGCCACGAGCAACCAGGAGCTCGACGGCCTCCTCGGGCGACTCGCGGGAGGGCAGGTACGACGGGCCGAAGCGGAGCGCGCCCACGCTGCCCAGTGTCGCAGCGGCGTGGGGCGCGGGTCCCCGCGACCTTGCGTCCGAGAGCCCGCCGAGTTCGACCCCCCGCGCGCGGCGACAGCGTCGTAGCCATGCGTCGTAGCCATAGCGGAATCGGCGGCGCCTGCGGCGCCGCCGGCTCCGCTCCGGCGCGACGGCGGTGGTGCCGTGCAACGCTTCGCCGATGCTGGTTGCGGGCGTCGACACCTCCACCCAGGCGACGAAGGTGCTGATCGTCGACACCGAGGACGGGGAGGTCGTCGCGGCCGGGCGCGCGCTGCACGAGGTCACCGGCGCCGGCGGGGCGCGGCAGACCGATCCGGAGGTCTGGTGGGAGGCCCTGCGCCTCGCGCTCGCCGAGTGCGACCGCGGCGGGGGGGTGGATGCGATCTCCATCGCCGGCCAGCAGCATGGGCTCGTGACCCTCGACCGCCGCGGGCGCCCACTTCGACCGGCGATCCTCTGGAACGACACGCGCTCGGAGGCGGAGGCGCGCGAGCTGACGGAGGCGCTCGGAGGCGGCGCGGCCTGGGCCGAGCGGGTGGGGCTCGTGCCAGTCCCGTCCTTCACGGCCACGCGCTGGGCCTGGCTGCGCCGCCACGAGCCGGACCGGGCCGCCGCCGCGGAGGCCGTGCGGCTGCCGCACGACTTCCTCACGGAGCGCCTATGCGATCGGGGTGCGACCGACCGCGGCGACGCATCCGGGACGGCCTGGTGGTCGACGCGCGACGAGCGCTACGTCGACGAGGTGCTCGACTTGATCCGCCTCGACCGAGGGTTGCTGCCGGAGGTGCTCGGCCCGCGCGACGCCGCCGGCGACGTCACTCCGGCGGCCGCTCGCGCCCTCGGCCTGCGCGCGGGCGCGCTCGTCGGCCCTGGGACCGGGGACAACATGGGAGCCGCGCTCGGTCTCGGCGCACGCCCCGGCGAGCCCGTCGTGAGCCTGGGGACCTCCGGAACCGCCTACGCGGTGATGGAGGAGCGCGCCGTGGACCCGAGCGGCACGGTGGCCGGCTTCGCCGACGCGAGCGGCCGTTTCCTGCCGCTGACCGCGACGCTGAACGCGACGCTGGCCGTCGACCGCGTGGCCGCGTGGCTCGGCGTCGACCGCGAGCGCGCCGCCGAGCGGACCACGGCCGTTGTGCTCCCGTACCTCGACGGCGAGCGCACACCCAACCTGCCGCGCGCGGCGGGCATGATCGCCGGGC
This sequence comes from Thermoleophilaceae bacterium, assembly GCA_014534235.1. GTDB lineage: Bacteria > Actinomycetota > Thermoleophilia > Solirubrobacterales > Thermoleophilaceae > JACVRW01. The sequence goes on along the minus strand of JACVRW010000017.1, from coordinate 3,332 downwards.
TGCGGCACGCCACCACCCGCGAGGAGATCCTCCTCGCCGCCTACGAGGGGGCGGCCGCCTCGCTGATCGAGGCGCTCGACCTGCTCGCAGACCAGGGATCCGGGCTCGACCCCGACGCCCCGATTCTGCTGGTCGGGGGCGGCGCCCGCGGTCGCGTCTGGCAGCGCACCGTGGCGCGGCTCTCGGGGCGGCCCGTCGAGGTGCCGGACGCGGATGAGCTGGTGGCGTTGGGCGCCGCCGCCCAGGCGGCGGCCTGCCTGGCGGGCGACCCGCCGGAGGAGGTCGCGCGGCGCTGGGACACTCGCCACGGGATCACGATCGAGCCCCCGCCCGAGCGCGACCTCGAGACGCTGGAGCGGATCCGGGCCACGCGCGAGGCCACGCTCCCCCTCCACGAGGGGTAACCGGCGGCCCCGGGGCGCGGCTAACCTCCCCGCACCGTGGACGAGGAGAGGCGCAGGCGGGCCCGCCGGGTCCTGCGCGACGGTCCCGAACGGGCCGGTGCCCGAGCGCACTTCCGCGCGATGGGCATCGACCCCGCGCGGCTCGACGGGCCGATCGTGGGCATCGCGTCCACCTGGACCGGAACGATGCCGTGCAACCTCGGCCTGCGCGACCTGGCCGATCGCGCGGCGTGGGCGGTGGAGGAGGCGGGCGGCGTGGCGCTCCCGTTCAACACGATCCCGGTGTCCGACAACCAGGCGCAGGGCACCCTGGGCATGCGCGCCTCGCTGGTTTCACGAGAGGTCATCGCCGACTCGATCGAGTTGATGGTGCAGGGCGCACGACTTCGACGCGGTGCTGTGCCTCGTCGGCTGCGACAAGACCGTGCCCGCCGCCCTGATGGCGCTCGCACGGGTGAACAAGCCCGCGGTCGTGCTCTACGGCGGGCCGATGCGGGCCGGGCGATGGCGCGGCGACGTCGTGACCGTCCAGCAGGTATGGGAGGCGGTCGGCGCGGTCGAGCGGGGCGCCGCTTCGCGCGAGGAGCTCGACGAGCTCGAGCGACACGCCTGCCCGGGACCGGGCACCTGCGCCGGACAGTTCACCGCCAATACCATGGCGGTCGCGCTCGACTGCGTTGGGATCGCCGTGATCGGGGACGGTCTCATTCCGGCGGAGGCGGGAGTGGAGAAGGCGGCGGCCGCCGAGCGCGCCGGCCGGCTCGCCGCCTCCCTCGCCGGCAAGGGCCCGCCGGCGCGCGCGTTCCTTGACCGGCGCGCGCTGCTCAATGCCATGGCCGGCGTCACGGCGACCGGGGGATCGAGCAACGCCCTGCTGCATGCTCGCGATCGCACACGACGCGGACGTCACGCTGACCCTCCATGAGCTGATCGCAGTGGGCGCGCGGACACCGGTGATCGCGAGCCTCGCGCCGTCCCGGTCGTTGGGTGGCCGAGGACCTCCACCGCGTAGCGGCACGGCCGCGGTCACCGCTGAGCTGATCCGCGCCGGCTGCCTGGACGGGGACGCCCCGGCTGTCGGCGGCGGCACGCTCGCCCAGGCTACGGCGCACGCGCCCGACCGGACGGCGAGGTTGTGTCCACGGCGGCGCAGCCCTTCGCGCCGACCGGCCGGCTGTTCGTGCTCCGGGGCAACCTCGCCCAGGACGGCAGCGTCGTAAGCTCGTCGGCACCGAGCGGACCAGGCAGACGGGCCCGGCGCGGGTGTTCGACTCCGAGGAGGCCTGTGCCGAGGCGGTGCGGTTCGGGAGAGTGTTCGCGGGCGACGTGCTGGTGATCCGCTGCGAGGGCCCGGCGGGCGGACCCGGCATGCGCGAGATGCTGAGTGTCACCTCGTCGGTCGTGGGCGCGGGCCTCGGTGAGTCGGTCGCGCTCGTCACCGACGGCCGCTTCTCGGGCGCGACCCGCGGGCTGATGGTGGGCCACGTAGCGTCCGAGGCGGCCCGCCGCTCGCCGCGCTGCGGGACGGAGACGCCGTTACCGTGGACGTCGAGGCCGGCTCGCTCGACGTCGCTCTGGCGGACGGCGAGATCGCCGAGCGGCTCGCCGCCTGCACTCCGCGGCGGGCGCCGTGCGAATCGGGCGTCTTCGCCCGGTACCGGGCGTGTGTCGCCTCCGCCTCCGAGGGAGCGGTGCTCAGGCCGTAACGCGCGGCCGTCCGAACGGCTGCGCCGGAGGCCCGGAGTACGGGACGTCGAGCGCGAACAGGCCGCCCCGCGTGGTCACGAACAGGCGGCGGCCGGCGAAGCAGCACGCGGTCACCTTGGCGGCGGGCACCGCGACACGTGCAGCGAGGCTGCCGTCCGCCGCGAAGCGGCGAACCTCGCCGCCGCCGTGAAGCGCCACCCAGACGCCGCCGTCGTCGTCCACGGCCAGGCCGTCGGGGATGCCGTCGCTCTCGGGGATCGCGGCGAACGGCCGCCGGTTCGAGATCGTCCCCGAGGCGGCGTCGAAGTCGAGCACGTCCACGCGCTGCGTGGGGGAGTCGATGTAGTACATGAGGCGCCCGGACGGATCCCATCCCAGGCCGTTGGACAGCGTGATGTCCGTCAGCAGCGTGCGGAGCGAACCGTCGGGGTCGTAGCGGTAGAGCGCCCCTGCGCCCGGCGTCTCGTCCTCCGCCATCGTGCCGACGAAGAAGCGCCCGGCAGGGTCGCACGCGGCGTCGTTGCACCGCATCCCGGCGCGCCCGTGCGGGATGTCGGCCAGGCGGCGCACCGACCCCGTACTCACGTCCACGCCCGCGAGCGCGTCGGCGAGCGCGACCAGCACTGTGTCGCCCTCCCAGGGCGCGACGGCGCAAACCTTCGCCCCGGCCTCGATCGTGCGGTCGCCGGCATGGAGGACGCCGCCGTCGATGTCGACCCACAGGAGCCGTCCGGCCTCGACGTCCCAGCGAGGCCCCTCCCCGAGCAGCGCGCGCGTGCCGGGCACGCGCTCGGCGGTTCCCAAGGACTTCACGGTGCTAGCTTGGCCGCTCATGGACCGGCGGCGCCACAAGGGCGTCAAGGCGACGCTTAGTGGTCCCCGCCGAAAGTTCGGTCCGGCTTGAAGGAGTTATGACAACCGGGCCGAACTGTCGCGGTGATGCCGGGCAAGAGCCGCTAGCGGATCCAGTTGAGCGAGGAGGAGCGTGCGGAGCTTGAGCAGCGGGCGGCGTGCTACTCGCGGCCGCACCGGGAGGTGCAGCGGGCGAAGCTCGTCCTCCTCGCGGCGGATGGTCTCGACAACGTCGAGATCGCCCGTCGGCTCGACCTGCGCCCCGAGGTGGTGGGGCGCTGGCGAAGACGCTTTCACGAGCAGCGCCTCGAGGGGTTGAGCGACAGGAAGCGCGCGGGTCGCCCGCGCCGTTTTCCCCCCGGAAGAGGT
>JACVRW010000153.1 GCA_014534235.1 Thermoleophilaceae bacterium | reverse complement strand
CCCTTCCGGAGCGCTCCGTTTCGGGACGCGCGTCGGCGCCTCTCGGCGTCGTCGGCACGCCCAGCTCGGCGGGCGAGCGAGAGGGCTGCTCGTCCGACCCGCCCGCGCTGGCGATCAACACGACGATGAGGAGGATCACCACGCCGAGCACGCCGGCGGCGACCAGCCTCCGGCGCTGGTAGACCGAGTCCGGCTCCCGTCGCGGGGGGCGCCGCGGCTCTCGCCGAGGCGCCGGTGTGGTCTCGAGAACACGTGTGCGCTGGTCGTCCAAGAGGGGCGAAGGTAGCAGGGGCGGCTCCGTCAGCGCGCGCTCGCCCGCACCCGTGCGTACGACGGGCGGCGAGCTCAAGCGAAGTGCACGTCGGCGGCCTCGTCCTCGTCCACGGCTCGCTCGCAGGTCGGGCACCACCAGCGCGCCTCCACCGGCGTCCCGCAGGCCTCGTGCCTCGGCCCCTCTCCGCTCTCGCGGTGCCGGGCGCCCCAGTCCGCCAGCAGCCGCAAGGCACCGGCGAGCTCGTGCCCCGACGAGGTCAACTCATAGACGAAGCGCTGGGGACGCTCGGAGTAGGGCTGGGCGAGCAAGAGGCCCTCGCCCCCGAGGCGGCGGAGTCGCTGTGCCAGCACGTTCGGCGCGATGCCCGGCACCTCCGTCTGGAGGTCGCCGAAGCGCCGGGGACCGTCGAGCAGCGCTTCGACGATCAGCAGCGTCCAGCGGTCGCCGACGGTGTCGAGCGCCGCCGCGAGCGGCGAGGGAACGGATTCGGCCATGGAGCGATGGTACGCGGGGCGCTCGGGCGACGGCGCCCGACGGCGCCACGCATGCCGGCGCCGTGCGCGACGCGATCCGGTACAGTGACTTGCAATTTGCAAGTAACTATGGAGGTTCCCATGGCCGGAGTATCGGAATTGCAGACTTTCATCGCCCGCGCCGCCGCACGGGTCGGTCCGTCAGTCGTCGGGCTGGGGCACGGCTGGGGGGTCGGCTCCGGGGTGGTGATCGCCGACGGGCAGGTCCTGACGAGTGCCCACAACGTCCGCCGCGACGAGGTCACCGTCACCTTCGCGGACGGCAGGCAGGCGGCGGGAGAGGTCGCGGGGGTCGATCGGGACCTCGATTTGGCCGTGCTCTCGGGCGACACCGGCGACGCCCCCGCCGTCGCGTGGGACTCGGATGGCGCGCCCGGCATCGGCACACCCGTCATCGCGCTCGCGGACCCTGGCGGCCGCGGCCTGCGCGCGACGCTTGGCTTCGTGTCCGCCGAGGCCCGCAGCTTCCGCGGGCCACGCGGTCGACGCATCCGGGGCGCCGTCGAGCACACCGCCCCCCTCCCGCGCGGGTCCTCCGGCGGCCCGCTCGTCGACGCGGAGGGGACTCTGCTGGGCCTGAACAGCATTCGCCTCGACGGCGGCTTGATCCTGGCGGTCCCCGCGACCGCCGCGGTGAAGGAGCGGGTCACCTTGCTCGCGCGCGGCGAGGCACCGGCGCCGCACCGCCTCGGCGTGGCGGTGGCGCCGCCGCGGGTGGCGCGCCGGCTGCGCCGGGCGGTTGGCCTACCCGAGCGCGACGGTCTGCTCGTGCGCGCCGTCGACGAGGCTGGGCCGGCGTCCAGGGCCGGCATCGAGCGCGGGGACCTGATAGTCGCCGCCGGCGGAATCGAGATCGACGGCGCCGACGCCCTCTACACGGCGCTCGACGCCGTCCCCGCGGCCGGCGGCGACCTCGAGCTCACGATCGTCCGCGGCACCGAGGAACGGGCGATCACGGTCACTTTCGGGGCGGCGAAGGAGCCGGTTCGGTGAGCCCCGTGGCCGAGTTCCCGAGGCCCGTCGACCGCGCCGACGCGGAAGCCCTTGATGCCTACTCGCGTGCCGTCGTCGCGGTCGCGGAGCGGCTGACCCCGTCCGTGGCCAGCCTGCGGGTGACGCAGCGTAGACCCGGTGGAGACGTTCCCGCCGGCGCAGGGAGCGCGGTGGCGCTCACCCCCGACGGATTCCTGCTCACCTCCGCCCATGTAGTCGGCCGCTCGACGAGTCGCGGTCGGGCGACCTTCACGGACGGACGCGCAGAGCGCTTCGAGGTCATCGGCCGCGACCCGCTCTCGGACCTTGCAGTCCTCCGAACTGCGGGCGAGGTCGTTCCGGCGGAGCTCGGCGACGCCGAGCGCCTGCGCGTCGGGCAGCTCGTGGTGGCGATTGGAAATCCGCACGGACTGGGCGGCTCGGTGACCGCCGGCGTCGTCTCGGCGCTGGGGCGGTCGCTTCCTGCGCGCTCGCGGCGGACGGCGAGGATCATCGACAACGTGATCCAGACGGACGCCGCCCTCAACCCGGGCAGCTCCGGCGGCGCGCTCGCCGACAGCCGAGGACGAGTGGTCGGAATCAACACCGCGGTGGCCGGCGTCGGTTTGGGGTTGGCGGTTCCGATCAACGAGGCGACCCAGCGGGTGATGGCGGCCTTGATGGCCGAGGGCCGGGTGCGGCGCGCCTATCTCGGCATCGCCGGTGGCCCGCGCCCCGTGCCGCCGCAGGCACGCTTCGGAGGAGGTCCAACGAGCGCCATAGAGGTGGTCGAGGTCGTGCCGGGCAGCCCGGCCGACCGCGCCGGCATCCGCCCCGAGGACCTGATCCTCGCGGTGAACGGCACGCCGACGGGCCGCGTCGAGGACCTCCAGCGCCTGATGGTGGCGGAGCTGATCGGGTCGCCCGTGACCGTCCGCCTCCTGCGCGCCGGCCGCACGCTCGACCTCCAGCTCGTCCCCGTGGAGCTCGAATGAGCGTCCCGATCCGACGCTCTACGACTGGGGGGTGGCGCCGCCCTACACGCCGTGAGCGCGCGGGCAGGTGAGCCGGCGCCGGAGCTCGGCGCCGCGGCCGAGAAGCGCCTACAACCCCGGGACGTGACGCACGGCGAAACCGCTGATCGCGCGCGGCGCCTCTTGCCAGCGGGTGCCCGCCCGGCCGCGGCCACTCGTGTCGAACCGCAGCCCGGCCACGACCATGAAGACGTGACCCGGATTGGTGTAGATCGTGATCCACCGCCCCTCGCCCGGAGCGCCGTAGCTCAGGAACCCGCTCGAGGTAAGCGGGCGATCCAACAGTCCCGCGCCCGCGAGGGCGAAGGAGACGGATCCTGAGCAGTCGTATCCGTCGTCCCGCCAGGCGCCGTGGCCCCCGCCCCACTTGTACGGGAACCGCGCAATCTCGTTGGCGGCCAGGATCACGCGCTTGACGACGTCGGGGGCGTTCTCCGGCGCGACCGCGAAGCCGTTCGGCAGGACGCGTGCCCGCGGACCGGTCTGGAGGTAGGCCGTCGTGTCGAGGTGCTGCTTGAAGTTGCTGAGCGCCGCGCGCGCCTCGCGGAGCTCGGCGCGCACTTCGGCGTCGGTGGGCGCGCCTGGACTGGGCGCGTCGGCCGCCCCCGGCGCGGCTGCCGGTTCCTCGCCTGCGCCGCGCAGCTCCACCACCTGGGCCCGCGAGCGGTGGGCCTCCCGACCCTGGCGCTGCATCCTGGCGCGTGCCCGCCGGGCGGCGTCCGGGGTCAGCACGACCTCCTCCGGCGCAGTAGCCTCGGCCGCCGCCTTCACCGGGCGCTCGGCGGCCGGCTCGAGCGCCGGCTCGGACCTTCCGCAGGCCGTGACCGCGAGGCCGCATGCCACGAGCGCGGCCGCGGTCGTCCGGGCCAGGGCGCGGCGCGCGCTCAGCCCGCCGTGGGCTCGTTCTGGTACCTGGACTTCCACTCCGGATACGGCATCCCGTAGACGATCTCGCGGGCCGTGGGGTCGTCCAGGTCGATGCCCCGCTCTTCGGCCGCCTCGCGGTACCAGCGGGCCAGGCAGTTCCTGCAGAAGCCGGCCAGCTCCATCAGGTCGAGGTTCTGTACGTCGGTACGCTCGCGAAGGTGATCCACGAGGCGCCGGAAGGCGGCCGCCTCGAGCTCCGTGCGCGTGGCCTGGTCCATGTTCAGTCTCAAGTAATCAGAGATCCCCGAGCGAAGCGACGGGATCTGGAACGATACGGAGGATGGACGAGCAAGAGCCGCGGGTGCCCCCGGATCCAAGCGGGATCGAGGAGCCGCACGACGTGCTGGCCGCCGAGGAGTTCGGGATCGGGACGCGCGACGAGCGCTATCCGGCCGATCCGACCGGCATCGAGCAGCCGCACGACGTGCTGGCCGCGGAGGAGTTCGCGATGCCCGCGCCTGACGCGCCGGTGCGGCCGAGCCAGACCCTGCGTGCGGCGGTCCCCCGCGCCCTGGCGGCGCTGGTCGTGCTCGCGATCATCGCGCTGGTCGTGCTCCGCCGCCGCGGTTGATGCCGGAGCTCTCGCCGGAGAACCGGATCCAGGTCACGGTGGACCGGAGCCTCTGCATCGGCTCCGGCGACTGCGTGGACACGGTGCCCGACGTGTTCCAGCTGGACTCCGAGGACAAGGCCGTGGTCGTCGATCCCGACGGCGCGTCGGTGGACGACATCCTGACTGCCGCGGGCAACTGCCCGGTGAGCGCGATCTTCGTCGTCGGCGAGGAGGGTGACCTCTATCCGTAGCGGCGCCGGTGCCGCCCGTACACGAGCCGCAGCAACCGCGCGATCAGCCGCGTGGTGCGCTCCCGGTAGGGGACCATGTGGAGGTCGCGCTTCGGCGCGAAGCGGGTGACGAGCAGCGCCTGGGTCTTCGTGTACTTGCGGATGCCGTCGGCGCCGTGGCGCGAGCCGAGCCCCGACGCCTTCCAGCCGCCCATCGGGAGCTCGAGCGTTACGTAGTTCACCTGGGCGTCGTTGACCGTGACCACGCCGGCCTCGATCATCCGCGCCAGGTGCTCGCCCTTGGCCAAGTCCTTTGTCCAGACCGAGGCCTGCAGCCCGTACGGGGAGTCGTTGGCCAGCCGCACCGCCTCGTCCGCGTCGCGGACCCTCATAACGGGGAGCGTGGGCCCGAACGTCTCCTCGGTCATGCATTCCATCGAGTGGTCCACGTCCACGAGCAGCGTGGGCTCGTAGAAGTCCCCCGGCCCGGGAGCGCGCCGGCCCCCGACCAGCACCCGCGCCCCCTTCGCGAGCGCGTCGCGCACGTGCTCGTCCACGAGCTCCACCTGGGCGGGCGAGGTGATGGCGCCGACGTCGATCGTCCCCGGGCCGCCCGGCGGCCCCTGGCGCAGCGCGCGCATCTTCTCCTCGACCCTCGAGACGAACTCGTCGTAGACGGGCTCTTCGACGTAGGCCCGCTCCACGGAGATGCAGGTCTGGCCGCTGTTCTGCATCGAGTAGTGGACAGCAGCGTTGGCCGCGCGCTCGACGTCCGCGTCGGCTAGCACGAGCATCGGGTCCTTGCCGCCAAGCTCGAGACCGACCGGCGTGAGCGTCCGCGCCGCTCGCTCCATCACCTTGCGGCCGACCTCCGTCGAGCCCGTGAACATCACGTAGTCCACGTGGTCGATCAGCTCGCCCCCCACGTCCCCCCCGCCCGGCGCGACGGTGAACACGTCCTCCGGCAGGCCACACTGGCAGAGGCCCTCGGTCATGAAGAGCGAGGTGAGCGGCGTGAGGCTCGCCGGCTTGAGCACGCAGGCGTTGCCGGCCGCGAGCGCAGGGATGCAGTCGCCGAAGGAGTTGTTCAGGGGGTAGTTCCATGGACCGATCACGCCGACCACACCGACGGGCGCGTACCGGAGCACGAGCTTGCGGCCGCGCACCCACGGACTCGACGTCCGGAGCTTCTCGTCGGCGAGGTACTTCGGCGCGTTCGTCGCCCAGAAGCCGAGGGCGCCGGCCGCGTAGACGACCTCCGCAAGGAACGCGTCCTCGTACGCCTTGCCGGTCTCGGAGACGATCGTCCGGGCGATCCGCTCCGCGTTGTCGAGCACCCACCTCTGCGCTCGTCGCAGGACCACGGCCCGGCCCTCGAAGCCGAGCGCCTCCCAGCCGGGCTGGGCACACCGCGCCCGCGCGACGACGCCTGCCACCTCGCCCACCGAGAGCGCCCGCACCAACGCGATCACCTCGCCCGTGGCCGGATTCATGACCTCGAGGCGCGTGGCCGGCTGCCCGTCGGTCCCGGTCGCGGCCGCCTCGTGAGTCGTCGTCTCCGTCAAGTCTTCTCCTCCGTTCGTGTCATCAGCCCGTCGGCGTCGGCGAGCGGAGCTCGTGCGACCGCTCGGCCAGGGCCCGTTGCACCCCGCGCTTCCGCGCGCGCTCGCGGCGCAGCATCCTCATGTACGGGTGGAAGTCCACCTGGATCGTGTGGCGCTTCGAGGCCACGTAGCGCTTGCGCATGCGGCGGTGCTCGTGCTCGATCACCTTCCTCATCTCGTCGGGCTCGGGAAGGGCGACCCGGCCCCCGAGCACGTCGGCGATCCACTCCGATTGGAGCTCGGCGATCGGCATGATCGCGCCGAGCGGCTGGACGAGGCCGATGAAGTAGAGGCCCGGGCGCTCGGGGTGGACCACGCGCCGGTAGAGCGCGATCTGGTTG
>JACVRW010000094.1 GCA_014534235.1 Thermoleophilaceae bacterium | reverse complement strand
GTCGTAGCAGATCGTCAGGCCGAGGGGCAGGCCCCCGCCGGTTTCCGAGAGGACGATCTCGCCGCCCGGCTCCTCGGACTCCGACTCGCGGTAGAGCTGACCGCCGACCTCGACGTCGAACATGTGGATCTTGCGGTAGACCGCCTTGATCTGCCCGTCCGGGCCGACGTGGACGCTCGTGTTCGAGAGCTTCTCCCGCCCCTCGCGCCGCTCCGGGATCGACCCGGCGACGAGATCGATGTCTAGCGCGCGGGCGATCTCCCGGGCCCACGTGATCGTGGGTCCCTCCAGGGTCTCGGCGCCGCGCAGGTAGTCCTCGTGAGTGCCGAGCACGTTGAACTTCTCGGGCAGCACGACGAGCTCGGCCCCTTCCGCGGCGGCCTCTCGGGTGAGGCGGTCCGCCGCCTCCAGGTTGCGGTCCTTGTCCTCGTTCGAGCTGAGCTGAACTGCCGCGGCGCGCACGGTCCTTCCCCCTCAGGTTGACTGACCAGTCAATCTGGCAGTGTACTCCGCCCATGGGCTCCCTCCCCTTGCGTGGTCCGGCCGTGCGAGCACTTGAGCTCCCGCTGCCGCCGGGGCGCATGCCTTGGTTGCGGGGCGGGCGACCGCTGAAGCGCTGGCGCTACGTCGGCATCTACCGACCCGATGTGATGCTCTGCGTCGGGGACGCCATCGTGGCCGGGCTCCGCCGGCGGTGGTGCGCCGTCGCGCTGCCGGACGGGACGCTTCGCGAAAACACGGGCTCCCGCCGCGCGGGCGTGCGGCTCGCCCCCGGCGGGGTCAGGGTGCGATCGGAGGCGCTTGCGCTCGAGCTCTCGCTCGACGAGGGCCCCGGCGTGGAGGTTGCCTCCCCGCACGGGCGCCAGTGGATCTGGACCCGCAAGCAGGCCTGCGTGGCGGTCCGCGGGCGGCTGTGGCTCGAGGGTCGCGAGTGGGCGCTCGCCGGCCACGATGCCTTCGTCGACGACTCGGCCGGGTACCACGCGCGTCACACGCGCTGGCGGTGGTCGGCCGGTCTCGGCCGGGCGGCGACAGGCGAGCGGGTGGCGTGGAACCTGGTCGAGGGCGTGCACGACGCTCCGGAGGCGAGCGAACGAACGGTCTGGGTGGACGGCGAGCCGCACGAGGTGGGTCCACAGCCCTTCGCGGCCGACCTCTCTCGTGTGGGTGGCCTCAGGTTTACGCCGTGGAGCGTTCGGGAGGACGACACGAACCTCCTGCTCGTGCGCAGCCGCTACCGGCAGCCCTTCGGCACGTTCGCAGGCGAGCTGCCCGGCGGTCTCGCGCTCGAGTCCGGACAGGGGGTGATGGAGTGGCATGACGCCATCTGGTAACCGCGGCGCGCGGTAGCCTGCGCCGCGTGCTCCGGCTGATGGCCGCAGTGGCGCTGACGGCCGCGGGAATCTCCCCGCCGGCTGCGCCTTCCTCCTCCGCGCCGGCGGAGGCGACCCGCCTTACGATCGCCGCCAGCGGTGACTTCCTGATCCACACTCCGGTCGCCGCCCAGGCGCTCGCGAACGGGGGCGGCCGGCGATACGACTTCGCGCCGATGTTCCAGCCGGTCCGCCGCTGGATCGAGGCGGCGGACCTAGCGCTCTGCCACGTGGAGACGCCCCTCGTGCCCGGACCGCCGACCGGCTACCCGGTGTTCCGAACGCCACCCGACCTGGCGCGCGGGATACGGGACACCGGCTGGGACGCATGCAGCACCGCCTCGAACCACTCCCTCGACGCCGGGCAGAGCGGCATCAACTCGACGATCCGCGCACTGCGGAGGGCGGGCGTCCACTTCGACGGCACCGGCCGGTCCCCCGAGGATCGCCGGACCTTCCCGATCCTCCAGGTCGGCGGCGTGCGGGTCGCATTCCTCGCGTACACCGCCGTGTCGAACGGGCAGTTCGTGCCGCACCCGTGGTCGGTCAACTGGGCCCGCGCCGACCGCATCCTCGCCGACGCCCGCTCCGCCCGCCGCCTTGGCGCCCACGCCGTGATCGTGAACCTCCACTGGGGCGCCGAGTACCAGCACTCACCTTCGGCGCAGCAGCGCGCCCTGGCCCGCCGGCTCACCCGTTCGCGCTACGTGACCGCGATCGTCGGTCAGCACGCGCACGTCGTGCAGCCGATCAGGCGGGTCAACGGGAAGATCGTGGTGTTCGGCGAGGGCAACCTGGTGTCGAACCAGTCGAGCGCCTGCTGCCCGACCGCCTCGCAGGACGGCGTGATCGCGCTGCTGGAGCTGGTCGTGGACGAGAAGGGCGCCCGCGTGCGACGCGCCCGGTACGTGCCGGTGTGGGTGCGGCGACCGGACTACGTGGTCGTGCCGGCGCCGGCCGACTCGTGGCGGCGCACGGTGTCCGTGGTCGGACGCCGCGGATACTTGCAGCCGATCCCGCGGCGGGCGCCCTGAGACCTCCGCGCCCACGCGATCTGCGTTGGGCGCCAATAGGCCCGGCCGCCGGCGGTTTCCCGCAGCCGCCCGGGCCGTCAGCCCCTCGCCGCTCGCACCCGCCGCAGCTCCGCCACGAGCAGCTTCTGGTGCAGCGCGGCGATCAGGTCGTTGAGCGGGTCGACGCCGGCGGCGATCAGCTCGACTGCTCGGTCCGGCTCCATCTCGCCGGCCAGGCGCTCCAGGAGGACCTGCACCTCCTCCTTCACGAGCCCCTCGAGAGCGCGCTTGTAGCGCAGGGTGTCGTAGACGGTGAATCCGATCCGCTCGTCGTAGCCGCCCGCGCGGAAGCGGCTTACCGCCTCGACGATCTCCACGTCGCGCGGCCCGTAGCCGCGGCCCGTCGGGGTCAGCACCTCGAGCTCCGCGAGCCGGTCGAGCACCTCCTGCGGCACCCGGTAGCGGCGGCGCAGCTCCGCTGCGGACACGCGTGAGCGCTCGCCGGCGCGCGCCCGCTCGAGGATGCGGTCCTCGAGCTCCACCAGCGCTCGAGCCCTGTCGGGGTCGTCGTCGAGCATCGACTTGATCACCTTCAGCGGCATGAAGCGCTCCCCCTGGAGCTGTTTGATCAGCCTGATGCGGCCGACGAACTCGGCCGGGTAGTACGCCATGTTGCGCGAGGTCTTGACGGGCTCGGGCAGGAGGCCCTCGCGCAGGTAGTGCTTGATCGTGCCCGCGCTCACCCCGCTGGCCTCGGCCAGCTCCTTCATCTTGAGCAGGCCGTCGGCCCGCTCATCCCCGCCGGTCGCCGCGGCTCCGCTTGAGGCCGGCACGCTCACGCCCGGAAGCTCCCGCGCGCTCCGCTCGCGGGTCCCGCCACCGCGCCGGCGTCCTCCAGCGCCGCGATCTCGTCCTCCCGGTAACCGAGCCCGGCCAGGACCTCGCGCGTGTGCCCGCCGAGCGCCGGCCCGGGCCCCGCCGGCGCGCCCGGCGTGCGGGAGAGCTTCACCGGCACGCCGAGCAGCCTGACGCCGTCCGTGCCCGGCTGGTCCAGCTCGACGACCATCTCGCGCGTGCGGGTGAGCTCCGAGTCGAGGGCCTCGTCCAGGTCGAGCACGGGCTCGAGGCAGCAGTCGTGGCGTGACGCGAACTCGCCCCATTCGGCGCGGGTCTGCTCGAGGAAGATGCGCTCCACCTCGGCGTGGGCGTCCGAGCCAGGGGCCTCGAACTGTCGCTCGACCAGGTCCTCGCGGCCTACGCCGCTACACCACGCCTGCCAGAACTTCGGCTCGAGCGCCCCGAGCGCCACCCACCCGTCCTTGCACGCGTACGGGCGGTAGCAGATGAGCCCACCGGCGAGCTCGAGCCCGCCCCGGCGAGGCACGTCCCGGTCGCAGAGGTACTTCGCCGCCACGAGCGCGAGCCACGACAGCGAGCCGTCGTACATCGAGACGTCCACGAACTGTCCCTCGCCGGAGCGCTCGCGCTCGCGCAGCGCAGTGAGGATTCCGAATGTCCCCATCAGTGCCCCGCCGCCAACGTCCGCGATCTGGCCGGCGCTCTGCACGGGCGGCCCACCTCCCTCGCCGGTGAGCCCGAGCAGCCCGCCCAGCGCGAGGTAGTTCATGTCGTGCCCCGAGCGAGCCGTGTACGGGCCGTCCCGCCCGTACCCCGTGATCGCGCAGTACACGAGGCCCGGGTTCTCCCGACGTAGGCGCTCATAGCCGACGCCGAGGCGATCCATCACGCCCGGCCGGAAGGACTCGAGCAGCACGTCGTACTCACGGGCCAGCCGAAGCAGCACCCCTCGCCCGCGCTCGTCCTTCAGGTTCAGCCGGATCGACCGCTTGCCGCGGTTGAGCGCAAGGAACAGGGCCGATCCCGCCGACTCGTCGGCGCCCTCGTACCGCGGGAGAGACCAGCGCACGTAGTCACCCATGCCGGTGTCCTCGACCTTCAGGACGTCGGCCCCGAAGTCCGCCAGCAGCAGCGAGCAAAAGCCCCCCGGCAGGAGCCGCGAGAGGTCGAGGACCTTCACGTCCGAGAGCGCGCCGCTCATGCCGCCGTCACCCGCCTCGGCGCTCCGAGCAGGTCACGGGCCTCCGCGACGCTCGCCACCCGTCGGCCCGTGTCCTCCACGATCCGCCGGGCACGCGCGACCAGCTCGCCGTTCGAGCCCGCCATCCGGCCGTCCGGTAGGTAGAAGTTGTCCTCGAGGCCCACGCGGACGTTTCCGCCGAGCGCTGCCGCGGCCGCGACCAGCCGCCACTGGTCGCGGCTGATCCCGATCACGCCCCAGTTGTTCCGGCCGTCCGCGCCGCCCGGGATCTGGCCGGCCATATGGAACAGGTTCGCCGGCGTCGGCCGGATGCCGCCGGTCACGCCCATCACGCACTGGATCTGCAGGGGCTCTGAGAGCAGGCCCATGTCGATCAGGGGGTCGAGGTTCGCGATGTGCCCCGAGTCGAAGCACTCGTGCTCGGGCCGGATGCCGAGGTCGTTCATCGCGGTCAGGAACTCCACGATCGTGTCGAAGGAGTTCTCGAAGACGGCCTTGAAGACGAACTCCTTGCGCTTGCGCGAGTACTTCGCGTAGTTCATCGAGCTCATGTTGAGCGCGGCCACGTCCGGGCGTAGCTCGCGGAGGTACTCGATCCGCTTCTCCACCGCGACGCCGACCGCGCCGGTCGAGTAGTTGACGACGACGTCGTCGACGGCGCCGAGGATCGCCTCGGTGATGGCCCGGAAGTCCTCGACCTCGAAGGAGGGCGTGCCGTCGGGCGCACGGGCGTGGACGTGGATCACCGAGCACCCCTCGTCCACCGCCCGCCCGGCCTCGGCCGCGTACTCCTCGGGCGTGTAGGGGATCGCCGGGCACTGGTCGCGGTTCGCCACCGCCCCCGAGATCGCGCAGGTGAGGATGCAGGGGTCCTCGAAGCGGCTCATGCCGTCCTGCTCTTCGGTGGCGTGAGCGGCGGGACGGTGCGCCCCTTCTCCGAGTGCTCGAGCAGCTGCGCCAGGCGGCGGTCGCGGGTCTCTTCGCGCTTGGCGCTGACGATCCACCACGTCGCGGCCTTGCGGTATGAGGGCGGCCGCGCGCTCCAGTACTGCCAGGCCGCGGCGTTCGCGCGCAGACGCTCCTCGTACTCCGCGGGCAGCTCGGCGGCCTCGCGCTGCTCGTAGGAGTAGATCCCCGTCTTCTCCTCGCGGCGCTGCTCGTACGCCCGCAGCCCGGCCGGCCGCATCAGCCCTCGCCGCTTCAGCTCCTCGACCTTCTCGAGGTTGACGCGGCTCCAGGTGCTGCTCGGCTTGCGGGGCGTGAAGCGAATCGTGTAGCTCTCGTCGTCAAGCCTCCTGCGCACGCCGTCGATCCAACCGAAGCAGAGCGCCTGCTCGACTGCCTCGGGCCAGGTGATGCTCGGCCTGCCCGACCCCTTCTTGTGGAAGCCCACGAGGAGCTCGGACGCTGACTCGTGATTCCGCTCGAGCCAGGCCCGGAACTCCTCCGGCGTGGCGAAAAATCTGGGCCGGCCGGTCAGACCGGCATCACCCCGTGCTTCTTGTACGGTCGCTCGACGCGCTTCGTCTCCGCCATCTCGAGCGCGCGGATCACGGTCGGGCGGGTCTCGCGCGGGTCGATGATGTCGTCGATCATCGCGTTGCCCGCGGCGACGTACGGGTCGATCGACTGGCGGATGCCCTCGACCATCTGCGCGCGGGTGGCGTCCGGGGCGTCCGAGGCCTCGATCTTCTTGCGGAAGATGATGTTGACCGCGCCCTCGGGCCCCATGACCGAGATCTCGGCGCTCGGCCACGCCACGATCAGGTCCGGCTCGTACGCCTTGCCGCACATCACGTAGTAGCCGGCGCCGTAGGCCTTGCGGATCACCACCGTCACCTTGGGGACGGTCGCCCGTGAGACCGCGTAGAGCATCTTCGCCCCGTGGCGGATGATGCCCGCGTGCTCGACCCGGGTGCCGACCATGAACCCGGGCACGTCCATCAGGAAAAGCAGCGGGATCCCGTAGGCGTCGCAGAGGTTGATGAACCGCGCCGCCTTGTCCGCCGAGTCGTTCTCGAGGATGCCGCCGAGATGCCTCGGTTGGTTCGCGACGATGCCCACCGGCCGCCCGCCCATGCGAGCGAGGCAGGTGATGATCGTGCGCGCCCATTTGGGCTTCAGGTCGAACCACGCGCCGTCGTCGACGATGCGCCGGATCACCTCGTACATGTCGTAGGGGTGGCGTGGCGAGTCGGGCAGGATGTCGAGAAGCTCATCGTCCATGCGGTCCGGCGGGTCGCTCGCCTCCCGGCGCGGCGGCGGCTCCTCGCAGTTCTGGGGGAAGTAGGAGAGGTAGTCCTTGATCGCCTGGATGCACTCCTCGTCGGAGGCGAGCTCGAGATCGCCCACGCCGGACACGCGCGTGTGGACCCGCGAGCCGCCGAGCTCCTCCTGGGTCACGTCCTCGCCGGTGACGGCCTTCGTCAGGTGCGGCCCCGCGAGCGCCATCGAGCCACGGCCCTTCACCATCGGCACGAAGTCGGCCAGACCGGGGATGTAGGCCGTGCCCGCCGCGCACGGGCCCATCAGCGCCGCGATCTGCGGCACGACCCCGCTCATCACGACCTCTTCCCGAAAGAGGTGGCCCGAGCCGGCGAACAGCGAGCCGGCCGCCTCCTGGATGCGCGCGCCGGCGGAGTCGAGCAGCCAGATCATCGGGATGCGCTTCCCTAACGCGAGCTCGCGCAGCCGGGCGACCTTCATCTCGCCGGTCATCCCCATCGAGCCGGCCATCACGGTGAAGTCGTAGGCGGCCACGCCGACGAGGCGGCCGTCGACCTTCCCGTAGCCGGTGATCACACCGTCCGCCGGGGCCTCGCGGCCCTCCATCGCCCGCTGCGAGAAGTGCGGCCGTGCATGGATGCCGAGCTCCGTGAAGGTACCGTCGTCGATCAGGAGCACGAGCCGCTCGCGCGCGGTCAGCTTGCCGCGCTCGTGCTGCTGCGCGATCTTCTCCTCGCCCCCGCCCAGCCTCGCCCGCTCCCGGCGCTCGTGGAGATCCTCCACGAGCGAGCGCAGCGGGGGGCGGGCGACCAGGGTGTCCGCCGCGGTGCGTTCGCTCGCCGCCATGAGTAGGAAGTGCTACTCCCTACTTTGACGCTCCCCCGAGAGGGCGTCAAGGAGCGGCTCGAGCACGTGCATCGCCGTCTCCGCCGCGACGCGGCGGGCGCGTTCGTCCTCGGGCGCCTCGAACGCGGTGACCTCGAGGCCCACGAGCTCGCAGTCCTCCGTCACCGAGTCGAGCAGGTCGTAGAGCTTGTCGGGGTGCAGCCCGCCGGGGGCCGGGAACTGCGCCGGGAAGTGCTCGGGGTCGATCACGTCCAGGTCGAGATGAACGAATGCGGGCGCGCCGTCCAGGGCGTTCTTGACGGCCACGAGCGTCTCCACAGCGCTCGCCCCGATCACCGTGGCCGGGCTGCGCTCGAGGAGCTGGCGCTCGCCGTCGTCCAGGTTCCGCACGCCCGCCAGCACCACCCGCTCAGGTCGCACCGGCTCAGCGAGCCCGGCGTCCCACTCGCCGCACGCGCCCGCCAGGCACATGCCGCCGAGGAAGCCGCTCTCGGTCGTCTCGGGCGTGTTGTAGTCGCCGTGGCCGTCGAGCCAGAGCACCCGCGCCTCGGGACGGTGCCGGAGCGCGGCGGCTAGGGTCGTGAGGCAGAGCGAGCAGTCGCCTCCCAAGAGCAGCGGCCGCTTGCCGCCGCTTAGGGCGTCGTCCACCTGCCCGCCCGCCTCCAGCAGACAGCCGCGCGAGTCGCGGAGGTCGTCGTCGTAGCGGGCGGCACGAGGCTCGCCCGCGCTGCCGATGACGCGCGGCTCGACGCCGAGCGCCGCTCCCACGAGCGGCGCCAGGGTCTCGGCCCCGCGGCCGGCGGCGGGCGTGCGGTCCGAGGTGCGGCAGCGCAGCAGTACGACAGAGACGTTCATCAGCGACCCGTCCACTGCGGGTCGCGCTTCTCGAAGAAGGCGCGCACGCCCTCCTGGATGTCCTCGGTCGTGAAGGCGACCGAGAGCTGGCCGCGGAGGAAGTCGAGCGCGTCCTCGAACGGCATGTCGAGCTGCCGGTACATGGCGTCCTTACCCAGCCTCATGATCACCGGCGACTTTCCCGCGAGGCGCGTGGCCCAGTCGTCGACCGCGGCCGCGAACTCCTCGGCCGCCACGACCCGGTTCACGATCCCGATCCGGTGCGCCTCCTCCGCCGATATGCGCTCGCCGAGCAGGAGCAACTCGTTCGTCTTCTTGCGCGGGACGTTCCGGTAGATGAGCGCCATGATCATGAAGGGGAACGCCCCCACGTTGATCTCCGGCGTGCCGAACATGGCGCCCTCCTTGGCCACGATCAGGTCGCACGCCAGGGCGACCCCGAGCGCGCCCGCCAGCACGTGACCGTTGGCGGCGCAGATCGTGGGCTTGCCGAGCTGCATGATCGTCCTGAAGAGCCGCGGAAACCGCTCGGTCCCGAAGTGCTTGTGCACGAGCGGCTCGTCGGCGGAGAACTGGTCGAGGGCGGCCCCGGCGGAGAAGACCCTGTCGTGGGACGAGGTCAGCACCGCGCACCGCACCCGCTGATCGTCGCGCGCCGACTCGAAGGCGTCGATCAGCTCGCCAAGCAGCTGGTTCGACAGCGCGTTGCGGTTGTCCGGGGTGTTGAGCGTGAGGGTCGCGACCCCGTCGTCGCGAACCTCGTACAGCAGCGTCTCGTAGGGCACGCGCCCGATTTCTACTACGGTCCCGAGCGCGCGCGTGTCCGAAGGACGAGCGATGTACACGACGGTCGTCGTCGCGACCGATGGCTCGGTCACCGCTGAGCGCGCGATGGCCCGTGCGGTCGAGCTGACCAGACTGGCCTCCGCTCGTCTACACGTCGTCACGGTTTCGCGAGGCGGCCGCGGGCCGGTCGCCCCCAACCCAGCCGGCCGCGGCCTCGACGTGCCCCGACTTCCAGGCCGACGTGGCCCTCGAGAGCGCTCTGGCCCGGCTCGGCGCGGACGACGTCGAGGTGCAGCAGCTCCGACGTGCTGATCGTGCGGACCGCGTGAGGCGGCCTCAGACCGGAACCCAGGCCGCACGCATGTCGACCCGCTCGCCGTTGAAGGGCACGCCCTCCGACTCGAGCAGACGGCGCTGGCGGGCGCCCTTGGCGAGAGAGCCGTCGGCGCGAACGATCCGCTGCCACGGCACCTCCCGGTCGTCGCAGCTTGCGAGGACCGCGCCGGCGAACCGCGGCGCCGCCGGGCACAGGTCGCCGTAGGTGGTGACGAAGCCGGCGGGGACGGACCTGACCCGCCTGCGGACCTCCTCGGCGCGCTCCTCGTTCAAAGGGCGCGCACGGCCTCCTCGATGGGCGCGTCGCCCCGGAGCACCTCGAACGTCTTGCCGATCGTGTTGTCGGCATCGAGCACGGCGAGCAGAGTGGCGGCCACGTCATCGCGGCTGATCTCGCCCCTGCCGATCTCGAGACCCGCGCGGATGCGCCCGGTCCCGGGGTCGTCGGTCAGCCGCCCGGGGCGGACGATCGTGTGGTCGAGGCCGCTCTCCGCAAGGCGTTCGTCGGCCTCCGTCTTGGCCTCGACGTACGGGCGCATCGCGTCCGAGGCCCGCTCGGGGTGCCCGGCGCCGATCGAGCTCACCATCACGTACCGGGCGATGCCGGTCGCCCGCGCCGCGTCGATCAGCTTCACGGCTCCGCCGAGGTCCATCGTCCGCTTGCGCGCCGGGCCGCTCCCCGGTCCGGCGCCGGCGGCGAATACCATGGCGTCGGCGTCCTCGACGAACGAAGCGACGTCGTCCTCGTGCTCCAGGTCGCACACCACCGGCTCCGCCCCGGCGGACTCGAGGTCGACGGCATGAGCAGGGTTGCGGATCAGGCCGCGGGCGCGATCACCGCGGTCGGCGAGCAGCCTGAGCAGCCGGAGCGCGACCTTCCCGTGGCCCCCCGCTACGACGACGTCCATGGGTCTCGAGGCTAGCGGCGGCGGACGGCTCGTTGCGCCGGCGGCAAGGGGGCGGGGGAGGGCGGACCCCGCCGCCGTGGCGGCGCCCGGGCGCCGCGCCCGGGCGGCGGTCGCGCGCCGCAATGCGTTCGACCTTGCGCTGCATATGGCCGCGCAAGGTCGAACGCATGCGATCCACGCCCCTACCCCAACGAGCCGGCGGAGACCGGCGGCGGTGGAGCCGGGAGCCAGATCGCGCGTCTCGTGACCGCCGCGGACATCGCGGGTCAGAACCGCGAGTCGGCGCTGGCCGACCGCTACCTCCAGGTGGCCGACGAATGGCAGCGCAACCTGGAGCTGGATCATGACCACGAACGGGCCGCTCTCTCAGGAGCGGTACTAGCTGCGGATCACGGCGGACAGCGACGCGAACAGGGCCTTCGACGGCATGCACGCATAGAAGCAGCACGCGCCCCCGATCAGGCGCCGCTCGACGATCGCCACCTCGAGCCCAGCCTTCCCAGACGCCCCGCGCAGACCTCGCCGGCGGGACCACTGCCGACCACAACGACATCAACTCGCACTCGCTCGTTGCGGCACCGTATCGCGGCCGCCCGGCCGGGCCTGCGGCGGGGAGCGGAAAGTAGGAAGTGCCACTGTTTACTTTTGCCGGCGGGTCGGTTAGCTTGGGCGGATGGCCACCGCAGACACGATCGCCAAGCCAGACCACGGGGCCCGGCGCCGGCATTTCATCTTCACCGAGGAGCATGACGAGCTCCGCGGGTCGATCCGCTCGTTCGTGCTGAGGGAGCTCGCTCCCCACGCCGAGGAGTGGGAGGAGGCCACGTTCCCCGACTGGGTCTTCCGGCGCATGGGCGAGCTCGGCTTCCTCGGCCTCTCCTATCCGGAGGAGTACGGCGGTCAGGGCGGGGACTACGCCTGCAACTTGGTGCTGGCGGAGGAGATGACCCACGCCCGGTGCGGCGGGCTGGCGATGGGCGTGGCCGTGCACACCGACATGGCCACCCCGCCGATACTCGCCTTCGGCACCGAGCAGCAGAAGCAGGATTACCTCGTGCCGTCGATCAGGGGCGAGAAGATCTCCTGCCTCGGGATATCCGAGCCCGACGCGGGCTCCGACGTGGCCGGCATCAAGACCCGCGCCGTGCGCGACGAGGACGGGTGGGTCATCAGCGGCTCGAAGACGTTCATCACGAACGGGCACCGGGCCGACTACATCGTCCTCGTCACGAAGACGGACCCCGACGCCGGATACGACGGGTTCAGCCTCTTCCTGGTCGACATGGACCTGCCCGGTGTGATCCGCGAGAAGCGGCTCGAGAAGCTCGGCATGCACGCCTCCGACACCGCGCTGCTCGCCTTCCAGGACGTGCGCGTGCCGCCGGAGGCACTCCTCGGCCAGCAGGGCAAGGGCTTCTACCACATCATGTGGGAGCTCCAGGGCGAGCGCCTGATCGG
>JACVRW010000177.1 GCA_014534235.1 Thermoleophilaceae bacterium | reverse complement strand
TCGTCCTCGGCGGTGCGACGGTCCTACTCGACAGGACGTTCGCGATCGGGCGGGGCGTCGCCGAGCGGCTCCTCGTCGTATTCGACCGCTGGCTCCGAAGCGGCGGCGAGCAGGCGCCGCATCCCGGTTCGCTGTGGCAACGCACGGAGCGCCCGCAGGTCGGCGCCGGCGTTCCAGCGCGCGAGAGCATCTCCGCTCCGGCACAGCTCGGCGCCGGCATGCGCCCGACTGCCGCCGTGGCCATCCCGCTCCTCGCGCAGGCGCGCGCCGTCGCGCGGAAGGCGGTCGAGCTTCGCCACGCCCTCAGGCGGCCGATGCCCGAACGAAGGCAGGCGAATGAGGGCGCCGCAAGCGGGCGAACCCAGCGGCCGCGCGAGCCTGCATCGACCTAGCGCGGTTCACCGAGGTCGCGCTCGCGCGCCGCGGTGCTGATTGCCCCCGCTTCGATCCGAAACCCGCGATCCGCCAGATGCTCGCGTAGCCGGATGAGCGCCAAGTCCTTCGCCTTGGCCTCCAGCATGACGTCGAAGTCGCGGCCGGCGCTCGTGAAGCGGAGGAAGTTCTCGAAGCCGATCGGGTCGATCAAGTCTGCGTGCGCGCGGAGCTGGGGAAGCACGAGGCGACGCGCGACTCGTCGCCTGTCGCGACGCTTCTGCTCTGCGACGTCGAGCCGCGGCGACGAGTAGTGGATCTTCGGGATGACCCCGGGCGGCCAGGTCTCGAGCGCCAGCCGGAGCGCTTCGTCGTCGGCGAGCCGCGCCGGGTCGAGGCAGCGGTGATGGAGCACGTCCCATACGACCGGGACCTCGCAACGACGCGCGACCCACAGCACGTCGACCAGGGAGAAGGATCTGTCGTCGTTCTCGACGGCGAGACGGGCTCGCGCTCGGTCCGAGAGCCTCTCGAAGCCCTCGAGGAAGCGGTCCCTCGCGGCCGTGGGGCTCCCCGCAGAGCCGCCGAGGTGAAGAACGACAACAGCCTCCGGGGGCTGGCACATGGCGTCGAGCAGGGCGGCCTGCACCTCGAGCTCCGCGATCGCCGCGGCCTGTACCGCGGGATCCGCGGAGTTGAGCACGGTGTACTGGCCGGGGTGCGTCGAGAGCCTTATGCCTCGCGCCACCGCCAGCCGCCCGACATCGGCGAGCTCCTGTCCGCAGTCGTCGACTTGGCGATGGAACTGAGGCAGGTCGGGATGGCTCGCGTACGGGGCGAGCGCCGTCGCCATCCGGTACATCCGAATGTCGCGATCATCGAGGCGGTCGAGGATCGCTCGCAGGCGCTCGAGCGACACACGAAGGTGGGGCCCGGACCGCCACCGCCGCGTGTCGTGCGACGGCAAGCCGCCGTCGCCCAGCACCTTGACGGCGAAGCCGAGGCGGTGCCTGCTCACGGCGAGCGCGCGGTCAGGGTCGCGGCGAACGCCTCGAAGGCCTCCCGTGCACGCGAGCCGGGTGCGTCCGATCCGTCAGGGGCGCCCTCCCGCGGCGTGTCGAGGTGCCGCACGCCTCCGCGCGCGGTCATCCCATGGAGCGCGCCGGCCGCGAGGCCGTCGCTATCGCCGTATGGCACGAGCACCGCTCGCTGACCATGGGCCTCCAGCGACGCGCGTCCGGCTGCGAGCGTGTCGGCCCCCATAACGCGAGAGCAGCCTAGGGCGCCGTGGTGGTTGGGCGGCTGGGCCTCTCGACCTGCCGGTCGGCCGCGTCCTGGAGCGTCGCGCCGCCGCGCCTGGTCCGCCGCCACGTCGCCTGAGACAGCCTGTATGCGCGATCGCGGGCGCCGTTCAGCCACCCCGCCGGCCTCATGCCGCCGCCGGTGTTCCACGGATTGAACCGGAGCGCGTCGAGCTCCCGGCCGAGCCGTCTGCCGACACGGAGCCTGCCGACCGGTCTGAATCGCCCGTTCATCGAGGCGACAGCGAACCGGAATGAGAGACGCCCGGTTGAAGCCGCCGCTTGGAGGCGGTCGAACTCGTCGCGGCCCGGAGGCCGCGGCGAGTCGGGGTGCGGGAGGGCGCCGACGAGGAAGAGGTCGCTCGCGGCGCGGTAGGGAAGGGACGACGTGTACGGGCGCTGCTGAACGTCAACGGCCGGTAGAAAGATGTGGTGCAGCAGCGGGTAGTCGGCGGACGTGACGAGCAGGAAGTCCTGGTGCCGGCCGGCGCCGTAGACGTCGGGCAGGCGTATCGACAGCCCGAGCAGATCCGGGATCGGGCGCGGGACGCCGACGGCCCGCGAGAACCGGGCGACCGCGCGGTGGTCGCCCGGCTTCGAGAGCAGCTCGGCGCCTCGCGGCGCCGCCGGAGCGCCGACGATCTCCAGGGCGGCCTCGTACACGACACCGTCTGGGTGGAATGCCTTAGCGCGACGGACGCCGGCCAGTACCGCCAACACCGCGCCGAGCGACATGCCGGCCGCCTCCGCCAGGAGGCCGACGCTGTCGCCGCTCGCGGTACGGTGCGTCACACCGAGCCGTTGGGCGGTCCACTCGTTGTAGATGGTCGTGAGCGGCGCGTCGACCTCGATCGTCGAGACCTTCGTCCTCCTAGGTGGCTCGCGGCGTGGCCGCGCGGGTGCGATCCCCGGCAGGCGCCAAGCCGGCGGCAAATGCTGCGACGGTGAGCAGGATGTGCAGCACGTTGTCGGCCGGGTTCACCGGGAACAGGCCGAGCACGTCGTGGCCGTCGATCAGACCGATGATCGTGACGACGCCGTAGATCGCGCCGAAGGCCAGCGCGGCGAGCCTCGCGCTGTCATGGCGTCGCATCAGCGCCAGCAGAAACAGGCCGGACGCGATGTGGACGACGTTGTGCCAGCCGTTGACCTCGAAGATGATGAAGTTCTCGCCGTCGAGGGCGCCGGGGTCTCCGCCCGCGCTGGTGTCGAACTTGGACTCGGCCAGAAAGCCGAGCACACCGACCAGTACGAGGGTGGCGCCTATGACGAGGCAGAAGATCTGGGCGGGCGACCACCTGCGATCGTCGCGGTCGCCGCGTGCATAAGTTGGACGGGCCGATGCTTCCATGACTCCAATGGGTGGGGAATCCTTCGTTGTCGTTGTGCCCGGGGACACGACGCGCAATCAACTCACACGCGGGCGCGGAAGGCGATCGCGGCCAAACGTGGGGGTATGCCCATGCGCTCACCGCGGTGAGCGCACCTCGAGCCGATCGGCGCCCGACCGGACCTCGAAGCGCGCAGCCGGGGTGGTGGCGGGTCCTTGGAGAACCGCTCCGTCGGCTGCCCTGAAGACGCTGCCGTCGTCGGGGCAGCGGAGCGCTTCGCCGTCCGCGTCCGGGCGCAAGCGCGTGCCGCAGTGAGTGCACGTGCCCGAGACCACGGAAGCCGCCTCGCCTTGAGGGCGTCTGGCGAGCACCGCCAGACCCCGAGCCCGAGCCTCGCTCCACTCAGGCCCAAGCGCTGCCGGTCCCGACACGGCGGTCCAGTCTTCGATCCACTCATCGAAGACGATCCGGCTTACTCCGACGCCGCGCGCGTACGCCATGTGCGCGCCGAGGAAGCCGCCGACCATGAGTGGGAGCCCGCTGACTACGGTCAGGCGGCGGCCAAGCTTCCGGCGCCCCGCCTTGCGAGCTAAGTACGACGCCGCGTTCAGGGATAGCGCCGCGACGTTGCTGGCGGCGTGCACAACCCCCATCCGGCGTGTGCGTTCGTCGGTCATGTCGGCCCAGTCCGACAAGCCGGCGGCGGCGGTCGGGATTGCGGCGAGGATCCCAACTCCGAGCAGGCGATCGGCCGAGTCGGCGGACTCCTCGCGGAAATCGAGCAGCACCGCCATGGTCCACGACCCGATGACGGCGTCCGTGGCCAGCGGGTGCAGCGGATGGCCGAGCCAGCTCCCACTCAGCACGTCCTTCACGCCGGCTCGCCGCATGCCGCGATCCGCGCGCTCGGCCAACCCGTCGGCCAGTCGATCGAACCCGGAGAAGCGCTCGGTTCGCTCAGCGAACCGATGGAAGAGCGTGCCCGCTCGTGGGC
>JACVRW010000072.1 GCA_014534235.1 Thermoleophilaceae bacterium | reverse complement strand
GGGGTATCGCGTCCTGTGAGGTTGCGCACACCTGGCCACGTCCCGTGCGCGCTATGCCTGTAGACGCTGAGCGGAACGGCGACTACCGTCCGAGCGGGCAGCGAGCGCGGTATCTCTTTAGGGACGGGCGGTGCCTCTGCGCCGTCTGGCGCGGGCTCCTGGGCCCCGTCTTACGGTCGGGGAACTCATGTTGGACCGAGGACAGTTACACGACGGACGTCGGACGCGGTGGCCAGTCCCCAAGGGATGACACCGTGAGTCGGCGCCGTGAGGTGGTCGTGGTCGGTGGTGGCCAGGCCGGCCTCGCGATCGGCTACTTCCTGGCTCGCCAGGGCCGCGACTTCGCGGTCCTCGAAGCGGCCGCTGAACCGGCGGCGGTCTGGCGCGAGCGCTGGGACTCGCTCAAGCTCTTCACGCCGGTGCGCTACAACAGCCTTCCCGGCCTGCCCTTCCCCGGCGACCCGGATAGCTACCCGGGCCGCGACGACGTCGCAGCGTACCTCACGGACTACGCCCGTCACTTCGATCTCCCGGTCGAGCTCGACAGCCGCGTGCGCCGCCTCAATAGGATCAACGGCAGTTACCGGGTGGAGCTGGACGACCGGACGTACGAGGCCGACCAGGTGGTGGTCGCCACTGGCCCGTTCCAGATACCGGTCGTGCCGGCGATCGCAGGACGCCTCGACACGGCGGTGGTGCAGCTCCATAGCAGTGCCTACCGCTCGCCGCGCGGCATCCCCCAAGGCCCAGTCCTGGTCGTCGGCGGCGGCAACACCGGGTTCCAGATCGCCGCGGAGCTAGCGGTCTTCCACGACGTCCACCTGTCGATCGGGTCGCGGCAGATGCCGCTGCCTCAGCGCATCCTTGGGCGTGACCTGTTCTGGTACCTCGACGTCACCGGCCTGATCCGCAAGACAAGGACGTCGCGAATCGGCCGGCGCATGGCGGGCCGAGACACGCTGATCGGCTCGACGCGGCGGACCCTGCGCCGCCGGCATGGTGTCGACTTGCACCCGCGGACCGTGGACGCCGACGGTTCCACCGTGACGTTCGCGGACGGCACAAACCTCGATGTCCGCAGCGCCGTGTGGGCGACCGGCTTCCGAGTCGATCACTCCTGGATCGACCTTCCGGTGTTCGATGAGAACGGACGCCTCGTCCACGAGCGCGGTGTTACGGCGTTGCCCGGGCTCTACTTCCTCGGCTTGACCTGGCAGCACACCCGGGGCTCCGCCCTGCTGGGCTGGGTCAAGGACGACGCGGAGTACATCGCCCACAAGATCAGAGGGAGCACCACATGACCACAATTCGAGATCAGTTTCCGACCGACGTCGCCGGCCTCCCGGACGCGCTTCCGCCGCAGCTCGTCGAGCTGTCCGACGGCGACGAGTTCGACCTGCGCATCGCTCCGGTGGCCAAGCGGCTCGGCGAAGCCACGGTGCGGATGCTCGCCTATAACGGCTCGATCCCGGGACCCATCCTCAAGGTGAGGGAGGGCTCCGAGGTCATCGTCAACATCGAGAACCAGGGCGACATGGAGGCCACCGTCCACTGGCACGGGCTGCGGCTCGACAACCGCTACGACGGCACCCACCACACACAGCACCCGCTGTCGATG
Organism: Thermoleophilaceae bacterium; assembly: GCA_014534235.1. Classification (GTDB taxonomy): domain Bacteria; phylum Actinomycetota; class Thermoleophilia; order Solirubrobacterales; family Thermoleophilaceae; genus JACVRW01. Next base: position 13,925 of record JACVRW010000072.1, on the reverse strand, counting down.
GGTGAGAAGTTCAGCGCCCGAGTCCGGTTTCCCGATCCCGGCGTGTACTGGTACCACCCTCATATCCGGGAGGACTACGGCCAAGAGATGGGCCTGTACGGAAACATCCTCGTCGAGCCGGCCGATCCCGACTACTGGTCCCCGGTCCACCGCGAGGTCGTCCTCACCCTCGACGACATCCTTCTCGAGGAGGGCAAGGTGGCGCCCTTCAGCCGCGCCGAGACGACGTACTCGGCGATGGGTCGCTTCGGCGACGTCCTGCTGGTAAGCGGTGAGACGGATCTCGCGTTGTCCGCGCGGGTGGGCGAGGTCGTGCGCTTCTACCTGACGAACACCGCCAACACGAGGGTGTTCAAGGTGGCGCTACCGGGGATCCGGATGAAGCTCGTGGGCGGCGACAGCGGACACGTCGAGCACGAGCAGTTCGTCCACGACGTGGTGCTGGCTCCCTCCGAGCGCGTGGTGCTGGACGTGCTCTTCGATCAGGCGGGCGAGCTGGCGCTCGAGCACCATACCCCTGCGCGCGTCTATCCGCTAGCGTCGATTCGCGTGAGCGACGAGCGCGCCGAGCCGTCGCTCGAGGAGCAATTCGAGGTGCTGCGCACGAACTCGGACATGGTCGCCGAGCGCGAAAGGATCGCCCGGTACTTCGACGCCGACCCCGACAAGGTCCTCGCCTTCATCGCCGAGATGGACATGCCGGCGCCGGAGGGGCACGGCCCTGTCGTCTACTCATGCCCAATGCATCCCGAGGTGGTGAGCGAGGAGGCCGGCCACTGCCCGGAGTGCGGGATGAAGCTCCTGCCGGCGAATCGCGTGGCTGAGGCCGGTCACGGCCACGCGCACGAATCGCAGCGCCACGAGCACCTGAGCCACGAGCACGGACACGACGCGCCGGAGCACGAGGGACACGGCGATGGCCACGGCCACGAGGTTCACGCCCACTCGACAGCCGGTGGCATCGAGTGGGAAGACGACATGGCGGACATCAACCGCATGACGACCCCAGCCAACATGCGCTGGAAGATCGTCGACCGCGCGACCGGCGCCGAGAACGCAGCGATCGACTGGCGTTTCCGGGTCGGCGACCAGGTAAAGATCCGCCTGGTCAACGAGATGGCCGGCGACCATCCGATGCACCACCCGTTCCACGTCCACGGCGCGGGCCGCTTCTTGGTGCTGAGCCGCGACGGAGCCGTGGAGCCCAACCTCGTGTGGAAGGACACCGTGCTGGTGAGGACGGGTGAGACGGTCGACATCCTGCTCGACGTCTCCAATCCCGGTCACTGGATGGCCCACTGCCACATCGCCGAGCATCATGAGAGCGGCATGATGTTCAGCTTCATCGTCGACGAGTAGCCGCGTGCCCGGAAGCGAGGGGAAAGTGCCTTGACCGCCGCACACGCGACCTTCCTCTTCGCCGACATCGCGGGGTTCACCGCCCTGACCGAGGCTCACGGGGACGAGCAGGCGGCAACGCTCGTCGCCGACTTCTGCGACGCGGTCAGGGCCGAGCTGCCCGCCGGCGCCTCTCACGTGAAGACGATCGGCGATGCCCTCATGCTGCGGGTTCCCGACCCGGGCGAGGCAATCCTGCTCGCGCTCAACCTCACCCACGGGCTGATGCGTGGACACGGGGCGCCGGCGGTGCGCGTCGGCCTCCATCACGGCCCCGCCCTCGAGCGCGATGGCGACTACTTCGGAGCGACGGTCAACCTCGCCGCGCGGGTCTCCGGCCTCGCGAGCGGCGGCGAGGTCCTGGTCACGGGGCGCACCGCCGCGCTCGCCCCCGATCTTGAAGGCGTCTTCTATGAGTCGCGCGGTCGCCAGGTGCTGCGGAACGTTCGCGAACCGGTCGAGGTCTTCGCGGCGGTCCGCCAGAGCGAGTCCGTGCAGGGCCGGCTACCGGTCGATCCCGTCTGTCGGATGGCCGTCGATCCCGACCGCGCGCCCGGCCGGCTCATGCACGAGGGCACCGCCTATTTCTTCTGCACGCTCGCCTGCGCGGGCGAGTTCGCTCGCGAGCCGGAACGATTCGTCACCTGACTGCGGGCGGCGGCAGTCCGGTGCGGCGCCGGCCTACCGGTTGACCGCCTGCTTGGCGGGCGCGGCCGACCGGGGCGGCGGGAACTCCGATGGCAGATCATCCGCCTCCATCTGGAAGAGATCCACGGGCTCGGGCAGGCCGCGGAAGCGCCAGGCGCCGAGGCCCCTCAGGCTGACGCCCTCCGGGAGCGACTCGAGGACCGCCGCCCGGACGGCCGAGGACATGACGATCTGGCCGCCGTGTCCCGCGAAGCAGATCCGCGCGGCGGCGTGGACCGAGAGTCCGACGTACCCGGTGTCGGTAAGCGCGGGGCGCCCCCGATGCAGGCCGATCCGGAGCCGGACGTCATTACCTCCGGGCCAGGCGCGGTCGCGCATCGCGCGCTGGATCGCCAGCGACGCCTCGACCGCGGCCGGCGCCCGTTCGAACACCGCGAAGAGGTCGTCCCCGCGCGCGGACACCTCGTAGCCACCGGCACGCCTGACCGCGGCGCGCACCAGGCGGCGGACGTCCGCGAGCATGGCGGCGTATTCGTCGCCGAGGCGGTGCAGCAGCTCCGTCGAGCCCTCGAGATCCGTCAAGAGGAAGGTGACGTGGCCCTTGGGCAGCCTCCGCTGTGGCTGGAGCTGCGCGCTGATGAAGCCGATCGGCATGATGCCGTGCCTCTTGGCCGCCCGCAGCAGCCGGTTGCGCGCCCGGTCCCGCGCCGCCTCGTCCTCGAACGCCACCTGGCTGAAGCGAGCGAGGGCGTTCCGGACGTGCGGCGCGTCGTGGATCGGCAGGCGACGACGCCCATGTGAATCGATGTACGCGAAGGCGCTGTCGGGAAGCTGCGCGCGCTCCTTGGCGCTGAGCCGAGCCATTCCCGCATAATCGCAAGCCGGGACGCGGACACCGGCGAGCGACGCGCCTCCACACGCGCGAAGCCTTACGCATGGTCGCGAGCGCCGACGGTCCCGCGTCTTCAAGGGAACCGATCAGTTCCGGGCCCGGCCATGGTCTTAGGGTTAGGTCGCAGTCGGGACGCGCCGGCGTCGGCGCAGAAGGAAAGGAGTCAGGATGGGACAGTCAGTGGTCCACTTCGAGGTCATCGGAAAGGACGGCGAGAAGCTTCGCGACTACTACTCCGAGCTCTTCGGCTGGGAGTTCGGCGACGTAGTCGGCCCGACGAACTACGCGGTCGTACAGCGCGACGGGAACACGAACGCCGACGGAGTCGGAATCGGCGGCGGCGTAGGGACCGCGCCCGAAGGCTACGACGGCCACGTCACCTTCTACGTGGAGGTTCCTGACGTCGAGGCCGCGCTCGCGAAGGCGGAGAGTCTTGGCGGAACGCGGATGATGGGCCCCGACAAGATCCCTGAGGTGGACATCGAGATCGGCCTGTTCACCGACCCGGAGGGGCACGTGATCGGCCTCGTCAAGCAATAGTCGCCGCATCACCCGTAGGGCCCCGCGCCGCGCGGGGCCCTACGACCGCCGCACCTTCACTGCTCTCGCAAGTTGGTCCGGCGCATCGCGCAGACCAGCCGTCCTCTCGCTCTCGCCGTCATCCGGCTCCTCCCGTCGATGTCTGATCCCGCGGCGACTATCGGGGCTCGGCAAGTTACGCGCGATCCCGGGTCGCGCTGACCGAGCCCGAGGCGGTAGCGTCCCGTTGGATGGCGCGGGGCTAGCCGGCGCTCGACTCCGGGAGGAACCATGGCCTACGACCTCCAGATCCGCGACAGCGAGCACCAGGTGAGGATGCGGAGCCCCTGGGCCGCCGCGCTGCTGCCGATCGTGACGCTTGGGATCTACCACCTGGTGTGGTGGTACCGCGTCAACAGGGAGCTACGCGACTTCGGACGTGCGCGTGGCTACGACCTCGGGCAGAACCCAACCAACTCCGTGCTGGCGCTCTTTCCCGGCGGCCTCGTCGTGGTGCCCGCGCTCGTCTCCTACTGGCGCGGCACGAAGCGGATGCAGGGCGCTGCGCGCGTCGCCGGGCAGGAGCCGCTGAACGGCTGGATCGCCCTGGTCCTGTTCCTCGTCATCTCACCGGTGCTTTGGGCCTACATGCAAAGCGAGCTCAACAAGCTCTGGCGCGCCGAGGCGGAGCCGCTCCCCGGACAGCCCGCGCCGCCCGGGATCGAGCCCGGCATGCCGCCACGTCTCGACGCCGAGCGCGAGCCCGCCGCACCTCCACAGCCGGACACCGGGCGCGAGGGCGGGGCCCGAAGCGAGTCGCCGCCAGGGTAGGCGGCGATCCGCCCGGGCTGCCATCCGGCCATTCGCTCCGATGCCGTTCAGCCGACGCCGGCCCGCCGCCGCGCGGCCGGGAACCATGGCTATCCAGGACAGAACCGCGTCGGGGGCGCCTACTCCCGTAGCCCCGCGGCTTTCAGGGTGTCGGGCCAGTTCGTGAAGTACTCGATGCGCACCATCTTTCCGTCCCGAAACGTGGTCAGCTGGTGGTACATCTCCGTCTCGATCTCCGCCCCGCTCGCCTTGCCACGCCCGTAGTAGCGAAGCCGGACCGCCACGTGGTCGCCGGCATCCACGCTCTCCTGGGGCTCGAGCCTCAGCTCGTCGAACGTTTCGTCAAGGCCCTGCCAGAAGCGCTTGATCTCGTCCGGGCCCCTGCAAGAGTCGAACCGCTGGTGAGCGGGCAGCACCCAGTCGACGTCGGGGTGAAAGAACCGGACCGCGGCGTCGAAGTCACGCCGGTTGTAGGCGGCTATGAAGGCTTCGGTCTTGTCGACGTTGTCCCGCGACATCCGGCGCAGTATCGCGCCTGCGCGGGATGCTCGGTCGGGCCGGGGCCCAGACGCGCTCCCGCCGCACTCATCGTCCTCTCATGGTCACGTGAAGAACGGCTAGCGGTGCTTGACGCCCTCCCGTGCGAAGTTCGCTAGCCGGGGTCCGGTGACGACTACGTCGCCGAGCGCCTCGTCGATCGCCTCGAGGACGTCCCGTGAGAGCTGCACCCCGGAAGCGGCGGCGTTGGCTTGCACCTGCTCTGGGCGCGAGGCGCCGATGATCGCCGAGGCGACGTTGTCCTCCCGCAGCACCCAGGCGAGCGCAAGCTCGGCCATCCTCAGGCCGGCGCCCTCGGCGATGGGGACGAGGCGCTGGACCGCCTCGAGCACCCCGTCGGACATGTAGCGGTCGATCGCCACGCTCATGTCATCGCTCGCCGCGCGCGAGTCGGGCGGTGGCTGCTCCCCCGGCCTGTACTTGCCGGTGAGCACGCCCTGCGCGAGCGGCGACCACACGATCTGCGAGATTCCGTGCTCCCTACAGAAAGGGATGAGCTCGGCCTCCGGCGCCCGCCAGAGCATGTTGTACTGCGGCTGCGACGACACCCACTTGCGCGTGCCGGGGACCTCGAGCCCCGCCTGAATCTGCTCGACCGTCCACTCCGAGAAGCCGATCTCGCGCACCTTGCCCTGCTGGACCACCTCGGTGAGCGCCTCCATCGTCTCCTCGATCGGCGTGTCCGGGTCGGGCCGATGGCACTGATAGAGGTCCACGTAGTCGGTCCGCAGCCGGTAGAGCGAGGCATCGAGCTGCTTTTGGATCTGCTCGCGCGAGAGTCCGCCGTCCGTATCCGACATCGGGAAGAACACCTTCGTCGCCAGCACGTACGAGTCGCGCGGGTAGTCGGGGAGGATCTCACCCCACGCCACCTCGGCGGCCCCCCGCCCGTAGACGTTCGAGGTGTCGAAGAGGTTGATGCCCGCCTCGAACGCCGCGCGCGTGCACGTCTCGGTCTGGTCACGCTGCACCCCAGCCCCGTAGGTCAGCCACGAGCCGAGCGAGATCTCCGAGACCTCGATGCCCGAATCTCCAAGACGTCGGTATCTCACTCGTGCACCGTACCCAAGGCCGGGCACGCGCACCCAGACGAGGCTTCAGCCGTCCGCTCCGCCTCGAGGGCCTCGATGAGGTCGCGTCGCTCCCCGGCGCTCAGCTCCGAGAAGAACCCCCTCGAGGGCCCTGCGGCGGGCCGCGGTAAGCGACGCGTACACGCGCCTTCCCTTCTCGTTGGTTCGTAGTGACGCCCCTCCTCGCGCGCGTAGCCCAGCGAGCGCAGCTCGTGCAGCGCGCGGGCCGCGTCTTCAAGCGCGGCGGCGCGGAGGGGGCTCCTTGGAACGCGCTCGCGGCCACGGTGCTTGACTTTGGGCAAGGCGATGCCTGATACCGCTCTCCCACTCGCGCGATGCGCCTGAGCCCTCGGCGGCTCGCGGAGGTCGCGACCGCCAGGCCCCGTCGGATGCTCGTCATATGGGGTGGGCTCGTGCTGCTCGGCTTCGTTCTGATCGGAGCGTTCCTCGGATCGGCCCTGTCGAGCGAGGGCGACGTGACCAGCAACCCCGACTCCAAGCAGGCAGAGGAACTGATCGACGAGAGGCTCCCCGAGCGCGATCCGTTCGACGAGCTGATAATCGTCCGGTCGGATGAGCTGACGGTGACGGCTCCCGCCTTCCGCGAGCGAGTGGCGAGCCTAGCCGCGGGGCTACGTCGCAGCGGGAGCGTCGATCGAGTCTCCAGCTACCTCGACCGCGGCGGCGAGGTGCTGGTCTCGAGGGACCGCCACGCCACGGTCCTGCCCGTGGTCCTGGCCGAGGACGAGGAGGACAGCATCGAGCAGGTAGTCGCCACCGTCGAACGGGCGGACGGAGCCGGGGGCTTCGCGGTCGACATCTTCGGCGAGTTCACCGTGGGCCGCGACTTCCAGGAGGTGTCTGAGCAGGACCTCCGGACCGGCGAGCTTCAGTTCGGCCTCCCCGCCGCGATGATCGTTCTGTTGCTGGTCTTCGGCACGCTCGTGGGCGCGGCGATCCCGCTGACCATGGCGTTGATCTCGATCATCGTCGCCCTCGGCGTGGTCGGCGTGATCGGCCAGTTCTTCGAGGTGAACCTCTTCGTGACCAACATGCTGGTGGCGATGGGATTGGCGCTAGGAATCGACTATTCGCTCTTCATCGTCTCCCGGCTGCGGGAGGAGAGGGCGAAGGGTCTCTCCCAGCGTCGGGCGATCCTCACCGTGGCCAGCACCGCCACGCGAGCCGTGGTCTTCAGCGGCACGGCGTTTTCGCTTGCCCTGCTCGGCATGTTCCTAGTGCCCGACACCATCCTCCGGAGTCTGGCGCTAGGGGCGATCGTCGTGGCCGTGGTCTCGGTGGCGGTTGCGCTCACCTTCCATCCCGCGCTGCTGATGGTGCTCGGGGATCGGGTGGACAGGCTCCGCGTGCCGTGGCTGGGCAAGCGCGTGGCGGCGTCGGCTGGAAGCGAGGGCCGGTTCTGGGGCGGTGTCGTGCGCGCCGTCATGCGCCGTCCCGCCCTCAGTCTCGCCGCCTCGGTCGCGCTGCTCCTGCTTGCGACCTCTCCCTTGCTCGGCCTCAAGCTCGGGGCGTCCGGACCGGCCAGCCTGCCTGACGACACCGTCGCCAAGCGGGGGCTGCTCGCCTTGGAGCGCGACTTCCCGGCGGGGGCCACCGACCCCGTCGAGGTCGTCGTGGACGAACGGGGCGCACCCGCACTCGGCCAGGACTTACGAGGGCTTCGAGACGAGCTCGAAGGCGACCCTGCCTTTGCGGTGAACCGTGCCGCGACCGACGAGGGCAACGACGTCGCGGTGCTTTCGGTTCCTCTCAACGCCGAAGGCAGCAGCGAAGAGGCGTCCGGGGCGATCGACAGGCTCCGTGAGGAGTACGTGCCACGGGCGTTCGGCGGTGCCGAGGATCGAGTGCTGGTTGGCGGAGGCCCGGCCGAGAACCGCGATTACTTCGCGCTGATCGGCGATTGGCTTCCTATCGTGATCGCGTTCGTTCTGGCCCTCAGCTTCCTGCTTCTCACCCTCGCCTTCCGCTCCATCGTCGTGCCGTTGACCGCGATCGTCGTCAACCTGCTCTCCGTAGGGGCCGCTTACGGCCTGCTCGTGCTCGTCTTCCAGGAGGGAGTGGGCGCCGACATCTTCGGCTTCGGCCAAGTTGAGCGGGTGGAGGCCTGGGTGCCGGTGTTCCTGTTCTCGGTCCTGTTCGGCCTGTCGATGGACTACCAGGTGTTCCTGCTCAGCCGAATCCGCGAGCGATACACGAGCAGCCGTAACACCACCGACGCGATCACCTTCGGCGTGGGCACGACCGCCCGGCTGATCACGGGAGCCGCCCTGATCATCGTGGTCGTGTTCATCGGCTTCGCCGCCGGCGAGCTGGTCTCGTTCCAGCAGATGGGCTTCGGCGTCGCCGTGGCGCTGCTCGTGGACGCCACCATCGTTCGCTCGGTAGTCATCCCGGCCGCGATGCGCCTGCTCGGCGAGCGCAATTGGTACCTGCCCCAATGGCTCGAGTGGCTTCCCGCCGTCGCGATCGAGGACGCCGAGGTCGCCCGCCACGACCGGGCCGCCGTCGCGTCCAGGTGACAGACCTGGGGCCGCGGCGCCCCCCTCCTCGCTGCTGATTAGCCGGTCAGGAGCTCACCGCCCGGCGATAGCGGCCGAGGATGTCGCCCCAGCCGTCGGCCGAGTCGAAGATCGCGTGCATCTGCTCGGCGCGGTTACCGAAGGCCTCCGCCAGACCGCGGTGCTCGAGCTCGACCCGCGTGCGAGTCTCGCCGTCGGCGATGAAGCGAAGCTCAACCGCCGAGTGGACCTCGGGGTCGTAGCGCCAGTCGGCGCCGATCTGCCAGTCGAGCACGAGCCGCTCCGGCGCGTCGTACGTGATCACCTGCCCCCACTCGCAGTCACTGCCGTCGATGCCGCGCTCATACCAGCGACCACCCTCGCGGGGCTCGAGGACCGCGGTCCGCGCCTCGGCGGTGCCGATCGACTTGCTGTCGAGCGGCCACCACGAGCCCATCTGCTCCGTGAACACCGCGAACGCGTACTCGCGGGGGGCCTCGACAGTGATCGTCTTGCGTACGGTCAGGTCAGTCGCCTGCTCGGTCATGCTGCCTCCTTTGGTTTGGTGTCTCGGCCGCCTGCTTGAAGGCGGCCAGAGCCTGATCCCAGAGCTCGTCGAAGTACGCGCGGACGGCGCCGACTCCGTCCGGGTTGAGCTGATAGATGCGCCGGTTGCCGTCCTGGCGGTCGATCACGAGGCCGGCATCCTTCAGGACCTTGAGGTGCTGTGAGACGGCCGGCCGGCTGACCGGGAACGCCTTCGCCAGGTCGCCCACCGCGCTCGGCGACTCGAGGAGGCGCTCGAAGATCGCCCTCCGCGTCGGGTCGCCGAGCGCCGTGAGAGGATGGTAAGTCACTGCTTACGGTAAGCTCGCACTTACCGGTTCCGACGTCAACGAATCGAGACACCGCGCCCTCGCCGCTACGGAGCCGCGGGGAGCCGCCTCATCGAACCGATGCGGCCGCCTCAAGTCAGGGTCACGCCGCTGTCTCTCCGGGGAGGCTCGCTGCGCCGTGGACGCTGAGCTCGCCGCAAAGGTGTCGGGGCGGGGTCGATCCGAAAGATTTGCCGACCAGCGGTGACGCCCAAGCTCACGCCTGACTGCCTCGGTGGCGGCGGCTGAACGGCCTGCGCGGCCACGAAGTGGCGACGCTCGCGGGCGGGCCAGCCCGGGCGATCAGCCGGCTTGCCAGCCGAGCGGACCCCCGCGCCTCGCCCGGGTGGTAGCGCCTGCGGCGCTCTGGAATACTGCGCTTCGTGTCCGGGGACGGCCAAGCGGCGCGCCGCCCCTACTCGCCCTCGCCGCGCCCAACGTTCGACGGGCCGGCGCTTATATCGGCCCAGACGGTGACGAGGCACATCTGGGGCGACGAGACATCCGGCGAAGTTGCGGACTGGATTTTCGCCTCGACCGAGCTGATCCACTGCCTGGTCTTCGGGTTGGCGCCGGGAGGGTCTTTCACCCACTCCCCCGAGTACAGGACGGTCTTCGGCGCCGATGAGGTGCTCACCGTGTTGAGCGGCACGCTCGTCTTGGCGAACCCCGAGGTGGGGGAGGTGCGCAGGGTCGAAACGGGCCAAAGCGTGACGTTCGGCGCCGGCACATGGCATCACGGGTTCGCCCATGGCCCCGAGGCGCTCCGGGTGCTCGAGTTCCTCGCGCCACCGCCCTCGGCGGGAACGACGGGCGCCTACGCCAGGACCCGCGACTATCTTGAGAGATCCTCGTATGCCGACGACGAGCTGCTCGGCACCTGGCCCCGCAGCGGGCCTCGCTCGTCGACCTTGTCGGTCGTGCGCGACGAGGACATCGTATGGAGGCGCGATCTCGGCGTGCTCGCCGGCGTCGTCTCCAGCACGGCGCAGCTCACCGCGATGCAGCTCGACCTCAACCCGGGGGAGATTTCCCGGGTTCACTCGCATGGAGGCGACGAGGTCATCTATGTGGCGCACGGCACGGTTCACGTGAGAGCCTGGTTCGAGGAGACCGCGTCGGTGTTCGAGCTAGGTCCCGGCGACGCATGCTTCCTCCCCCAGGGAGCGGATCATCTCTACGCCAACTATGGGAGCGCGATGGCGCGGGCGCTGGCGGGCGTCGCGCCGACGTATTTGCCCTGATGCTCTGCGTCGGCATCGACGTGGGCGCCACCAAGGTGGCGGCCGGCGTGGTCGACACGGCGAAGCGGGGCGTTCTGGAGCGCCGGCGCGTGGCGACGGCCCGCGACGGGCGCGAGGTATTGCGCGACTGCGTCCGCTTGGCGGAGGAGCTTTACGGGTCGGAGGTGGAGAGGCTGGGTGTGGCCGTCTGCGAGCTCGTGCGCCGGGACGGGACGATTGCGAGCGCGGCGACCGTAGACTGGACCGCGATCGACGTCAGCGCCGCCTTCTCGCATCTGGCGCCGACCGTCGTGGAGTCCGACGTCCGCGCCGCCGCAGTGGCCGAGGCGCGCCTCGGCGCAGGGCGAGATCGAGAATCGATGCTCTTCGTCAACGTCGGCAGCGGCATCAGCCACACGATGGTCGTTGAAGGGCGGCCGCTCATGGGAGCGCGCGGCAACGCGATCGTCACCGGCGCCCCTCCCGTGGAGCGGTGGTCGAGCGGCCTGGCGCTCGCGGCCGCGGCGGGCCCGAGTGTGGAGGAGGTGCTCGCCGACCCGGCCAGCGCCGGCGTGGTGGCGGAGGCGGCCACGCGGCTCGGGCAGACCCTGGCCGTTCTGGTTAATGCGCTCGATCCCGCCGTGCTCGTGATCGGGGGAGGTCTCGGCTCCGTTGCGAGCTACCGCGGAAGGGTCGAGGAGGTCACGCGCTCGCTCATCTACGCTGAGGAGACTCGCGGCCTCGACATCGTTCCGGCTGCGCTAGGCGCCGACGCGGCGCTCATCGGAGCGACTCTCGTCGCGGCGGAGGCATGATCGCCGCCGGCAGGAGGAGGGTGGCTGCGTGAGCGCCGCACTGTCCGCGATCGCCGGACGCCCGCCAGGCCAGATCGGGATTGTGGTCTACGACCTAGAGGCAGCGCTCGAGCGCTACAGCCGCCTGTGGGGACTATCGCCGTGGCGCTGCTGGACGTACGGACCCGAGACGGTGCCCGACCTCGGGCTGCGCGGCGAGCGCGCCGGCTACGAGATCGACATCGCCCTCTGGGGCCAGCATCCGCAGATCGAGCTCATCGAGCCGGTGCGCGGCCCGAGCATCTACCACGAATGGCTCGAGGAGCACGGCGAAGGGCTGCACCACATCGGCATCTACGTGCCCGACCTCGGCGCCGGCCTCGACCAGATGGCCCGCGGCGGCCACGAGCCAGTGCAGTGGGGACGGGGCTACGGGAAGCACGGCGACGGCGGCTTCGCCTACTTCGACATGCGCGCGCTCTTCGGCATCTATGTCGAGCTGATCGAGATCCCGACGGTGCGCATGCCGCCACGGCGTGTGTATCCCGGCGACGCCGGGTGAAACCGGCGGCGGGCGGGCGACCGCCCGCCCTACAGCGCGAGCAGCGTCATACCGGCCAGCACGCCGGCGACGCCGACCGCCTGATACGCGCGCAGGCGCTCGTGCAGGAGCAGCAACCCGCATGCGATCGGCACGAGCGGGTAGGCCGCCGCGGCGGCGCTGGTCAGCGCGGCCTGCCCGATCTCAGCTCCGCGGTTGAAGAGGAGGAAGCCGGCGGACTCGAGCCACCCGACGGCGCACGCGGTGGTCAGCGCGCCGGGACCGAGCAGCCGCCAGGGCCGCTCGCGCCGGCGGGCGACGACCGCCGCGAGGAGCGGCAGCCCCGTCACACGGGTCAGCAGGATCGGCAGAAGCCAGCCGAGCGGCTTCGCCAGCGCGGCGAGGGCAAACAGGTAGCCTCCGAAGAGCACCGTCGCCAGCAACGCGAGCCTGATACCGTCGACATCGACCGGGTCCGCCGGCACCCGCTCGCCGAGCTCGACGGCGGCCAGCACGACGCAGCAGACCACGACACCGGCCCCCAGCGCCTGCGTGCCGGACAGCGCGTCGCCGAGCAGGATCACCGCCAGCACCACGACGACCGCCCCGTTGGCGGAGGCGATGGGACTCACGATCGCGATCGGGCCGAGCTGCAGTGCCCTGTAGAAGGCGAGGTAAGCGGCCGTCCCGATCGGTCCGAGCGCCGCCACCGCGACCCACTGGCCGACGCTCAGCTCGGGGACGTCGTTAAGGGCGACCGCCAGGGCCACCAGCATGACGACCGAGGCGCCCTGGACCACGACAGCGACGGTGACGAAAGGAGCGCGCCGCGCGAGCAACGCGATCGCCACGTCCACGACGCCCCAGCAGAGCGCCGCGCTCGTCCCGAGCACGACGCCCGAGCTCATCCGCTCAAGCGCGCCCGGCCGGGGTCGCGGTGAGGTCGTGGAGCAGTGCCAGGCTCGCCCGCAAGCGATCGACCTGATCGGCGACGCCGGCGGCGTTGTCCAGTCCCTCGACAGACAGGTGGAGCTCCCGGGCGGACAATCCCTCGGCCAGCGCGTCCAGGAGCGCCGGCAGGTCGGCGGCGCCCTCGCCGGGATAGCGCCAGAGCACCGAGAAGCCGCGCCGGTGGTAGCGGCCCTCGGTCCATATCGAACGGAGCTCGTAGTCCTTGATGTGCCCGGCGACCGCGAGCGGTGCGAGTCCGCGCACCACGGTAACGGGGTCGTCCAGCGCGGAGATCGGGTTGATGAGGTCGAGGAACACCCCGACGTCGTCGCTTCCGAGCTCCCGGAGGATCGACTCGTACTCGCTCACGGTGAAGTCCGAGTGGTTCTCGATCGCCAGGCGCACGCCCGCGTCGCGGGCGCTGTCGAGCGCGGCGCCGAGCGCCTCGACCGTCCACAGTCGCTCCGCCTCGATCGCCTCCGGACGTCCGGCCAGATCGGCGCGGTAGAAGCCCGACGCCACCCGCAGGATCGGACTGCCGAGCGCGGCGGCGCGCTCGATCCACCCCTCGACGCGGGCGGTGGCGGTCGCCACTGACTCGCCGCGATGTGCTCCCCCGAGCGGATCGCCAGACGCGAGCACGCGGAGCCCCAGGTCGCCGGCGCGGCGCGCAAGGGCGGGGAGGTCGTCCGTCGAGCGGTCCCGGGCGTGGTGGAGCGAGAGCTGCACGAAGGCGGCGCCCGCCTCGGCTGCCTCCGCTAACGCCTCCTCGAGCGTCAGCTCACGGTGCTCCAGGCGCAAGTGCCAGCAGAGCGTGTCCGCCCCGAGCACCAGTCGCGGCGGCGTCACGGGCGGATCACCGTGCCCCCGTCCGCCACAAGGGCCGCTCCCGTGACGAAGCTCGACTCCTCCGAGGCAAGGAAGAGGATGCAGTTCGCGATCTCGCGGGCCGTTCCCATGCGGTTGAGCGGGGCCACCGCGGCGTACTCGGCCGCCAGCGCCTCGGGATCCTCGGCGCGATCCAGCCAGAGCTGGGTGAACGGCGTGTGGATGACGCCGGGACAGACGCAGTTGGCCCTGATCCCGCGTGGCGCCAGGTCGACGGC
>JACVRW010000027.1 GCA_014534235.1 Thermoleophilaceae bacterium | reverse complement strand
TGCCGGCCCCAGGAGGCATCGCCGTGAGCGCCGCCTGGCTCGCCGTGCTCGTGGTGGGGGCCGCCACGATCGCGCTCAAGGCGGCCGGACCGGTGTTCGCAGGGGAGCGTGAGCTCCCGGCCGGCGCGTCGCGCGTGCTCGACCTGCTCGCTCCCGCCCTGCTCGCCGCGCTCGTCGCCACCCAGGCGTTTGCGAGCGACGAGTCGCTCGTAGTCGACGAGCGAGGCGCAGGTCTGGCGGCGGCCGCGGTGGCCGTGCTGCTGCGGGCGCCGCTGCTCCTCGTGATCGTGGTCGCGGCCGCCACGGCGGCGGGCCTGCGGGCGATCACATGAGCGTCGTGCGCGTACCCGCTGCGGTCCCGTCGGCCGCGGAGGCGGAGGCTCGGTCGTGAGCGCCCGCGGCTGGGTCCTGTTCGCCGCGGTCTCCGTGATCTGGGGCACGCCCTACCTCTTCATCAAGCTGGCGGTGGAGGAGATGTCCCCGAGTCTCGTCGCCTGGTCCCGGCTGGCGATAGCGGCCGTGGTGCTGCTGCCGATCGCCTGGAAGCTCGGCACGCTGCGCGGGCTCGGCGCGCGCTGGCGGATCCTCACCGCCTTCGCGGCGGTGGAGATGGCCGTTCCCTGGCCGCTGATCGGCTTCGGGGAGGTGCGCATCTCCTCCTCGCTTACCGCGATCCTGATCGCCACCGTCCCGCTCGTCGTCGCCGTGCTCGCCGTACGGTTCGACCACTCGGAGCGTCCAACCCGCACCCGGCTCGTCGGGATGCTCGTCGGCTTCGCCGGAGTGGCCGCGCTCGTGGGCATCGACATCGGCGGCCGCACCGGGGAGCTCGTCGGCGCAGCGGCGATCCTCGCGGCCGCCGTCTGCTACGCGATCGGGCCGATGATCGTCAAGCGCCGGCTCGCCGATGTGGACGCCCTCGGCCCGGTGGCCGCCTCGCTGGCCATCGCCGCGCTGCTTCTGACGCCGTTCGCCGCCGCGGACCTCCCCGAAGAGCCGCTCTCCGCCGAGGCGCTGGCGTCGGTCGCCGTGCTCGGCCTCGTCTGCTCGGCGCTGGCGTTCCTCTTCTTCTTCCGTTTGATCGCGGAGGTGGGCCCCAGCCGCGCCACGATCATCACCTACGTCAACCCGGTGGTCGCGCTCGCCCTCGGTGTGGCGATCCTGGACGAGAGCGTCACGGCGGGCACGGTCGTGGGGCTCCTGCTCATCCTGGCCGGCTCGTGGCTCTCGACCGACGGCCGGCTCCCGCCCGGGCTCGCCGCGGTCGCGGCGCGGCTGCGGCGGGAGGACGGGGCGGGTCGGCTGGCGCCGCCCCAGGAGCCGGCGCGGGGTCGCCGGTTTTCGCCGGCGCCCCGGCACGCCGCCGCATCGCCGGCGCGTGACACCGCCCGCGGGTAGCCGCGCTGTCCCCTGACGAGGGGCTTGCTCGCGCACGCCGGCGGGAGTAGGCTCGCTCACGTCTCCCGGGGAGGCGTTCT
Organism: Thermoleophilaceae bacterium; assembly: GCA_014534235.1. Classification (GTDB taxonomy): domain Bacteria; phylum Actinomycetota; class Thermoleophilia; order Solirubrobacterales; family Thermoleophilaceae; genus JACVRW01. Next base: position 27,537 of record JACVRW010000027.1, on the reverse strand, counting down.
TCCCGGATGAAGCGATCACAAAGGGAGGGAGCGTGAAGCGCTCGGCGTTGCTTTTGCTTGGGCTCGCACTGCTCCTCGCGGCAGTGGCACCGCCCGCGGGAGCTCAGGGACGTCAGTCCCTCGATATGTACACCGCGCGCATGAGCGCCGGAAAGGCCACGGACCTGGTCCGCAAGGGCTACGACGTCGCCGCCATCCGGCACGGGCGCAGAGGCACGAGGGTAGACCTCGTCCTGACCCGGGCCGAGGCGCGGCGACTGCGGGCGCGCGGTATCCGCGTGAAGCCGATGCGGAATAGCCGCGGGCGGAGCGCGCGGCAGGCCGCGGCGGCTCAGGCCCAGGACGGCTACAACGTCTGGCGTTCGTGGGACGAGCCCGGCGGCATCCGCGACGAGCTTTATCAGGTCGCCCGCCGCAACCGGCGTCTCGTCAAGCTGCGGGTTCTCGGTCACACCTACCAGGGGCGCGAGATCATCGCGCTCAAGGTGACGCGGGGCGCCCGCCGCAAGCGCGACGGCTCGCGGCCGGCGGTCCTTTACAGCTCGACGCAGCACGCCCGCGAGTGGATCAGCACCGAGGTGAACCGCCGCCTCATGCACTGGTTCATCGACAAGTGGCATGGCAGGGACAGGGAGATCCGCCGCCTGCTCAGGGACGTGGAGCTCTGGTTCGTGATCGTCGCGAACCCTGATGGCTACCAGTACACGTTCGACGTCGAGCGGCTATGGCGCAAGAACCTGCGCGACAACGACGGCGACGGCCAGATCACGAGCACCGACGGCGTCGACCCGAACCGCAACTTCGACGAGCACTGGGGCTACGACGAGGAGGGCTCGTCCTCGATCGTCGCGAGCGAGATCTACCGGGGACCGAGCCCGGCTTCCGAGCCCGAGACGCAGGCCATGCAAGGGCTGATCGACCGGGTGAGGCCGAAGTTCCAGTCGAACTTCCACTCGTACGGTCAGTGGATCCTGTTCCCGCAGGGATGGCAGGTCGGGACGCCGGACGCGGACAACCCGATCTACACGGCGCTCGCCGGGACGGACGCCAACCCGGCGATTCCGGGCTTCGATCCCGGCATCAGCTCGGACGAGCTGTACATCACGAACGGTGAGACGACCGACTACGCCGACGCGAACGCCGGCACGATCGCCTTCACGCCGGAGCTCGGCGAGGGGACGCCCGGCAGCGGCTTCGTCTTCCCGGACGACGAGGCGCTCGTCCAGCAGGAATTCGAGAGGACGCTTGCTTTTGACCTGGCGCTGGCCAGGTCCGCCCGCGACCCGGACGACCCAGAGTCTCCGGTGGGGATCGACACGGAGCCGTTCTATCTCGATCAAGCGGAGATCGATCCGGAGAACACGCCGCTGGCGATGTTCGACTTTACGTTCGAAGAGTCGTACGGAGACCCCCAGGAGGTGCGCGTGCTCGCGAAGCGCAGCCTACGTCGCGTGCGGGTGAGGTACCGCATCAACGGTGGCCGGGTGCGCAGCGCGCGGACCTCGGAGTGGCGACAGGGAGAGCGCTACGGCGTCGGCAACCCGAACTACTACCGCGTCATGCGCGGCTGGGTCACCGGCACCGAACCCGGCGACACGGTCGAGGTCTGGTTCAGAGGCGGGGGCGAGAGGAGCGATTCGTTCACTTACAGGGTCGTCTCCGATACCGACCGGCGGGTCCTCCTCCTCTCCGCGGAGGACTACACCGGCATCTCGCCGCCGCAGGATCCCTCGGGGCCCCACTACCTCGGGCACTACGCGGATGCGCTCAGCGCCAACGGCATCGCGTTCGACGTCTACGACGTGGACGCCAAGGGTCGCCAGGCGCCGGACGCGCTAGGAGTGCTGAGCCACTACGACGCCGTCGTCTGGTACACCGGCGACGACATCATCCCGCGTGAGCCCGGCTGGGGGCCGGGCAACGTCTCCCGCGTGAAGATCGAGGAGTACCTCGCGATCCGGGAGCTCCTGAACGAGGGTGGGCGCGTCGCCTATACGGGCAAGCACGCTGGGACGGACTCGACGTCGGGCAACCCGCAGTACTACGACCCGTTCGCGAACACGCAGTGCATTCCCGCCGGCGCACAGGACCCGGCGCCGCAGTGCCGCCCGCTTTACGGATCGGGCGACGGCGTGAACGACGTGCTCGAGTACTGGTTCGGCGCCGCGATAGTGAACATCGGTGCCGGACTCGACGCCGAGGGCAACGCCTCCGGCGTGCGCGGCGTGGATGACCCGTTCTCGGGGCTGTCCTGGGGGTTCAATGGGCCAGACAGTGCCCAGAACCAGGACAACCTCAATTCGTACATCACGACGAGCGGGTTGCTTCCCGTCGAGCGTTATCCACAGTTCGAGAGCTGGGTCGCTGCTAGATACGACCGTCCCGGCGGGCCGTTCGACCCGCACACCGGCGAGTACTACGTGCACTCGCAGATCGCCGACGTCTCGTACAAGCGCCTGACACGGACGGTCTCCGTGCCGGCCGGAGGCGGAACGCTGTCGTTCTGGACCTCGTACAACACCGAGCCCGATTGGGACTTCCTGTTCGTCGAGGCCCGGACCCCCGGCGCAGACAACTGGACGACACTGCCCGAGCGCAACGGCCACACCACCCAGGCGACGGGTGAGAGCTGCCTAGCCGCCAACTCCGGCGGTTGGCGCACGCTGCACCCGCACCTCGACCACTACCAGACCCAGAATCCCGATGGCACCTGCTCGCCCACCGGAACCACGGGCGAATGGCACGCCGCATCCGGGAACTCCGGCGGCTGGCAGCTGTGGGAGATCGACCTCTCGCGGTACGCCGGCCAGGAGGTCGAGATCTCGATCGCCTACGCGAGCGACTGGGCGACGCAGGGGCTCGGCGTCTTCATCGACGACGTGACGCTGCCGAACGGCGAGACGACGTCGTTCGAGACGGACCTCGGCGGCTGGGAGGCGACCGGGCCTCCGGAAGGCAGCGGGGCGAACTTCAACAACTTCGTTCGGATCACGGGCGCCGGCTTCCCCGAGGGAGCCGCGGTCGCGACCGACGACACGCTGTTGATGGGGTTCGGTCTCGAGGGCATCACCGACGCCGCCACCCGCAACGCCGTGATGGGCCGGACGATGCAGTACCTGCTGCGGTAGGCCGCCGCGCGCACCCACGCACAGCGGCGGGCCGCCTTCGGGCGGCCCGCCGCTACGAGGGTGACCCGACCTCGTCCGCGCCGGCCTCGGGCGTCGCCGACGGCGGCTCGTCGGCGACCGGTGGGGTCATCTCGCCGACCCGGTCCTCCACGCGCTCGAAGATGTCGAGGGCCCGGTCCAGGTGCTCGCGCTCGTGGGTGGCCATCACGCTCGTCCTGAGCAGCGCACCGCCTCGTTGGACCGCGGGATAGATGGCCACGTTCACGTACACGCCGGCGTCGTAGAGCGCCTTCCAGAGGAGCACCGCCTGCCAGTCGTCGCCCACGAGCACCGGCACGATTGGGGTGATCACCTCCGAGCCGTCCGGCATCCGGTTCGGCTCCTTGACGCGGTAGCCGAGGTCCGCCAGCCCGCCGTGCAGGTAGCGGGCGTTGTCGAGCACCTTGGCCATCAGCTGGGGGCCCTCCTCGGAGCGGATGATCGCGAGCGCGCGACGGGCGGCGCCGATCGCGGCCGGCACCGCCGCGGCCGTGAACATGAACGAGCGCGACTGGACGCGGAGGAAGTCGATCACGTCCGCCGGCCCGGCCAGGAAGCCGCCGCAGGACGCGAGCGACTTCGAGAACGTGCCCATCCGCAGGTCGACCTCGTCCTCGCGGTCGAACGCCTCGGACGCGCCGGCGCCGCGGGCGCCGAGCACCCCCACCCCGTGCGCCTCGTCGATCATCAGGCGCGCCCCGTGTTCGCGGCAGAGGGTAACGATGTCGGGTATCGGGGCGAGGTCGCCCTCCATCGAGAAGACGCCGTCCACGACCACGAGCACTCCGCCGCCATCCGACTCCGCCCGCCGAAGCATCGTCTCGAGCCTGTCGAGGCGGTTGTGCCGGAACGGCCGGATGCGGGCCCGTGACATCGACACCGCGTCGAGGATCGAGGCGTGATCTCCCGAGTCGCAGATCACGGTGTCGCCCGGCTCGAGGAGCGTGCTTATCGCGCCGGTGTTCGCAAGGTAGCCGGTCGTGAAGACGAGCGCCTGCTCCTCCCCCATCCAGTCGGCCAGCTCGCTCTCGAGCTCCAGGTGCAGCGAGAGGGTGCCGTTGAGGAAGCGCGAGCCGGTGAGGCCTGTTCCGAAGCGCTCGAGGGCGGCCTGCGCCGCCTCCTTCACGCGCGGATCGCCGGTCAGCCCGAGGTAGTTGTTCGAGCCGAGCATGATCTGCTCGCGACCCTCCATCTCCACCACCGGGCCGGCGGGGCCCTCGAGCACGCGGAAGTACGGCATGAGGTCGTGTTCCCGGGCGGCCCGGAGCTGCGCCAGGCGCTCATGGCGGCGGGCCTTCTCGAATAGATCGATGGCGGTAGGCATGTAGGGTGCCGCGCCGTGTCCGTGGAGGTGCGACCGGTCCGGTCGCGAGCCGACAGGCGCGAGTTCGTCGAGCTGCCGTTCCGGCTGCATGCTACCGGCACCGCCTGGATCCCACCGCTGCGGCTCGAACGGCGGCTGTTCGTGAGCCCGCGGTTCAACGCCTTCTTCAAGCACGGCGAGGCGGAGCTGTTCCTGGCGCGCCGGCACGGGCGTGTGGTCGGCCGCGTGAGCGCCCAGGTCGACCGCAACTTCAACGCCTACCACGGCAACGCCTGGGGCATGTTCGGCTTTCTCGAGCTGGAGGAGGACGCGGCGGCGCTCCGCGCCCTCCTGGACGCCGCCGCCGGCTGGCTGCGGACGCGCGGGCGCGACCGCATGGTCGGGCCGATGGACTTCACGATGAACGACGAGGCCGGCGTGCTGATCGAGGGCTTCGACCGCGAGCCGTTCGTGCGACAGCCGTGGCACCCGCCGTACTACCGCCGCCTCTGCGATCAGGCCGGTCTCCAGAAGGCCGTGGACCTGCTCATGTGGGAGCTGCGGATCTCGGACCGCGACAAGATCCTTCCGGTCATCCGCAAGCTGGCCGACGAGCTCGAGGAGAAGCACGGCATCACGATCCGCAGGATGAGCCGGCGACACCTGCGCCGCGAGCTCGACGCCTTCGCCGAGATCTACAACCAGGCCTGGGCCGGGAACTGGGGCTTCGTCCCTTACGGCAAGGAGGACCTCGACGCCCACGCCCAGGAGCTGCAGCTCGTCTTCGACCGCGACTGGTTCATGGTCGCCGAGAACACGGGCGGCGAGGCCGTCGGCGTCGCGATCACGGTCCCGGACATAAACCAGGTGCTGAAGCGGATGGGTGGGCGGCTGTTGCCCCGCGGCTGGTGGCACTACCTCCTCCGCCGCCGCATTACGACCCGCTGCCGGATCGGCTTCCTCGGGGTCAAGCCCGCCTACCAGCACACGGGCGTCGCCGCCGGCCTCTACATGGAGCACTTCGCCACATCCGAGGTGACCCGCATCAAGTGGGGGGAAGCGGGATGGGTCCTCGAGACCAACAAGGGGCTGAACCGCGGGATGGAGGCGCTCGGCGGACGCGTCTGCAAGCGGTATCGGATGTACGAGCTGGCGCTGTGACCCGCGCCGGCCGCACCACGCGCGGGCGGCGGTGGTTACACTCGCCCGATGCCCGACCCCGGCACGCTTCCCCAACCTGACGAGTCCAATGCCGACGTCCGCCACCTCCCGGTGCTGGCGGAGCCGCGCCCCGTCGAGCGCCCGCGCGACGTCCCGCTGCCGGCCGCGGTCGCGGCGGCCACCGGCGGCTTCCTCCTGGGCATCGCGAGCTTCGTGGTCGTGCGCGTGCTGCGCCGCCCCCGCTCGGCGGCGGCCCTGCGGCTACAGCGCGGCGGCGGGCGCGCCAGGCGCGTCGAGGTGACCGCGTCCCGGTCGTTCCTCGTCGACATCCACCTGCTGAAGGACCGCTGACCGCCGGCGGCGCCCTCGACACCGGCGCTAACTTTGAGGTGATGACCGAGAAGCTGCAGAAGACCGACCAGGAGTGGCGCCAGGAGCTCGATCCCGAGCGCTTCCGCATACTGCGGGAGGCCGGCACCGAGCCGCCGTTCACCGGCGCCTACACGTACTCGAAGGCGGACGGCATCTATCGCTGCGGCGCCTGCGGCAACGAGCTGTTTGGCTCGGAGTCCAAGTTCGACTCCGGCACGGGCTGGCCGAGCTTCACCGAGCCGGCTCTGGCGGACGCCGTCGAGCTGAGCGAGGACCGCAGCCTGGGCATGGTCCGCACCGAGGTCAAGTGCGCCCGCTGCGGCAGCCACCTGGGCCACGTCTTCCCGGACGGCCCCGGACCCACGGGCCAGCGGTACTGCATCAACTCGCTGGCGCTCGATCTGGACGAACGGCAGCCGTAGCGAGCGACCGCGTAGCGGCTCGGCCGGCCGGCCGCGCGCTACAGCCCCGACCCCGGTAGGAGCTCGTTGGTGAACGCGCTCCTCGCCTCAGGCGCGCTCTCCAGCAGGCGATTCTCCTTCATCCAGGCGGCGAAGGCGTCCCACTGCTCCGGGTCCTGCCAGGCGAAGGGCTTGCCGCGAGGGGGGAAGAAGAGCGGCAGTGTGACGTTCACGACGGCGCGCTGGAGCTCGGGATCGAGGTCGGGGTTCGCCTCGAGCAGGCCCTCGATCGCCCGGTCGGGGTCCTCGCGCAGTTCGCGGGTGCCGCGCGAGAGCGCGCCGATGAAGGCGCGGAGCTTCTCCGTGTCGCGCTGGAGCGAGCGCTCGTTTGCCACGAGCACGAGCTCGTTGTAGGTGGGGACGCCGGCCTCGTCCACGCGGATGATCCGCGGCCGCCTGCCCCTCAGACGAAGCTCCGTGCCTTCGTAGTTCCAGAACGCGCCCAGCACGGCGTCGACGCGCCCCGTCAGCAGGGCGGGCGTCAGGGTGAGGCCTACGTTCCGCTCCTCGACCGTGCTTGGCTGGACGCCCGCCTCGAGCAAGATCGTGCGCAGGTAGGCCGACTGGTAGTCGATCCCGGCGGTGCCGACCGTCTTGCCCTTCAGGTCGGCCGGCCCGCGGATCTTCGCCTCCGGCAGCGAGATGATCGAGGTGAGCGGCTTCTGCACGATCGCGCCGACGCTCACGACGGGGAGGCCCCGGTCGCGGGCGCGGAGCACCTCCGGCTCGTAGGAGATGGCGAGGTCAACCCGACCGGCGGCGACCTGCTTGATCGGCGCCGCGGGATCTGGGGGTTGGCGGATCGCGACGTCGAGGCCGGCCTGCTCGAACTGCCCGCCGGCCTGCGCCGCGTAGATGCCGGCGTGGTCGGCGTTCGGGAACCAGTCGAGCATCAGCTCCACCCGCTTCGAGCTCTGGGGCTCGAGCACGTCCTCCTTCTCGCCGCAGCCGCCGACGCCGGCGGCGAGCGCGAGGAGCGCACAGAGCACCAGCACCCTCGGCGCCCGTCTCATTCCGGGCGCTCCTCCCGGTTCCAGGGGCAGGCGAGGCGCTCCGCGAGCGCGGCCAGCGCGAACAGCGCCACGGCCATCAGCGTGAGTAGGACGATCCCGGCGTAGACGCGCGGAGTCTGGAGCTGGTTGTTCCCGAGCAGCACGAGCCGGCCGAGGCCCTCGTCCGCGCCGGCCCACTCGCCGAAGACGGCCCCGATCACGGACACGGTCGCGGCGATCTTGAGGCCGCTGAAGAGATAGGGGAGGGAGGCTGGCAGCTCGACGGTCCGGAGCGTCCGCAGCCGCGAGGCGCCAAGGCTCCGCATCAGCTTCAGGAGACCGGGCTCGACCGACCGCAGCCCGTCGAGCAGGTTGACGGTGATCGGGAAGAAGCAGATCAGGGCCACGATGGCGAGCTTCGGCCCGATCCCGTAGTCGAACGCGAGCACGAGGATCGGCGCGAGCACCACGATCGGGATCGCCTGGGAGGCGACGAGCAGCGGGTAGGCAGCGTCCCGCAGGGGTCTTGAGAGGTGCATCGCGACCGCGAAGACCACGCCCACCGCCACGGAGATCGCGAGCCCGAGCGCGACCTCCACGAGCGTCACGCGGGCGTTGTCCCAGAGGAGCGACCAGTCGTCGCGCAACGCGTCGAGCGTCTCGACCGGAGAGGCGAGCGTGAGGTCGTCGACCGAGTCGAGCGACGCCACTCCCTGCCAGGCGGCGACGAACACGACGAGCAGGGCCGCCGTGAGGAGCACGCGCGTCACGCGAGCGCCTCCAGCGCCGCGGCCCGGAGCTCGACCAGACGGGCATCGGTCAGGCGACGCGGTCGTGGAAGCGGCACGTGGAGCGTCGCGACGATGCGGCCCGGCCGGGCCGACATGATCGCGACTCGGTCGGCGAGGAACACGGCCTCCTCGACGTCGTGCGTAACGAGTAGCACAGTGCGCGGCTCGGCGAGAAGGGCGCCGGCGAGCCACTCCTGCATGGACCCACGGGTGATGGCATCGAGCGCCCCGAAGGGCTCGTCGAGGAGCAGGACCGGGCGGCCGGGCAGGAGCGTCCGCAGGAAGGCCACCCGCTGGCGCATCCCGCCCGACAGCTCCGCCGGGCGGGAACGCTCGAAGTCAGCCAGGCCGAAGCGCTCGAACAGCGGTTCCGCCCGGCGGCGGGCCTCCGCCCGCGCGACCCCCTGGCACTCGAGCGCCAGCGCCGCGTTGCCGAGGGCGTCGCGCCACGGCAGCAGCAGGTCGCGCTGGGGCATGTAGGCGCAGGCGGCGCGCCGGGTGGCGGCGGAGCTCGCGCTCGGACCGGCTCCGGCCCGCGCGCTCCCCGCATCGGGCTCCTGCAGCCCGGCCACGATCTCGAGCAGCGTCGACTTTCCGCACCCGGACGGCCCTACCACCGCCATCACCTCGCCGGGCCGCACGCGGAGATCGAGCCCCTCGAGCGCCGTGATCGCGCCGAAGCTGCGGCTCACACCGGTGAGCTCGACTCCATTCCGCTCCAAAGAGAGAGGCTCCGGAACGGGAGCCTCGACCTTCGTACTCATAGCTCCCTTCGCGGGGATTAACCCGACAGGTTCAAAGGGTCAGCGCCGGGCGATGGTCGTCTCGATAGGCGCTATCTCAGCCGGCTTGCCCGCCAGCCCCCCTGTTGTGTCAACCAGAGCGGAGTCTACCTCGTGGCGCTGTGCCGCCGACCGGCCGGCTCAGGCGGCCGGCCGGAGGTCGGCGATCGCGTTCACGAACGCCTCCAGTTGCTTGGTCGTCCAGCACTCGAACACGCCGTCGCAGTATGGCTCGTAGGCCGCCATCACGGAGTCGCCGTAGTTCCAGTAGAGCCGCGGCTCGGGGTTGATCCAGAAGGTGCGGCCTGCGCCCTCCGCCACGCGGGCTAAGGCGCGCGCGTGTGGCTCGCGCCCGTTCGTGCGGGCATCGCCGAGGACGATCACCGTCGAGCGCGGGTCGAGGTCGTCCACGACCTCGTCGAGGAACTCGAGCCAGACCCGGCCGTAGTCCGTGTAGCCGGAGACGTCCGCCACGCCGGCGTCGGTGGCGATCCTGCGCGACACCGCCTCAAACGAGCGCTCGCGCTCGAACACGTCCGTGACCTCGGAGATCCGCTCGACGAATACGAACGACCGCAGCTTGCGGAACTGGTCGTGTAGCGCGTGGAGCACCGAGAGGAAGAACACACTTGCGCTCGTGACGCTCGTGGAGACGTCGCAGAGCACGAACAGCTCCGGCCTGCGCGGCCGCTTGGGACGGTACTTCAGCTCGAGAGGCACCCCGCCGGTCTGGAGCGAGGCGCGCATCGTGCGGCGGACGTCGACCTGCCAGGAGCGGCGCCGCCCACGATGCTCGCGGGCGTGCGAGGCCAGCCGTTTCTTCAGCTGTGCCACCACCCGGTGCACCTGCGAGAGGTCCTGTGCCGGGTTCGTGGGAAGCGCGCGGTCGAGCTCGCGGAGGGGCTTCGCCGGCGGGAGCGAGCGCGTGCGCTCGATCGCCTGGCGCTCGAGCTCGCGGCGCACGTGCTGCTCGAAGTCCTGGAGGCGATCGCGCGGGACCGCGTCGGGACCGAGCAGCTCGGAGCCGGTCTTCTCGGGCTTCAGGCCGAGCGTGCGCCGGATGCGCTGCACGTCCACGCCGATCACTCCGGATCCCTCGCCCTGGCGGCCGAAGGCGGCGATCGCGAGCCGGGCGAGGTCGCGCATCTCCCCTTCCGAGCCGGCCCGGATCGCCTGCCGGATCCGCTCCCGCAGCGAGTCGAGGTCGAGGTCGGCGGAGACCCGGAACCGCTCCTCGGTGAGGCCGCGCTCCACGGCCTCCCGCTCGACGGCGCGGAAGAAGAAGCGGTCGAACAGCACGTCCAGCACGTGGCGGTCCTCCTGCGACTTGGCGAGCGTGGCCGCCAGGGCCTCGTGGAAGTCCTCGCGCGAGGTCCAGCTGACCGCGTCCAGGGCGCGGATGGCGTCGAGCAGCTCGGAGGTCCCCGCGGCCACGCCCTCGCGGCGCAGCTCGTCGGCGAACTCGAGGAGCCGCGGCCCCATCCCTGCCGGGCCACGCGCCCCCGGCATGCCGCCGTACAGTCCCGGATTCACGTGCCCGCCGCTCACCGGGCCGGGGCTACCCCGCCTGGCGCCGCTGTCCGAGGAGCTCGTCGCCGAGCTTCAACCCCACGCGCTCCGCGACCAGGTCGAGGTCCGTGCGGTGCTTGACCACGATCGACATCGTCCTCTCCAGCACCGTCCGGTCGAGGTCCTCCGCGCCCAGCAGGAGAAGCGCCCGCGCCCAATCGATCGACTCCGCGATCGACGGCGGCTTCTTCAGGTCGAGCGCGCGGACCATGTGCACGACCTCGACGAGCTTGCGCGCTATCTGCGCGTCGAGCTGCGGCGCGTGCAGGTGCACGATCGCGAGCTCGCGCTCCACGCTCGGATAGTCCAGCCAGAGGTAGAGGCACCGGCGCTTCAGCGCCTCGGTCAGCTCGCGCGAGTTGTTCGAGGTCAGCAGGACGAGCGGCCTCGTTCGGGCCTCGACCCGGCCGAGCTCCGGGATCGAGATCTGGAAGTCGGAGAGCACCTCGAGAAGCATCGCCTCGAACTCCTGGTCGGTCTTGTCGATCTCGTCGATCAGGAGCACGACCGGCCGATCCGTCGAGATCGCCGTCAGGAGCGGCCGCGGGAGCAGGAACTCCTCGCCGAAGATGTCCTCCTTTACCTCCTGCCAGCCCGCGTCTGCGGACTCCGTCTGGATTCGCAGGAGCTGCTTGCGGTAGTTCCACTCGTACAGCGCCTTGGCCTCGTCGAGGCCCTCGTAGCACTGGAGCCGGATCAGGTCACGGGCGGTGGCGCGCGATACAGCCTTGGCGAGCTCCGTCTTCCCGACGCCCGCCGGTCCCTCGACGAGCACGGGCTTCCCGAGGCGGCCGGCCAGGTACGTCACGAGCGCCGCGGACTCGTCCGCCAGGTATCCCACCTCGGCCAGGCGGTCGCGGGTCTCCTCGATCGAGGCGAGCTCGGCGCTCACCGGAGGAAGGATACTTTCGCCCCCCTTGCGCGCCTCGCTGCTCGTCGCCATGTCGGACTTCCTGGATCCCGGCCGGGGGCCCGAGCAGGGCGGGGACTTCAGGGTCTCGCCCAGCTTCTTCATCGCCGTGTTCGGAGTGGGCTTCGCGATCGCCGCCGTCGGTCACCTGGTGAGGTCTCGGGCGCTGGTGGCCGCGGGGGTGCTCCTCGTACTCGCGGCGACGGTGTTCCTGCCGATCGCCTACAGCCTCTCCCACTAGCGCCGCGCCGCGAGCCCGACCCCGTCGCCCACCGGCAGCACGCAGCCGAGCCAGCGCTCGCTGCGCAGAAGGTCCGCGTTCACGCGCCGGGCGGTGGCCAGCGAGTCGCGGCTCCAGGTGGTCTCGGCGTCCTCCGGGAGGGCGACCTCGCGGTCCATCAGCAGGTTGTCCACGCGGTCGGCGACGCCGGCCCACTCGAAGTAGCCGCGAGCCTGCTCGGCACGGTCCTGGTCGCGTTCGAGCGTGACCACCCGGCCGCGATCGAGCGCCTCCGCCATGTGCAGGGTCGAGTACCCGATCGCCGTGCCGACCTCGAGCACGGCCGGGTCGAGCGCCCGGCAGAGCGTCGCCAGCATCCGTCCGGTCTCCCAGTGCACGATCGGCACGGAGTCGCGCGCGGCCACCGCCTCCATCTCCACCGTCACCTCCGAGCGCTCCGGCCGCAGGTCCTGGAGGTAGCGCTCGACCCGCTCGTCGAGGATTCGCATCGGGCGGCAGGGTACCCTGGGGTGGTGGTCGGGCTCGTCGAGGCAATCCACATCGCCGCCGAGCACGAGCGGCTGCCGCAGCCGGTCGAGGCGGTCGAGGTGACCGCGGAGGGGATCCGCGGCGACCGCTACTTCGGCGCGCGGAACCTCACCCTGATCGAGGCCGAGGCTCTCGAGGGCCTGCGCGCGGATACCGGCATCGAGCTGTCGCCCGCGGAGGCGCGCCGGCAGGTGCTCACCCGTGGCATCCGCCTGAACGACCTCTCCGGCAGGCGGTTCACGGTGGGCGAGGTCGAGTGCGTCGGCGAGGAGTGGTGCGAGCCGTGCAGCCACCTCCAGCGCCTCACCCGACCCGGCGTGCTGCGCGGCCTCGTGCACCGTGGCGGTCTGCGGGCGGACATCGCGCGCGGTGGGCGGATCGCGGTCGGCGACGACGTCGTCCCGGCGTGAGGGCATGGCGGACCTCATCGAGGCGCCCTCGGGTCTCGAGGGCGTGATCGCGTTTCAGACGGAGGTCGCGCAGCCCGACAAGGAGGGCGGCTGCCTCCGGTATCGCGGCGTCTACATCGAGGACCTGGCGGGGCGCATCCCATTCGAGATGGTCCGGGGCCTCCTCGTCGATGTGGGGCACGAGCCGGGCCGGCTGGTCCGCCCGACCGCGCGCTGCGTCGGGCCGGCGGAGCGCGCGGCGGATTCCGTCGACGGCGCGACACGGGCCTGAGATGGCGGCGGCGACGACGCCGCGGCGGACCAAGACGCTCGTCCTGGTTGCCGCCATCCTGGGCACGACCGTCGTCACGGTCGACTCGACCGTGGTCAACGTGGCGCTTCCCGCGATCGCCGACGATCTCGGTGGTGGGCTCGCCGGGCAGCAGTGGACCGCGAACGCCTACCTCGTCACGCTCGGCTCGCTGCTGTTGATCGGCGGCTCGCTGGGCGACCTGTTCGGGGAGCGGCGGGTGTTTGCGCTCGGCGTCGCCGGCTTCGGGGTCACGTCGGTGCTCTGCGCGGTGGCGCCGACGATCGAGCTGCTCGTGCTGTCGCGGGCGCTCCAGGGCGTCTGCAGCGCGCTCCTCACCCCCGCGGCGCTCGCGGTCATCGTCGCCGTCTTCCCATCGAATGAGCGGGGCAAGGCGGTCGGTGCCTGGACCGCATGGGGCGGCATCGGCACCTTGCTCGGGCCGCTCATCGGCGGCCAGCTCGTGGACACGGCCTCCTGGCGCTGGATCTTCGCCATCAACATCCCGATCGTCCTCGTAACCTTGCTCTTGACGCTGCGGGTGGTACCGGCGGGCCGGCCGCGCCCCGAGGGCGTCAGCGTCGACGCGGTCGGCGCCGCGCTGTGCGCCCTCGGCCTGGCGGGGATCACGTTCGGGCTGATCGAGCAGCCGCTCCGCGGCTTCGGCGACCCGGCGGTGTTCCTGCCGCTCGCGGCCGGGGCACTGCTGTTCGCCTCGTTCATCGCCTGGGAGGCGCGCACGGAGCAGCCGATGCTGCCGCTCGGCCTCTTCAGCCGCAGGAACTTCGCCGCCGGGAACATCGAGACACTCTCGATGTACGGAGGCCTGGGGCTGTTGTTCTTCTTCCTCGTTCTCTTCCTCCAGCAGGTGGCCGGCTACAGCGCGCTTGCGGCCGGCGCGGCAAGCCTTCCGGTGACCGTCGTGATGTTCCTCCTCTCGCGGCGCTTCGGGATGCTGGCCGACCGCCACGGACCGCGCCTCTTCATGGGCGTGGGTCCGCTCGTCGCCGCGGCCGGCCTCGCGTGGCTCCTGCGGCTCGACGCCGACGTCGACTACCTGACCGACCTGCTGCCTGGGCTGCTCCTGTTCGGGGTGGGGTTGTCGATAACGGTGGCGCCGCTCACCGCGACCGTGCTCGCCGACGCGGACGAGCGCAACGCGGGGATCGCGTCCGGGGTGAACAACGCGATCGCCCGCGTGGCGAGCCTGGTGGCGATCGCCGCGGTCGGCGCACTCGTCGCAGCGTCGTTCGGCTCCACTCTGAAGGAAGAGTTGGGGGACCTGGCCACACGGCCCAAGGTGGCGGCCGCGGTGGAGGAGGCGGACAGGCAGCCGCTTGCCCAGGTGACCGTCGAGGGCGTCCCGGCCGGCGTGCAGGAGGACGTCGCCCGCGCGGCGCAGGACGCGTCCGTGACCGCGTTCCGGGTGGGCATCGGGATCGCCACGGCGCTCGTCGCGCTGGGCGGTCTGCTCGGCCTCGCCGGCATCCGGAATCCGCGCCGCAGAGTCGACGCTCAGGATTGCGCGGGCGGCCAGCTCGCGGGCGTGCCGCGCGAGGGCGCCCGCCAGTCCCCATGCGACTGGCCGCGCCAGGCGCGCGACACAGGCGTGCCGGCGTCCGCCTAGTGCTCATACCTGGCCACGGGGCGTCGGCGGCCGGTTAGAATGGCGCGGTGACCGGACTCGATCGCCGGGAGTTTCTGGCGGCCGCCGCGGGCGGCGTGCTCGCCGGCGTGGTTCCGCTGGACGTCGCGGCGTCGGAGACCGCGGGCGCGACCCTCGGTAGGCGAGCGGCACGCGCGCTGCGCGCGGCGGTGCGCGGCCGGGTCTATCTCCCGCGCACCCCCGGATACAACGCGGCGAGGCTCGTCTACAACACCCGCTACGACGGGACCCGTCCCGAGGCGGTGGTCCGGCCGGTGGACACCCGGGACGTCGCGGCGCTCGTCCGCTGGGCAAACCGCTTCGACGAGAGACTCGTGGCCCGTTCGGGCGGCCACAGCTACGCGGGCTACTCGACGACCGCGCGCGGCGTGGTCGTCGACCTCTCCCGCGTGAGCGGCGTGCGGGTGGCGAACGGGCGCGCCAGCGTGGGCGCCGGAACGCAGCTCATCGACCTGTACGCGGCGCTCGCTCGTCGGGGCCTCGTGGTCCCGGGCGGCTCGTGCCCGTCCGTCGGGATCGCCGGGCTCGCGCTCGGCGGCGGGCACGGGTTGTCCGGCCGCAGGTTCGGGCTGACCTCGGACAACCTGGTGGCCGCGACGATCGTCACCGCGGACGGGCGGGTCAGGCACATCAGCGCCGGCCGCGAGGAGGACCTCTACTGGGCCTGCCGCGGCGGCGGCGGGGGCAACTTCGGGATCGTGACGTCACTGACCTTCCAGGCCCACCGCGCGCGGGGAGCGGCCTGGTTCTTCATCAGCTGGCCGTGGGGGGCGGCAAGCGAGGCGTTCGACGCATGGCAGCGCCTGGCCCCGCATGCCCCGCCCGCGCTGACCTCGATCTTCAGCCTCGCCACGACCGGGGGCTCCGGTCCGCCGCGGGTCAGCGCGAGCGGACAGTTCTTCGGCTCCGAGGCCGCCCTGCGGCGGCTGATCCGTCCGCTCACCCGGGTGGGCGGCGCCCGCCTCTCCACCGGGCGCTCGTCGATGATGGCGCTGGCGCTTCGCTGGGCCGGGTGCGTCGACGAGGGCGTCCGGGCGTGCCACACGCGGGGCACGCGGCCCGGCGGCCGCATGCCGCGGGAGGCCTTCTACGCGAAGTCCGACTACTTCGGCCGGCCGCTGCCGCCGCGGGCGCGCCGGAGGATGATCCAGTGGGTCGAGCGCCGCCAGCGAACGCCGTCGCTCGGCGCCGGCGCCCTGCTCTTCGACGCCTACGGCGGCGCCTACAACCGCCCGGCGGCCGACGCGACCGCGTTCGTCCACCGCGACATGCTGTTCTCGCTCCAGTACTACGCGGCCGGTGGCCCGGCCGGAGCCAGCCGCGCGTGGGCGAACGGTGTCCGGCGCGCGCTTCGGCCGTTCGCGTCGGGACAGGCCTACCAGAACTACATCGATCCGGACCTCGGCGGCTGGCAGCGCGCCTACTACGGCTCGAACCTCCCGCGGCTGCGGGATATCAAACAGCGCTACGACCCGGACTTCCGCTTCCGGTTCGCGCAGGCGATCCCGCCGGCGGGGTAGGGTCTCTTGTCGGCCGGGCCACGGCGCGGCTGGTCCCCGCTGTCCGGGTGTCGGGCCGCCGGCGTGGGCCCGGGCGTGGGAGATGTTTGCCGGCCGTGTCCGGGCATCCGCGGCCCGGGCGCGGGGCGCCCCCTCTCCGCCGGCCGCGTCGAGCTGCGAAGGGGCTGGACCCCGTCCGCCACTAGGGCCGACCCTGTGTTCGACCTTTTGCTGGATATCGCGGCAAGAGGTCGAACGCGTGAGCCACGGGAGGCCGCTAGACCCGGAACTCGGGCGGCGGGAGCGGTTCGGTGTCGTCCTCGGGGGAGGGCGCCGCGGCGCCGGCGTCTCGGCCGCCAGTGCCCGCGGCCGCGCCGGCGTCTCCGCCCCGAGCGCGCGCCGCGGTGCCGGCGTCTCCGGCTGGGGCGGGCGCCGCCGGGTCGGTCGCTCCGCCGGACGACGTGGGTGCATCGCCGGCCTCCCCGGCCGCAGCCCGCGCCGCCGCACCGCCCTCTCCGCGCGGCGCGCCGGCTCCGACTCCGGGCTCGCCCTCCCGGATCGGCGTCGCCTCCCCGCCCCCCGGCTCGCTCTCCCGGATCGGCTCGGTTGTGTGCTCGGGCGGGAGGTCGTCGGCCGGGCGCTTTGCCCGTTCTCGGGTGCCCGCCAGGAACAGGATCGCTGCGCAGGCGAGCGCCAGCAGGTTCTGGCCGAGCGAGCGATCGAAGAGCCGCACCACGATCAGGAGTCCGGCCCAGATCCCCGCAGCGGCGATCACCGTGCCGTCGCCGAAGGGGAGGTGGAAGCGCTTGCCCTCGGCCCGGGCGAAGAGCAGGGCCAGGACGCCGAGAGCGACCAGGATCTCGGCCGCCTCGACAAACGAGAACGGGCCAAACGTGCTCGCGACCAGGAGCAGCGCGGCCACCGCCGCCGCCTTCTGCTCGGCGTTCAGGGCGCGAAACGCCCGTAGCGCGCGGCGAAGCGCCTCAGCCATCGTCCAGCGGGCGGCGTCCCGCGAAGCCCGCGTCCGGCTCGTGCCAGAAACCGATCCCGTCCTCCCCCTCCTGCCAGCACAGGTAGACCTCGCGACCGCCCCGGAGCGCCGGGAAGTCCACCAGGCCACGGTCGAGGTCGCGCAGGACCACCTCCAGCTTGCGCAGCTCGAGCATGGACTCGCGCAGCTCGAGGAAGCCCTCGGAGACCGTGCGCCCGGGGCGGCCACCGCCGTTGGTCTTGGCCGCTTCGGTGAGCGCCTTCCGCGCCTCGGGATCGCCCAGCCGATCGCGGGCCGAGCGCATGGTGACGATCAGCTCGGCGACGCGAGGGAGCAGGGCGCTCGCCTCCTCGAGGGTGTAGTGGCGCGAATGGAGCACGGGCCCGCGGCGCCGCTCAGGGCGGCGCGCCCACGCGCTCGCGGATGCGGTCCTCGAGGAGCCGGGCGTCGACGTCGGAGACCCTGCGGAGCTGGCCCTGGAACGCGAGCTGCCAGTGCTCGAGCGGCCACTTCCGGACGTGCTCGAGCTGATCGGCCAGCTCCACGGCCGGCACGAAGTCGTCCTCCTCGAGGATCGCTTCCGCCTCCGTCTCGAAGCGCCACGGGTAGGCGTCCGGCTTCGACGGCTTGCCGGGCCAGATCGGCGAGCGGTCCTCGTACATCTCGCCGGTGACCCGAACGATGCCGGCGAACGCCTGGACGCCGGTCACGTACAGGACTATCCGATCGCCGGGCTCGAACTGCTCCGCCAGCCGCCGCCGGCGCTCCTTGGCGCCGATGACGCGGAAGCCGTGCTCGCGCGTGACCCTGAAGTTCTCGAGCGATCCGGTGAGGATCCACGTCGCGGCCACCGGCCGAAGGCTACCGGGGCCCTCGCTGCCACCCCCGGCGCCGACCTCGTCCGCGGCGCTTGTACTGTTCGGTCCGGATGGGAGAAGAGGAGCTCCACCCGATCGGTCGTGACGAGGTGGCGTACCGCCTCGATCTCACGCCGGCCCAGCTCAAGATCACCTGGACGGCGCTCAAGTCGTTCCTCGACGACTTCGGCCACGACGAGCGCGACGTCCACGAGGTCGTCCGCGAAGTGCTCGACAAGCTGCCCGACGAGCACGCGATCCGGGCGATCGACATAACAAGGCGCCGGCGGTAAGCGGACCCGTGCCGCCCGAACTCACCCGACGCGAGCTGATCCGCGCCGGCGGCGCCGGCGCGGCCGGGCTCACGCTGCTCGGCGCAGCCGCCTGCGACCGCGATGAGCCGAGCGGCGCCGCGGCCCGGCGCCGGCACGGGCCCTCCGGCGCGATGAACGTGGTGGTCGTCGTGATGGACAGCCTTCGCGCCGACCACATCTACGGTCCCCGGGCGCGCACCGAGACGATGGACGCGTTCGCCCGCGAGGCGCTTCGCTTCACGCACGCGTACCCCGAAGGGATGCCCACGATCCCGGCCCGGCGGGCGATCATGTCCGGCCGGCGCACGTACCCGTTCCGCGGATGGCGCGAGTACAGGGACCTCCCGCCTCAGCCCGGCTGGGAACCGGTGGGGGTCGACGGTCCGATGTTCACGGAGTTCCTCCGGCGGCACGGGTGGACGGTCGGCTACGTGACCGACAATCCGCACCTGCTGCTGCCGGTCCATCGGCGGTTCCGGCGGAGGTTCGACCGCGTCGAACTGGTCGACGGCCAGGTGCCGCTCCGGCGAAGGCCAAGGCGGCGCGTCTCGACGATCGAGGTCGACCGGCACCTGCCGCGCTCGATGCGAGGCAGCGGGGCCGAGCCGCGCATGGTCGCCTATCTGGCCGCGAACCCGCGCAGCCGCCGGGAGGAACAGTTCCTGGCGGCCCGCGTCTTCCGCGAGGGGATCGGCTGGATCGAGTGGGCCCGCTCACGCCAGCCGTTCGCGCTCGTGGTCGACTCCTTCGACGCCCACGAGCCGTGGGACGCCCCGCGCCGCCTGATCGACCTGTACGGCCCGCGCCGGCCGCCGGACGGCGTGGAGCCGATCCAGCCGTTCCCGACGCCCGCCGGGAGGTACCGCGACCTCGACCTGTCGAGGAGCCTGCTGCGCCGCATGCGCCAGCTCTACGCCGCCGAGGTGACCCTGATCGATATCTGGCTCGGCCGGTTCCTCGCCCGGCTCTCGGACCTCGGCCTCGCCGGCAACACGCTGGTGGTGCTGGTAAGCGACCACGGCGTGCTGCTCGGCGAGTACGGCTGGGTCGGAAAGCGCTACTCGGAGATGCACGAGGAGCTGACTCACGTGCCGCTGATGATCCGCCATCCCCAGGGGAAGGCCAAGGGAATGACGAGCCGCTACTACGCTTCGACGCACGACATCGGGCCGACCGTGCTGTCCGTGCTCGGGCACGAGCCGCCGAGGCACATGAACGGCGTGGACCTATCGCCGCTCCTCGACGGACGGCCGCCCGCGACGAGGCGCACCTACCGCACGGCTTGCTACAACGACCACGTCAGCGCGAGCGACGGCCGCTGGCTGCTCATCTCCGACAACCGCGGCCGGGAGAAGCGCCTGTACGCGGTGGGAAGCGAGCGGCGCGACCTGGCGGCGAGCCATCCCGTCCACGTTCGCCGCCTGTGGAGGATGATCTTGCGCGACGCGGGGCCGAAGGGGCTGCCGCGGTTCCGCGAGTAGCCGCCTACTCCACCGTGATGTCGCCGGTCGCCCGCCCCCTCTTGCCGAGTCCGGTGCGCAGCTCCTTCCCCGCCAGCTGGACCGTGTAGAGCCCGGGTGACCGCGGGCGCCATGCGAAGGAGCCCGCGCCCCGCCGAAACGTGGCGAGGCGCTGGAAGACGAGCCGAGAGCCCCTGAGGACCTTCACCTCGACGGCGGAGAGCTTCGACACGTTGAAGCGGATGCTGGTCCACTGGCCGGCGGCGGCCACGTCCGGGCCGACGAACTCGAGCTCGGGTGGGTCGACCTGGTAGCCGCGGTACCGGCTCGCGTAGTCGCAGTAGATCTTGTCCAGCCGGCGTGAGCACATGCTCTGAAGGAGCTCTCGCAGGAGCTCGTGGTACTCGCGCGTGGATTCGGCGCCGGCGTACGAGTAGCGCGACCAGTCGCCCACGTCGCTGAATGGAATCTCCGCACGGGCCTCCGGCTCGGCGCGCCGGTAGAGCGCGAGCGCGCGCTCGTCACCGGTGAGGCGGTAGAGGTCGTACAGCCCGATCAGGGACTGGACGAAGGCGTTGAAGACGTAGAGCCGGGGGGCGAACGAGTAGTGGAGGTAGTGGACGCCGCCACGCGGGCCGATCGTGCGCACACCCAGTGGCGGCGGCGTCTCGAATGCCCCGAGCGCGCGCCGCGCCCTCTCGACGTACAGCGGTACGTCGAGCAGCTCGGCCGCTCGGGCGAGGGCCTGGATCCCTGTTGCCTCGGCCATCCCGCTGATCCAGGGCGGCGCCCCGCCGCCGAAGTGGAAGAGGTACTCCCACGCGATGAACCTGCGCCCGCGTCGGACCGCCAGGTAGCTCATCTCGTCGAGCAGGGCACGCAGCGCGCCCGGGTCGCAGCTCGCCTCGCCGCGCTCGCAGAAGCCGTGGAGGTGGTTGGCCTTCTTGAAGGTGGCCAGCGGATGGAGCTGCAGGCCCTCGCCGGGGAAGTACTGGAACAGGACCTGGCTGCCGCGGAAGCTCACCTGGTCTCCCGCCGCCGGGTACGGCAGGGCGCTCCAGTACTGCCTGTTGCGCTCGAGCTGGAGGAACGTCACCGGCATGCGCGACGGGATCAGCTGCCGCCTCAGCGCGAGCGCCTCGACCGAGTCGATCACGTAGCGAAGCTGTGTGTCGCGAGCGCCTCGGAGCCTGGCGAGCGTGCGGAGCGCGAGCTCGTACGAGCGCCGCCAGCGGCGCTGGTCGCCGGCGCCGATGTCGCCGGCACGGCGGGCGCGGTCGAGGGAGCGGTGGACGGCGCGGCGAGCCCGGCGCCCGCCGGCCGCCGATCTGGCCAGCGTCCAGCCGTCGCTCGCGGCGCGCGATGCCCGCACGGCGCCCGCCCCCAGCCCGGGTAGGCCGCGACCGCCCTCCGGCGCTCCGAGTGAGATCTCCGCCCGCGACGGCACCGCCGGGTCGTCCATTCGCGTCGCCCGCTTGCCGTCGACGACGACGACCTCACCGGCCGCCGCGGGAGCGGCAACGAGAAGCGTGGCGGCGAAAGCGACCGCCATCGTGCGCGCTGCGTGCGCCATCGGATTTCCAACGTGAGTATCGAGGGCGAGTTGCGGTGGGCCACTATGCTCCGGCCGGTGCGCCGCTTCCTCCTGCCGATGCTGTTCGTCGTGTTGGCGCTCGCCTCGTGCGGCGGCGGAGGAGGCGGCGACGACGCCGAGGCGCTCCTAGACAGGGCGTTCGGCAAGGAGATCGTCAGCGCGGACCTGAAGCTCGAGGCCGAGGTGCAGCTGGAGGGCAGCCCGATGCTCGAACGGCCGCTCCGGATCCAGGCGTCCGGTCCGCTGCGAAGGAACAGGCGAAAGCTTCCCTCCGTCGATCTGGAGCTGAAGATCGGCACCGCCGGGGCCGGCCAGACGGTGACCACGGGCTTCCTCTCGACCGGCGACCGGGCGTTCCTGAAGTTCCAGGACGTCTACTACGAGCAGCCTCGGGCGGCGGTGCGGCGGGTGAATCGGTCGCTCGCCCAGATACAGGGGCGGCGGGCGGCGCTGCTCGGACTGGGCCTGAACCCGCGCTCTTGGCTTTCGGACGTCGAGGAGAAGGGCGAAGAGGAGGTCGCCGGGGTCCAGACGCGGCACGTCACGGGCACGCTGGACGTCGAGGCCCTGATGCTGGACGTCAATCGGTTCCTGCTCAGGCCCGGCTCCGCGGTCGGCGGTGCTATCGGACGTCATCCGCTCGAGCCCCTCAGCCGGAAGGAGATCCGGGAGATCGGCCAGGTGATCACGGACCCGAACTTCGACGCCTACATGGGAAGCGAGGACGGCATCGTCCGCCGGCTCGCGGGCGGGTTCGAGTTCGACGTGCCCGCGGACAGCCGCCGGAGGTTCCACGGCATCGAGGCCGGCAGGATCGAGTTCTCGGTGGAGCTGGCGGACGTGAACGGCGACCAGCAGATCGAGGCGCCTGCGAAGGCCCGGCCGCTTTCGAAGCTCATGCGTTACCTCGGGAGAGGCGGAGTGCTCGGGGCGCTCGGTGGCGGCGCGGACGCGCCCAGCGACGACACGCCGGGCGAGCTCCCACCGCGCGACGGCGACCTGTCGCCCGAGGCGCAGAGGTTCCGCGACTACGCCGAGTGCCTCGACGAGGCGCGGCCCGAGGACACCGACGCCATCCAGCGCTGCGCTGAGCTGCTCGAGACTCCCTAAGCGGCGACCATCGTGAGATCGCGCGCCGGGTCGATGCCCCAGCGCGCGGCCACCTCGGCCAGCTCCGCTCCCATGCCCCAGCGGTCCGCCCGCTCCTCGCCCTCGTGGTCCGGCGTCGCGCCCTTGAGCGCCATGCAGCCCCGGTTGTCGCCGATCGCGCGGATCTCGTCGACCTCGGCGGTGGACAGGACCGGCGCCGCCGGGACGCCCGCCAGCTCCTCGCGCTTGCGCTCGATCCGCTTCGCGCCGGGCCCGGCCTCCTGGATCAACGTGGGCACCACGCATTCGACACCGGCGTGCGCCAGGTCCCACGCGCAGGCGAGCTGCAGCATCGTCAGCCCATGCCGGTCGGCGTACGGACGCATGCGCTCGAGCCGCTCACGGCCGCCCTCGACCCAACCCTTCGGTCGGAAGGTGCGGTGGTCGCCCGGCTCGAACTCGTGACCGGGTAGGACGTCGTCGTGGAACAGGCCCCCGTAGTCCACGACTCGGGCGATCACCCTGACGTCATGGGGCGGCGCGGCTGCGACCGCGAGCTCGCCCGGCCAGGGCTCGAGGGGGTTCAGGATCAGCATCGCCCAGTCGATCAGCTCGCCGTAGCGCTCGAAGCATCGAATGAGGTCGAGCGTGAACCCGTTGGCGGGGCCGGGGGCCACGCCCAGGAGCCGCGTCAGCCCGTCGTCGCGAAGCTTGGCGAGCGCCTCCCAGACCGCGGGCGACTCGAAGCCGCGCCGGTCGGGGTTGTGCAGCAGCAGGAGGTCGAAGGAGTCGGCGCCGAGGCGCTCCAGGCTGCGCTCGGCGGCCATCCGGAGGTAGTAGAGATAGTCGTCTGGTCCGCGCAGGCGCGGATCCGTGAAGCGGGGATAGCCACGCGGCCCCTCGCGGTTGCCGCTGTAGAAGTCGTGACCGATGGCGCCGACGAGCCGGTACTCCGAGCGCTCCACCCCGGCCAGGGCGCGGCCGAGCAGCCGATCCGCCTCGCCCTCGCCGTAGACGTCGGCGGTCATAACGGTATGGACGCCGCCGCCGGGGCGAAGCAGGGCCTCGAGCCGCTTCTCCGCGATGGGCTCGCCGAAGCGCATGAAGCGCCCGCCGCTCCAGGTACCGATCGCCACGTGGCCGAGCATGCCCCCACTTTAGGCGCCGACGGCTTCCTCATAGGCGGCCTCTAAGGTCATCGAGGTGAGCGCCGCGGATATCACGCTGCTCGCCGGGCTGATCGTCGGGCTGTTCTTCTTCCTGTGGCTCGACATCCACTTCTTCGCGCGGGGCCGCGAGCCGAACTTCCGCGAGGCGGTGATCTGGTCGCTCGGATGGCTGGCGCTGTCGCTGCTCGCCATCGTCCCCGTGCTGCTGCTCGAGGGAGGCGACGACGCCGTCCTCTACACGACGGTCTACTTGATCGAGCGCTCGCTCTCGCTCGACAACCTGTTCGTCTTCCTGCTCCTGTTCGCCTACTTCGGCGTCCCCTACGAGCACCGGCCCCGGCTCCTGTTCTGGGGCATCGTGGCGGCGCTCGCCATGCGTGGGCTGTTCATCCTCGCGGGCAGCGCGGTCATCGAGCAGTTCCACTTCGTGATCTACCCGCTCGGCGCGGCGCTCATCCTCCTCGCCTACCGGGTGTTCCGGGGGGTCCAGGAGAACGTCGACCCCGACCGAAACTTCATGGTGCGACTCGTCCGGCGCGTCTACCCCGTGACCGGCGAGTTCCACGGGGGACACTGGTTCACCCGTCGCGACGGCCGCCGCTGGGCGACTCCCCTGTTCCTCTGTCTCGCGGCGGTCGTCTTCGCCGATCTCGCTTTCGCGATCGACTCGATCCCGGCGGCGTTCGCGATCACGCGCGACCCGCTCATCATCTGGATGGGCAACGTCTTCGCGCTCCTCGGGCTGCGGGCGCTGTTCGTGCTCGTGGAGAGCCTGATCGCGCGCTTCCGCTACCTGGACGAGACGATAGCGGTCGTGCTCGGCCTCGTCGGCGTGAAGCTGCTGATCGAGGATCTCGTCTACATCGGCCCGGTCGTGAGCCTGGCGGTGATAGCCGTGGCGTTCACCATCGGGATCGTCGCTTCGCTGATCGCCGACCGGCGCGACCCGGACGCCGAGCTCAGGCGGGAGGAGCGCGTCGAGGCGGTGACGCAGGGCGCCGGCTCGGGCGACTCGGGACCCCCGGCGCCGTCCGATCTCGAGGAGCGGGCGAGCGCTCGACGAGCCTGACCCGAAGCCGCGGTCACGTCTCGCTCGCCGTGCGCGCCGAGCGAGTGCGCCCGAGCTGGCGCTCGAGCGCGGCGAGGCGGTCGTCCCATTCTGCGCCGACCTCCGCCATCCAGGCCATCGCCTCGGACATCGGCCCGGGGGTGGGACGAAACAGCACCTCGCGCCCGGAGCGGCGCGCCGTCACGAGCCCGGCTGCGGCAACGACTGGAGGAGATCTACGCGCGCCACACCGGCCAGAGCGCGGAGCGGGTCCACGAGGACATGGACCGCGACCGCTTCTTCAGCGCAGAGCAGGCCGTGGACTACGGGCTGGTGGACCGCATCATCAAGGAGCGGGAGCTCCGCCGCACGCCGTCGGGCTTCGCCCGCGCCGCCGCGGGCTGAGCCGTCAGACCTCCGTGTCCGGTGCTCGGCTCGCGAGGTAGCCGTCGAGATCGTCGTTCTTCAGGACGTGCTCGAGCCACGCGCGGCGCTCGAAGTCGATGACCTCCAGCTCCCATGCGCAGGCCAGGCCGCTCCCGTCGGTCATGCCCGCCAGCGTGGTCGCGTGCCTCAGGCGAAGTAGAAGACGAGGCCCAGCACAGCGTACAGCGCCAGGAGCTGCACGCCCTCGAACCAGTTCGACTCGCCCTCCTGGGTCACGAAGTTGGCGATCAGGACCGCGAACAGAAGGCCGCCGAGCTCGTAGCCGTTGAAGACGAGGGACATCGGATCGGGCCCGAACACGAACGACAGCAGCACCAGCAGGGGCGCCACGAACAGGGCGATCTGCGCGCTCGAGCCGATCGCAATGTTCACGGCCAGGTCCATCTTGTCCTTGGCGGCCACGAGCACGGCCACCCAATGCTCGGCGGCGTTGCCCACGATCGCCACCACGAACACCCCCACGAAGAACTCGGACAGCCCGATCTCCTCGGATGCCTCGCTGATCGAGCCGACCAGGATCTCGGCCATCACCCCGACTAGCACCGCCGAGATCCCGAGGTAGATCGCCGCCCGCCGGACCGGCCAGTGGTGGGCCTCCTCGTCCTCGCCGGACCCGTGCGCCTGGAAGGGATTGAAGACGGCGCGGTGCGTCTTCAGCGAGAACAGGAGCCCGGCCGCGTAGCTGACGAGCAGGACGATCGCGACCCCGAACGAGAGGCTCTCGACGTCCGAGCCGAAGTCGACCCGCTCCTCGCCCACGCCCGGGAGCGCGCCGCCGTGGATCAGCTGGAAGGCCGCGGGGAGGATCAGCGCGGCGAGGGCCAGCAACAGCATCGCAGACTGCGCCGTGGCGGCGGTTCGGCTGAAGGTCTGCTTGTCGCGCGGGATGCCGCCCACCACCATGGCCGCGCCCATGACGAGGAGGATGTTCCCGATGATCGAGCCCACGATCGAGGCCTTCACCACCTCCTGCAGCCCCTCGATCAGGGCGAAGAAGGCGATGATCAGCTCGGGCGCGTTGCCGAACGTCACGTTGAGCAGGCCGCCGATGCCCGGACCGGTCCTCGCAGCGATCGCCTCCGTCGCCTCGCCCATCACGGCGGCGCAGGGGATGACCGCGACCGCCGCGGCCGCGAAGACGAGGACGGGCTCGGCGTGCACGAGCTCGAGCACCACGGCGACCGGCAAGAAGACACCGAGGAAGTAGACGGGCCGCATCCGCCGCGGAAGCCTACGGGGTACCCTCGATGTAGCGAGGAGAGGTGATCGACCACGTCAACAACCTGAAGCTGCAGCATCTGGTCGAGCTCTCCAAGCTGGGCGACCGCTGCGCCGGGATCGAGGACGAGATCGAGCGCTGGCTGTCGGAGCACGACGTCGTCTTCGCCGGACGCACGATCCCGTTCGTGCTCATGCCGCACTTCGTGTCGCCGGGCCAGCTGCGACGGGTCCGGCGCGCGGTGGCCTGCCTGTCGGCCGTGCTCGACCGCTTCTGCGACGCCTACGCCGAGGACGAGCGCCTGCGGGAGGAGCTCGCGGTACCCCCCAGGGAGGACGCCCTCATCCGACTCGATCCCGGCTTCTCGCGGCCGCTTCGGGTCTGCCGCCTCGACGCGTTCCTCCAGGGCTACGACGTGAAGTTCCTGGAGTTCAACGCCGACTCGCCGGCGGGGATCGGCTACACGGACGTGCTCTACGAGGGCCTGTGCCGGGCGATCGACCTCCCGCGGGTGAACGCGGAGTTCGAGACCGCGTACTCCCCGATGCTCCCGCTCCTCATCGAGACCCTGCTCGGCGCCTACCGCGAGCTGCGGGGCGAGCGCCGGGACCTGCCGGAGAGGCCGCGGGTTGCGCTCGTGGACGTGGAGGGCAGCCCGAGCGTGCCGGAGTTCCGGATCGTCTGCCGCGCGGCGTGCGCGGCCGGGATCAAGGCTCTCTGGGGAACGCTCGGCGAGGTGGCCTACGACGGCTCACAGCTGCACGTGAAGGGCGAGCCCGTGCACCTCGTCTATCGGCGGGCGCTGCTCGAGGACCTGCCCGAGGGCGACCTCATCGCGGCCGCGCGCGACCGGCGCGCCGCCGTCGTCAACCCCTTCCGGGCGCGTGTCGCCAACAACAAGAAGCTGTTCGCGCTGCTCCAGGACCCGCGGTTCGCCCACCTGGTCGAGGAGCGCGAGCGGCGCGTGATCGACGAGACGATCCCCTGGACGCGCGTCCTCCGCCCCGGCCGCACGAGCTACGGCGAGTGGGTCGTGGACCTGCTTCAGTTCGTCTCCGACAACCGCAAGCGGCTCGTGCTGAAGCCCGCCTCGGACTACGGCGGCCACGGTGTCTCGCTGGGCATGGAGACCGACCAGTCGCAGTGGGACCGCCTGATCGAGGACCACGTCGAGGAGGGCGACTTCGTGGTCCAGGAGTACGTCCCCG
>JACVRW010000159.1 GCA_014534235.1 Thermoleophilaceae bacterium | reverse complement strand
GGCGCTCGCGCCGCTCATGCGCAAGGGCGGCAGCCTCGTCGGGCTTGACTTCGACGCGTCCGTGGCGTGGCCGGTCTACGATTGGATGGGCGTGGCCAAGGCGGCGCTCGAGTCTGTCTCGCGCTACCTGGCGCGCGACCTGGGCCCGGCCGGCGTCCGGGTGAACCTCGTCTCGGCCGGCCCCGTCGAGACTCCCGCCGCCGGCGGCATCCCGGGGTTCGACAAGCTGGCCGGCCTGTGGCGCGAGCAGGCGCCACTCGGGTGGGACACGAGCGACCCGACGCCCGTGGCAGACGCCGTGTGCTTCCTGCTCTCCGACTGGTCCCGCGGCGTAAGCGGCGAGATCCTTCACGTGGACGGTGGGTTCCATGCAATGGGTGCGCCGCTCGAGCGCGTAGCGGAGGAGGCCGAGGCCGGGCGATAATCGCGGCCCGTGCTGCTCGCGATCGACGTCGGCAACACCCAGACGCACCTGGGGGTGTTCCACGGGGGCGACCTCGTGGAGCACTGGCGCCTCCACACGGACCGCGACGCCACGGCCGACACGCTCGCGTCGACCCTCTCCGGCCTGCTGGCGCTGAGGGACCTCGCATTGCGCGACGTCGACGCCGCGATCGTCTCGTCCGTCGTGCCGGTGCTCGGCCACCAGTACGAGGCCCTGTCGTCCCGCTACTTGGACGGCGCGCTGCAGGCGGTCGGACCGGGGCTCAAGATCGGCATGCCGATCCGCATGGACAACCCCCACGAGGTGGGCGCGGACCGGCTCGTCAACGCCGCGGCGGCGTACGAGCGGTGCGGCGGCGCGTGCGTCGTCGCCGACTTCGGGACCTCGACCAACTTCGACGTCGTCTCCCCCGACGGCGAGTACATCGGCGGCGTGCTGGCGCCAGGCGTGGAGATCTCGATCGAGGCGCTGGCCGCGCGGGCAGCGCGGCTGTTCAAGGTCGACCTCGAGCCGCCCCAGCAGGTGATCGGCAAGAACACCGCCGCGGCGCTCCAGTCCGGCGTGATCTACGGGTTCGCCGGACAGGTCGACGCGATCATCCGCCGCGTCCGGGAGGAGCTGGGCGAGGAGGCGCCGGCGTTCGCCACGGGCGGCCTGGCGGGACCGATCGTCCCGTTCTGTGAGGAGATCGACGAGGTCGACGACCTCCTGACCCTTAGCGGCCTGCGGCTGATCTGGGAACGAAACCGAGGCTGAGTTGTAACGCTCGCGCCCCCACGGGTCGCCCTGCGGGCACCATCCTGGCCGCCATGACCGACGGCTTCTACGTTGATCCCCATAGTGGGGATCAAGGTAGAGACAGTGACTTGGACCGGGCGATTGCCGCGCTTGCGCGGCGACAGCACGGCAGGGTCGCCCACCGTCAGCTGCTCGCGCTCGGGTTGGGCGCCAAGGCGATCCACTACCGGGTCGTCCGTTCCAGGCTCCATGTCGTTCACCGAGGCGTCTACGCCGTCGGCCACGACGTGCCGACGCAGCCGGGGCGGTGGATGGCCGCCGTGCTGGCCGGCGGCGAGGACGCGGCGCTCGCGTACAGGTCGGCGGGGGATTCGAGGTCGACTGCGTCTGGCGCGAGGCGCGCGTTGCGGTCGAGCTGGACGCTCGCTCGACGCACGCGACCCTCCCGGCGTTCGAGCGAGACCGCGAGCGCGATCGCATCCGGCTGACGGCGGGCTGGCATCCCGTCAGGGTCACCTGGAGGCAGCTCGAGCTCACGCCAAGCCGCCTCGAGGCGGACCTCCGCAGGCTGCTCGGTGCGGCTACGCTGGCCGCGTGAGGTCGCTCACCGATCCCTGGACCCTCGGCGGCGTGCGCATCGCCAACCGGGTCGTCCTCGCGCCGCTCGCCGGCATCGGGAACTGGTTCGTTCGTCTCCAGGCCAGGCGCTTCGGGGCGGGGCTCGTGGTCTCGGAGATGGTGTCGAGCTTCGGCGTCGCTTACGGGAACGACCGCACGGTTCGGGAGTTCCTCCGCATCCACCCGGACGAGCACCCGATCTCGATCCAGCTGTTCGGGCACGACCCAGCGGTGGTGCGGGAGGCGGCGGCGATGGCGGCCGCCGCGGGCGCCGACTTCGTCGACCTGAACATGGGCTGTCCGGTGCGCAAGGTCTGCAAGAACGGGGCGGGCGCAGCGCTGCTCGCGGACCCCGAGCGGGCGGTCGCCATCGCCCGCGGCGCGCACGAGGGAGCTGGGCTACCGGTGACGGTGAAGCTCAGGCCGGGGCGGGCGCCCGGAGATCGCGCCGGGATCGAGCTGGCTCGCCGCCTGGTGGAGGAGGCCGGCGTCGCGGCGATCGCCTTCCACCCGCGCCACGCCTCGCAGCAGCATTCAGGCGCGCCGGACTATGCGCTGGCGCGCGAGCTGGCGGAGTCGCTTCCCGTGCCGGTGATGCTCTCCGGGGGACTGTCGTCGGAGGAGCGCGTGCGGCGGGCGTTCGATACGACCGGCGTGGCGGCGGTGATGCTGGCCCGGGGCTCACTCGGCAATCCGTGGCGCTTCGGGCGCCTGGTGGGCGCCTACGAGGGTGGGCCGGCGCCGGCCGAGGTCGCCGTGGAGCTCGAGTGGCTGATCGCCTGCGCCGAGGACCATCTCGGCGTCGAGCGGGCGGGCCGCTACCTGCGGAAGTTCTATCCGTGGTACGCCGATTCGATGGGCCTCGGGCGCCGCGAACTGGAGCCCTTGATCACAGCGCCGACGACCGTTCATGCGCGCGCCGCGCTGCTCGCGATCGCCCACGCAGAGCGCGATCTCGCCGCCTGAGCGGCCGTTTTCGCCGCTGCTAGACTGCCCGGTCCCTCCGGACCCCCATAGCGAGCGAGCGAGTTGCCGCGAGCGTGATGAGCGGGGGGTTTTCTTATGGCACGCGAGACAGTTCTCACACCCGAAGGTCTGGAAGAGCTCAAGTCGAGGATCGAGCACCTCCGCGGCACGCGGAGGCGCGAGGTCGCCCAGCGCATCAAGGAGGCTCGCGAGTTCGGCGACATCGCCGAGAACTCCGAGTACGACGACGCCAAGAACGAGCAGGCGATGCTCGAGAAGCAGATCGCCGACCTCGAGGAGCGGTTGCGCAACGCCCGCGTGATCGACGAGCGGTCGGTCGACACGGACGTCGTCAGCGTCGGGGCGACCGTCCACGTCAAGGACCAGAAGACGGAGAAGTCCACGAAGTTCAAGATCGTCGGCTCCGCCGAGGCCGACCCCTCGGGCAACAAGCTCTCGAACGAGTCGCCCGTGGGCAAGGCCCTGCTCGGCCACAGGCGCGGCGAGACCGTCACGGTGGCGGTGCCGCGCGGCCCGGCTCGGAAGCTCAAGATCACGAAGATCGAGCGCTGAGCCGACGCGCCGTGCGCGAGTAGCGTTCCCGCCCGTGGACGACCGGCGGGCGAAGCTCGAGCGCCTTCGCGCTCAGGGGATCGATCCCTTCCCCCATGAGTTCGACGGCGTGACGCCGATCGCCCGCGTGCACGCCGAGCACGACGACCTCGAGCCCGGCGTGGAAACGGACGACGCATACCGGATCGCCGGCCGGCTCGCGGCCAGGCGGGGCCACGGCGGCGCTGCGTTCCTCGACCTGGTCGATCGAAGCGGCAAGCTGCAGGTCCATGCCAGGCGCGACGTGCTCGGCGAGGCTTCGTTCGACACGCTCACCTCGCTCGACCTCGGCGACCTGATCGGGGTCGACGGCACCGCGTTCAAGTCGAGGCGCGGCGAGCTGAGTTTGCGCGCCTCGGGCTGGACGCTTCTTGCGAAGTCGCTTCGGGCGCCGCCCGAAAAGTTCCACGGCCTCGAGGACGTGGAGACCCGCTACCGTCACCGCGAGCTCGACCTGATCGCCAACGAGGAGGTCCGCGAGCTGTTCATCCTGCGCAGCAAGGTGGTGCGAGCCATTCGGCGCTGGCTCGACGAGCGCGGGTTCCTCGAGGTCGAGACGCCGATCCTCCAGCCCCTCTACGGCGGCGCGCTCGCGCGGCCGTTCGTCACCCGTCACAACGCGCTCGACCGCGACTTCTTCCTGCGGATCGCGGATGAGCTGTACCTGAAGCGGCTGATCGTCGGCGGTCTCGAGCGGGTGTACGAGATCGGCAAGGACTTCCGCAACGAGGGCGTGTCCCACAAGCACAACCCCGAGTTCACGATGCTCGAGTGGTACGAGGCCTACGCCGACTACGAGGACATCGCGCGGCGACTCGAGGAGCTGATCGCGTTCGTGGCCGAGGACGTCGGCTACGAGGGCCGGATCGACTTCACCCCGCCGTGGAGGCGCCTCCGCCTGCGGGAGGCGATCCTCGAGAAGACCGGCCTCGACATCCGCTCCGACGACCTGCCCGGCGAGGGCCCGTGGGCCAGGCGGGTGGACGCGCTGCTCTCGAAGCACGTAGAGCCGCAGCTCGCGGACCCCACGTTCATATTCGACTATCCGAAGGAGCTGTCTCCGTTCGCTAAGGACCACCGCTCCGAGCCGGGCCTCGTCGAGCGCTTCGAGTGCTTCGCCGCCGGGATCGAGTTCGCGAACGCCTTCACCGAGCTGAACGACCCGGACGAGCAACGGGCGCGGTTCGAGCAGCAGCGCGCCGA
Organism: Thermoleophilaceae bacterium; assembly: GCA_014534235.1. Classification (GTDB taxonomy): domain Bacteria; phylum Actinomycetota; class Thermoleophilia; order Solirubrobacterales; family Thermoleophilaceae; genus JACVRW01. The sequence continues at coordinate 1,192 of JACVRW010000159.1, read as the reverse complement.
GCAGGCGGCGGGCGACGAGGAGACACAGCCGTACGACGAGGACTTCGTGCGCGCACTCGAGCACGGGATGCCGCCGACCGGGGGCATCGGCATCGGCATCGACCGGCTCGTGATGATCCTGAGCGGCCGCACCTCGATTCGCGAGGTGGTGCTGTTCCCGGCGATGCGGAGCTGAGGCCGAACGCGCGGCCGGTCAGTCGACGGCGTCCTGGAAGGCGTCCTCCGCCCGCCGCACCCGCTGGCCGGTCTCGACGAGGGCCCTCGAGGCCTCGGCGGCCTCTGCCGGGTCGCCGTCCTTGGCGGCACGCGCGACGGCCCGGAGGTCCGCGACAGTCCGCTTCAACGAGGTGACAAGGCCGGCGAACTCATCCCCCGTGTCGGCGGGCGGATCGAGCCTCGAGAGGTTCCTGCGCGTGCGCTCGAAGCGGTCGGCCAACTCGCCGAAGCGCCTCGCGATCGCCCGGTTCGACTGGCCCTCGGCGCCGCCCAGCGACGCGGCGACGTCGTCTCCGAGCATGCTCAGCGGCCGCACCGCCTCGTTGTAGTCCTGCTTGAACTGCGCCTCCGCGTCGTCGCCGCAGCCGGCCCCAAGCGCCAGAGCGAGGGCGGCCACGATCGGAAGGGCGGAGCGAGTCACGGCGCCCGAGCCTACTTGAAACCCGATGGGGAAGCGGCATTTACGGCTCGGTTAAGCCGAAAACCGCCTTGGGGGCGTTGGTAGACTCGCCTCGGTGGCAGGTGAGCTTCAACCGTTCCCGGATCGGCCGGCGTAGACCGATCGAGGACGGGAAGAAGAGGCACACCGGCTCCGACGCACCCGACAGATAGGCACTAGCCGTGTTTGAGCGCTTCACCGAACGGGCCCGACAGGTGGTCGTCCTCGCCCAAGAGGAGGCCCGCATCCTCAAGCACAACTACATAGGCACCGAGCACATCCTGCTCGGCCTGCTCCGCGAGGAGGAGGGCTTGGCGGCCCGCGTCCTCGAGTCCCTCGACATCACCGTCGAGCGCGTCCGCGCTCAGGTCGTCCGGATCGTCGGCTCCGGCGAGGAGGTGACCTCGGGCCAGATCCCGTTCACTCCGCGCGCCAAGAAGGTCCTGGAGCTGGCGCTGCGCGAGGCGCTCTCGCTCGGCCACAACTACATCGGCACCGAGCACATCCTGCTCCGCCTGGTCCGCGAGAACGAGGGCG
>JACVRW010000139.1 GCA_014534235.1 Thermoleophilaceae bacterium | reverse complement strand
GTGCAGCACGTTGTCGGCCGGGTACACGGGGATCACTCCGAGCACGTCGTGGCCGTCGACCAGGCCGACCACCGTCACGACCGCGTAGACCGCGCCGAACGCCAGCGCCGCCGTTCGCGCCGTCCGGTGCCTGCCCGCCAGGGCGAGCAGGAAGAGGCCGGAGGCGATGTGCTCGATGTTGTGCCAGCCGTTTACCTCGAAGATCAGAAAGTTCTCGCCGTCGAGCGCGCCGGGATCGCCCCCGGCCGAGGTGTCGAACTTGGCCTCGGCGAGAAAGCCGAGCAGGCCGACAACGACGAGCGTGGCGCCGACGATCAGGCAAAACCACTGGGCCGCCGAGCGGCCGCGGTTACGGTCATCCATGGGACAACTCCTTCAGCGTTGGGGGGCTACGGTCGCGGTCCAACCAACGCCACTGAACAGACGCCTGTCGTCCCACACTCCCGGTCTCCGGCACCAACCGGGGTAAACCACCCTGTCATCTCGAATGACGGGCGGCCCCGGACGCGCCTCCTAAGCCCCGTCGTCCATGGGCCCGTAGGGCCCGATCCCGCAATGGTTCCGAGGCGTGGCGCTGAGCGCGAGCCGGGTGGCGTCCTCGACAAGCCGCGCATGCTCGGAGGGCAGCAGCGGTCTTTCTACGTAGCCGTTCGCCCGCCGCGCCTTCGCGGTCACCTACCCCGCCTCCCGCGCCCAGACGAGCCGAGCCGCCAGGTCGGTCCACGTCGGACATAAGAAGGTCTGCGAGTCCGCGAACAGCAGGTAGCCCACGAGCCGACCCTTGTGCAGTGGCCCAGGGGTGAACCATCCGGGCCAGCCGTTTGCGCTTGTAGCGACTTCTTCTTGTCGTGGCTGGGCGAGTGGGGTGACTAAGGCAGCGACCGATTCTCCGTGCCCGAAGGGGCGGCCCCGGTCCCCGTCCCCGCAGGTCCGGGAAAGCCGGTTCCGCCGCGGCCGGGAAACTGCATGCCTCGTTTGGGCACCCCGACCTGGATACCCGACGACGAAAGGCGCAACCAGCTAGGCAGCCGGCACAGGTTCGAAGTAGAAGACCTCGGAGGAAACGTCGTGACGAGTGTCCATGCCGCTCACGAACGCCCGGACCTTGCGACCGGTGATCTCCTCCACCGTGCCGATGAACTCATCGTCGCTCGCGTGCTGAAAGAACATGCGGATCTCGCGCACCCGCTGGTGCTCGTCCAAGGCGATCATGTTTCGCTCCGCCGGCGTGAGGCTGTTCTCGACCGTCACCACCAGCGCGTTGGGGCCGGCATAGTCGCTGCGCGCCTTGGTCGGGCCGCGACCAAACTGCTCCTTGTAGAGCCGCACCATCGCGTTCGTAAGTTCCTCAAGCTCTAGCCGCCGCCGGTCCGCAGGGCCAATCCGGATCTCTGGCACATGGTCCATCGTGTGCTGCCTCTCTCGCCCGTCATTGCGCTGGGGGAGCCGCGCGAAAGGGAGAAGGGCATCAGAACCAAACGCGGGCGTGCTGTCAGCGTACTCCAACGAGCCGCTACCCACCGTGGCGGCACGAGACGGCTTCACTGCGCGTTTCTACCGCCGCAGCTTCGGCCGGTTCTCCTTACCAGGAAGGCCGTCAGAACGAGCTTACAACGGGGTTGCCCGGCTCATCGAGACGCGCCGTTACCCATCTCCCGCAACCGGACAAAACCCGCGCCGCGGCCACAAGTGTTTTCGGCGGCTCGGGACGGGCACCTAGAGACCGGTTTCGGTCTGGCGCGGTGGCGCGTCGGGGCGGAACCCGCAAACAGCTGAGCGGGACGGCCGGCCTTGACGTGAGGCGGCCTGGGGACCCTCGGCAGGACCACCAGCCGAAGGAGAGTTCCATGACCGCAGGCCGCTATCGAAGCTACCGCCGAGCACTCGACGTCGTCGCGGCGATCGACCCCGATTGGCTTCAGGAGCCCGCCCGGGAGATCCTCGAAGATCTCGCCGAGCACATGCTCCTCAGTGCTGATACGAGCCGAGCGGAAGTCCGGGAGCTCCGGGAGAACGCGTCCCGCTCCGTCAGGGAGCTTGCCGGCGCCGGCATGCTCCCGCCGACCGTGACCGAGGAGCTAATAGCGCTCCTACTGGCCGCCGGACCCGCCCCGCCGGCCAGCCAGACCGCCGCCTGAATCGCGAGGCTGGCGGGACCCCGGCGCCGAGCCGACCTGGTAGCTCGTGTTGAGCAGCCCCGAGGCGAGCCCGGACTTCTCCGGCGCCACGGCCGACAGCCCGGCGTTGAGCGCCGGGATGTAGGCGAGCGACATGCCCGCGGCGGCGACCAGCGACGCCCACAGTACGTCGGTGACGAAGCCGCCGTCGGAGCTGACAAGCCCGAACACGCCGATCCCGCCGGCGAGCACGATCAGCCCCGCGACGAGCGGCGCCTTCAGCCCGAACCGTCCAATGATGCGCGCGCTGGCGCCCACCATCAGCATCAGGGTCAGCCCGGTCATCGGCGGCTTGACCGTTCGTTGGGACGATCGAGGACCTGCTCGCGGACGAGCCGACGCAGTCGGGTCACGCTGTCCGGTGCCCCGGTCGCCTGCGGCGGCGAGCTGCTAGTAGTCGGCGACGTCGTCGGCAAGGGTCACGCCGCAGCGCGGCAAGCCGCGTTCGTCCCAACCGTGTTCGCGACAACCGCACCGTTCTCCGACGATCCCGCCCGCCTACTCAGCTGGGCCAACGTCGTCCTCGCCGAGCGCGCGGAGCAAGACCCCGGGTTCGTCACCGTAGCATGCGTCGTTCTCTCGCCGCGGGAGCGCGGGCTTCGCTGGGGCTACGCCGGGCACCCGGCGGCGCTGTGTCTGGACACCGGCGAGGAACTGGGCGGCACGAAATCAACCCCTCGGAATCTCCGAGCACCTCGCCTGCACCTCGACGACCCGCGATCTCGCGCCCGGCACCGGCGTGCTGCTCTACACCGACGGAGTCACCGAGGCGCGCCGCCACGGCGAGCAATTCGGCCCCACCCGCCTCGCCAGAACGGTCCGCGCCCTGCGACGACAGAGCCCTTCCCGCATCGTCGCAGCGCTCACCGCAGAGATCCATCAATTCGCCGACACGCAGCGTCGCCCCCCACACGGTCACCAAGCCGCGCTTCCTTCTAAAGTGCGTCAACGCCTACCTGAGGCGCTGGGCCGGGAGGAAATCCAGGCGGCTGCGGACCGACAAGCGCTTCCGCGGGTGGCGGACCGGGCTGCTCCAAAGACAGCCCGGGCTGTCCACCCACTGGAACGCGGTCCGCACGTACTACGGCTGATCAGAAGAGCCCGGTGACGGGAGACTGTCACACCGGGATCTGTGGGAGCCGGGGGCTGGGATGCCCCCGGCTACCCAACAAGGACCTCGCCTCGTGGGCCGGGATGTGCCCGGCAACGACGAGTCCGCCGGCAAACGCCGCTCGGGCAAGACCCGCAAGGGGTCCAAGTGGCTGAGCCAGACGCTGGTCGAGTGCTCCAAGGCCGCCAACCGCAGCAAGGACACCTACCTGGCCGCCCAATACGCCCGCCTGCGCGCCCGCCGTGGTGCCAACAAGGCCACCATCGCAGTCTGCCACTCGATCCTCACCGCCGCCTGGCACATGCTCCAGACCGGCCAGACCTACACCGACCGCGGCGGCGACTTCTTCGCCCGCCGCGACCCCGAGCGCGCCCGCAAACGCCTCGTCGGCCAGCCCGAACGCGTCGCCTACACCATCACGCCTCAGAAAGGGGCTGTGCCAGCCTGAGCGAGATTTTCTCTGCAGGGAAGGCGCGGCTTGTCAGGCCTCGGCGAGCGGCGGGTTCGCGAGCACCACCGAGGCTTCAATCTGGCGGTCGGGGATGGCCCAGTAGGTCTTCAGTAGAGCCGGCGTGCGCTCGGGTCCGACCAGCTCGAAGCCGTGACGGCGGTAGAAGCGCACCGCCCAGTCGGCCGCGGCCCAGGTTCCGACGAGCATTCGCCGCCTGGTCGAGCGGGCGAGATGGTCGAGGAGTGCGCTGCCGACGCCGTGCCGCTGGTAGTTAGGAGAGACGTAGGCGTGGCGGATCAGATCGATGCCGAGCACCGACTGGAAGCCCATGACGCCGACCAGCGCGCCGCCGGCCTCATAGCCCCAGAACTCGACCCCGGCGGCGATCTCACCTTCCAGCTCGTGTAAGGGCATGTATGGCTCGCGCCAGCAATCGCCTGGAATGACGCCGCGATATGCCTCGGCGGCAGCGTTGACGATCTCGAGGATCGCCCGGACGCTCTACATCACGGCAGGGGCGGATGGTGCGCACGAGCCCAACCTACGGACCAGCCATCTGGCGGACCGGGCGCGCGTGCGGCCGATCCGCTTGCAAGCGGCGCCGTTTTTAGGGAGCCTCGTAGCGGCAGTGCCCTCGCCGAAAGCGCAACCCCCGAAGAACGCTCGCGCCTTGCGCTCACCCTCGGTCGAGTGCTCCCAGACACGCGTGGGCGTTCGGGGGCGCGCCTAGGCCTGCGTTGAGGTTGGTGGCGTTCGGGCCAACGCCGGCCGGCGACTTCGAGCTCGCGCACTTTGAGCGAGCCGATCTCGATCTCCTCGGCACGCAACTGCGGATGACCGCGTTGGCGGTCCCAAGTCATGCGATAGCCAGCACGCCGATGGCCGACGCGCGACCAGCTCGGGCGGACGGTCATGGCCACGCGCTGACCGCACGAGCTCACTCGTTCGGAGCCTCCGCGAATGACAGGCTGTTGCCGTCGGGATCGAGCACGGTCACATGCCGGACGCCGTTTGCGTACGTCTTGACCGGCCCGTGGGCGATGCCTCGCTCGGCGAGCCCTGCGAGCAGGGCGTCGAGCCCGTCGATCCCGATCGTGAGCAATCCTCCGCCGGCGCGTTCCGGCTGTCCTCCACGAAGACCGAGGCGTGGTCGCTGATCGCCCACAACGCCTCACCTGCGACGACCTCGTCCGCCGGACGGCCGAAGAACGACTCGTACCAGCGGAGCGCCGCGTCCCGGTCGGTGACCGGAATCCCGGCGTAGAGACCGATCATGGACGTCGTCACTCGCCGTCCGCCTCCCGCCGCCGCGAGCGGGCGCGGCGCTTGCCCTCGTGCATCGCGGCGACGCGGGCGACTGGGATCGCGCGGCCTTCCCCGACGAGCTCGGGCGGCAGGGGCTGCGGCTCGGGCAGGTGGTCGGCCCACGGATTGCCGGCGCCGATCAGCGCCGGCACCGCGCGGATCGTGAAGTCGGTCGGCGCGACGCGGTCGAGCTCGTCCCACGGCACCGGGAACGAGACGGTTGTGCCGGGCCGGAGGCGCGGGCTGTACGCCGCGACCACGCTCGCGCCGCCCGCCCGGGTGCCGTCGATGAACACCTTTCCCTCGCGATCGGCGAGCACGTAGGCCGTCGTCGCCAGCTCCGGGTCGATGCGCTCAGCGCGCGCGGCGAGCGCGCGCGTCGCCGCGGCGATCGCCTCCGTCGCCGCCGGCTGCGCGACCGGCACGAAGACGTGCACGCCCTTGGCGCCGCTCGTCTTGACGGCGCCCGCGAGCCCGACCTCGGCGAGCGCCTCCCGCACGAGTCGCGCGGTGCGCGCAACCGCCTCGAAAGGAGCTCCTGGGGGCGGGTCAACGTCGAGCACGAGATGCGTCTGCGGGTGGTCCGGCCGATCGACCCGCACGAGCGTCGGGTGGTACTCCACGGCGCGCTGGTTGGCGAACCACAGCAGCGTCGCCCGATCGTTGCAGAGCGCGTACGTCACCTCGCGCTTGGAGCTCTCCGCCCAGATGACCACCGTCCGCACCCACGGCGGCGCGTACCGCGGGAGGTTCTTCTGCATGAACGGCCGCTGGCCGCGCAGCGCCCGCATCACCGATAGCGGGCGGTCGCGCAGCTCGCCGAGCAGCTGCTCGCCGACCGCCTCGAGGTAGTCGACGAGATCCCGCTTCGCCGCGTCCGCGCCGTCGAACAGCGGCTGATCGAGGTTGGTGAGCTCGACCTCCGCACGGCGCCCGCTCGTCTCGCCCGATACCACGCGCCCACCGTACCCTGCCGCGCCGGGCGGCCGCGCGGCGCACCAGCAACCGCGTCGCGGAGTGCGAGCGGCGGCGGCCCATAGCCGACATCGAGAGAGCCGGGGCTGCACCGCGGATGGGGAGCGCTGGCTGGCCGACGCATGCGACGGGGTGCCCGCGGCGCTCGCGGACGGCCGCGAGGGCCAGCCCGACGGAGGCGCCAGATGCTTAGACGACCGTATGACGGCTCGCCGGCGCTCCAAGTGATCATCTAGTTGCAGGCGGCCGGGCGGCGAGAAGCTTCCGCCGATCAAGACCACGGAGACCATTCACGTCCCCGTGCGCGAGGGTCGAGCCGTAACCGTCCCAGCGGGCGGTGCGTTCAGGGTCGTCGACGGGTGGTTCGCCGACACGAGTGAGGCACAGTCGCCAGCAGAGCCGCGGTCGCCCCCGCGCGTCGCGCTGGACCGCACCGCAACCGGAACTCCTGTCGCGAGCTCATCCAGTTCGGCGAGGGCATCCCGTGGCGCTGAACGCACGCGGCGTTCACAACGCCGCCCTGGCAGAGCGGCCCGCCCTTGCTTGGCATCCCCGCGATGGTCGCCGCTAAGCAGAGAGCGAGCATCCGCGCCGGCGTTGGGCACACGCCCGCTCCGGACGAGCCGCGGGCGTCCTCGCAACAGCAGCGCCGACTGCTCCCTTCGCGTGTGAAAGGAGGCGTCCGCGGCAGGTGCGCCCAGACACCTGGGTTGGACGACCGATGACAATTAAGGGTGGGCGGCGACGGTCCTGCGCACGGCCGTCCGTCACGGGCACGAGTCTGGGGAGGTCACGCTGGGCGGGCGCCGCGTCGCGGTGGAGCGCCCGCGCGTGCGCACCGCGGGCGGAGAGTCCGAGGTGCCGCTTGAGAGCTACCGCCACTTCGCCGACCGCGATCCGCTCACCCGCCTGGTGCTCGAGCAGATGCTGGCCGGCGTCTCTGTGCGTCGCTTTGAGCGGACGCGCGAGCCGGTCGGCGCCGACGTCGAGGCGGAGGCCCGGTCGACGTCGAAGTCGGCGGTCTCACGCGAGTTCGTCGCGCGCACGCGCGAGAACCTGGAGGTGCTGATGAGCCGCCGCCTCGACGACGTGCGCCTGGCGGTGATGATGATCGACGGGATCGAGCTCAAGGGCCGCACGAACGTGGTCGCGCTCGGGATCACCACCGACGGCGCGAAGATCCCGCTCGGCCTCTGGGAGGGCTCGACCGAGAACGCAACCGTCGCCACCGCGCTGTTGTCGGACCTGGTGGAGCGCGGGCTCGACCCGGAGCAGGGGACCTGTTCGTGATTGACGGCGCCACGGCGCTCAGGAAGGCGATCCGGACCGTGTTCGGCGAGCGGGCGCCGGTGCAGAGATGCGTCCGGCACAAGGAGCGCAACGTGCTCGACCACCTGCCCGAGCGCGACCGCCCGCAGGTCAAGCGCCGGCTGCGGCGCGCCTG
>JACVRW010000092.1 GCA_014534235.1 Thermoleophilaceae bacterium | reverse complement strand
CGGACCTCGGCGCGCTCCTTGCTCGTGAAGAAGACCGTCGCAAACCGAACGCCGTCGACGTGATGCATCACGCGCTCGGTGCGGTCCACCTGCGGATAGCAGTCGGCGCCGCGGTCGAAGATGAACGTGAGCACGAGCGGTCGCCGGCGGAGAGTGCACAGGTTCACGACGTCTGCCGACACAATCTCGCAGGCCGGCACCTCCCCCGCCTGCTCGGGGCACGGGCGGCGCTGGCAGACGTTCGCCTCCCCCTCCAGGTTCCCGAGCGCGGACGGCGCCGCGAAGGCCTTCAGCCGGGTGCCTGGCTCGGGACCCTCGATTCCCTCGCCGCTGTTTGGGATCGTCTGAGCGAAGAGCAGCACGCCGAGGCCCATCAGCATCACGATCCCGACCGCCCAGGCGTACTTGTTGCCCGGACGTGGCACCTCCGGCCGGCGGTCCCGCTCCGGATGACTGCGGTCGCGCTCCGCGAGCCGCTCGCCGGCCGGACGGCGGCCGTTTCCATCGACGCGGCCCTCGGTCACTGCGCGTCCGCGTGCGCGCGGCGCGGACGGAGGCTTCGCAGCGCGCGGAGCCGGGGCCGCGGGTCGAGGTCCCGAACGCCGAGTCCGCCGTGCTCCTCCGCCCACACGAGCGCCGCCGGCAGCACGAGCATGACGCCCACAAGCGAGACGCCGAGGTCCACGACCGCCACGATGCCGAAGTCGCGTAGCATCCGGATGTCGGAGGCGATCAGCACCGCGAAGCCGGCGATGGCGGTCACACCGGAGGCGAGCACGGCGCCGCCGGTGGAGGCGTACGCTCGCTCGATCGCCCTCGCCGTCCCCGCGCCGGCCTCGCGCTCGGAGCGGTACCGCGCGGAAAGCAGCACGCTGAACTCCGTGGAGATCGCGATCACAAGCGCGGCCAGCGTCACCGACATCGGGTTCAAGTCGACCTCGAGCGGCCCCGGCAGCAGCCCCAGCACGAACAGCACGCCGCCCGACCAGCCGGTCGCGAGCGCGATCGGGATCAGCGGCACGGCCGCGGCGCGCGCGGAGCGGCGCGCCGCGAGCAGCACCAGGAACACTCCGGCCAGCGCCGCGAGCAGCGTCAGCCCGCGGCGCCAGGGGGACGAGAGCGCGGCGTTTGCCTCGGCGGCAAGTACCGGCAACCCCACCACCGAGGCCCGCACGCCGGGGGGAGGATCGAGCCGCCTCTTGATCTCGTCCACGACCTCCTTCTGGCGGTCGAGCGGCATGAGGCGGATGCCGAAGGCCAGGTTCGCCGTCGTCCGGTCGGGCGTCACGACGCCCTGCGAGAAGTAGCGGGGCACCGCGTCGAGCAGCCCGCGCACCTGCCCCTGCCGCGCGCCCGCGGTGCTGAAGATGTCCGGCAGCGACAGCGCCGGGCAGAGCTCGGGAGCGCTGCGCTCCTGCGTGCAGCGCCTGCCCGGGCGGTACCCGTGGGCGCGCAGCAGGCCGTGCTGGAAGCGCGTCATCCAGCGCACCACGGCCGGCTTCGTGATGTCGTCGGCGCGGACGGTCACGTCGATCTCGCCGGAGACGCCGGTCTCCTCCTGAAGCACGTCGACGTCCCTGAGCGCCTGGAGGTCCTGTGGCACGAGCTCGCGGACGTCGGAGACGACGTCGCTCTGGGTGTCGAGCGCGAGGCCGGCGACCGCGAGGGCCAGCGCGATCGCGAGAACGCGCCGCGGCCGCTGGAGCGCGAGGCCGAGCGAGCGCCACGAGCGGTCCGCAAGCCACTCGCGCGCCCGATGCACGCCTCGCGCCGCCACGCCATCTGGATTGAGGGCCACATTGGCGCCGAAACCAGATCGCGTGCGCGGCGACCGTGGGCCACCGCCGAACCGGACGAGCGCACCGAAACCGGCGAAGAGCGCGCACCCGAGCGCAGCGGCGATGCCGACCACGAGCAGGGCGCCAAAGCCACGCACCATCGGCACCGGCGACAGGAGCAGCACGAGGAAGCCGACCGCGGTGGCGATCCCGGCGGTGAGGATCGTCGGGCCTCCGGCGGAAGCGGCGGCAACGGCGGCCTCGCGGCGGGCGTCGGCGCCTCCGCCGAACCGGCGTGCGCGGCGCTTACGCTCCTCGTCGAACCGAGCCTGGAACTGGATCGCGTAGTCCACGGCCAGGCCGATGAGCACGGGAAGCACCGCTACCCCGGCCATCGTCAGGCTGCCGCCGGCGAGCGACAGCGCGCCGAAGGTCATCGCCGCGGCGCCGAGCGCGAGCGCTAGGGGCAGAAGCGGCAGGCGGGTCCGGAAGACGAGCGCAAGCGCGGCGGCCATCACCAGCACGGCGGCGACGAGCAGCACGACGAGCGACCGCTGGACGGCGTCGGCGAGGCGCTCGGCGACCACGGGCACGCCGGTCACGATGTACCGCGCGCCCTCGCGCGGCTCGAATGCGCGCTGCCGCGTGGCCTCCTCGATGAGGGCGATCGCGCGGCGCCGCTGCTCGTCCGTCAGGTCCGGTCGCATCCGGATCTGGATCAGCGCGGCGTTCTTCGACGGGAAGAGGTAGGCGAAGCGCGTTTTGGGGACGCCGGGCTCCCCGGCCGTCGGGTCGAAGACGAGCGTCGAGACGAAGCTCGGGCTGTCCACGCGCGGGACGTCCGTCAACCCGTAGCGGAGGGCAAGCCGCAGTACGTCGTTCTGGAAACGCGTCCGCACGGCCTCGCCGGCGGTGCGCGCGAGGCGTTCCCGCTCGGCGGGCGGGTCGCCGCGGCGCTTAGCCAGCTCGCGGGCGGCCCGCGCTGCTGCGGCCGCCTCGCGCTCGTTGGCCCGCTGTCGCTTCGTGAGCTCCTCGCCGATCTGGGTGGCCGCGGTGTTGACGAACGTCCCCGGCCCGTAGACGGCCTTCGCCGGGCGCAGCTCCGCGATCTCGCGGCAGACGGGAGGCAGCCGACCGAGCCCCCGCTTCACGTCCGGCACGTTGCCGGAGAGGCAACCCTCGAGGCTGAGGACCCGGACGAGGTCCGGGGTGAGCACCGTACGGGTGAGCTCCCCGCGGACGAGAACGAGCACGGCCTCGTCGCCGAAGTCGCGCTTGAAGCGCTCGGTGGCCTCGAACGAGTCCGAGCCACGATCCACGAGCGTCTCCGTGGCCGTGCTCGGCTCGAGCCTCAGGGCCAGGACCGCACCGCCTAGGGCGAGAAGGGCGGTCGCGGCGAGCGCGACCAGCGGCCGCCGCGTGACCGTACGCACGGCGCGGCCGAACAGAACCCCCTTCATCGCGGTCAGGTTAATGCGAGCGTCGCGGCTCCGGGCGCAGCTCCTGGAGGCCGCGCTGCCACTCGCTCCGCGCTACGCGCCGGCCCCCGGGCGGCCTATTCCATGCCGAGCGGCCCCTGCGCCTCCCCGGACAGGAACTGCCTGACGAACTGATTGTCCGAGTTGAAGAGGTCACGGGCAGGGCCGGATTCCACGATCCGGCCCTTCCAGAGGATCGCGATGTAGTCGGCGACCCGCCGGGCCGACATGATGTCGTGCGTTATCACGCAGTAAGCGCCGCCGTTCTCCTCGTGCACCTCCTGGATCAGCTCGCAGAGGAGCGCCGTACGCACCGGGTCGAGGCCGGAGTCGGGCTCGTCGAACAGCACGATGCCGGGGTCGAGCACGAGCGCCCGCGCGAAACCGGCGCGCTTTCGCATCCCGCCCGACAGCTCGTTCGGCATCTTCTCGGCGGCCGCCGCCAGCCCGACCTCGGTGAGCCGCCGCATGACGATCTCGCGGATCTCGTCCTCGCCCTTGTCGGTGTGCTGGCGGAGCGGGAATGCGACGTTGTCGAAGACGTTCATCGAGCCGAACAGCGCGCCGTCCTGGAAGAGGACCCCGAACTTCTTGCGCATCTCGAACAGCTCGTCGTCCGCCATGGCCGGCACGGACTGCCCGTGAACGAGCACGTCGCCCTCGTCGGGATAGAGCAGCCCCACCATGTGCTTGATGCATACGGACTTGCCCGTCCCCGACGGTCCCAGGATCATCGAGATCTGCCCGTCCGGCAGGCCCAGGTTCAGGCCGTTCAGCACCCGGTTACGACCGAAGGCCTTGACAACGTCGATGAACTCGACGGCGTCCTCCGCGCCGTGCTCGCGCTTCGCGCCCGTGTGCCAGTGGTATTCGTGGTCCTCCGCCCCCCGCTCCGGCTCGGCCGTCATCCGCGGGCCGGCGCCCGCGCCCGGCCGGCCGCCCCGGCTCTCCTCCCACTCCCGCGGGTCGAGCGGCCGGTCCGGCCCGCCGGCTCCGCCGTCGCCTCTTCGCTCCTCCATCCTCGCTTCCCTAACCCCCTATCGGCGCCCTCGGGTTCGTTCCCCAGAAGATCTGCGTTCCAACCATTCCCACAAGGTGCACCATCACGGTATTCAGGACCATGGACTTGGCCGTCGCCGTTCCCACCCCCACCGGCCCGCCGCTCGCCGTGTAGCCGTAGTAGCAGCCCACGAGCACGATCACTGTGGCCATGGCCATGCCCTTGATGAGGCTGTAGAGCAGGTCCGGCGGGTTCTGGAACATCCAGAAGATCAGGAAGTAACCGCCGGACGAGACCTCCCCGATCTGCTGCACCACGGCCAGGTAGCTGGCGAAGAAGCCGGCCCCGACCGCCCCGATGTACATGAAGGGCAGCACCATCCACGCGGCGAGCAGCCGGGTGGCGCAGAGGAACACGAGCGAGTTGATCCCCATGACCTCGAGCGCGTCGATCTCGTCGGAGATCCGCATCGCCCCGATCTCCGCGACCAGGCCGGTGCCGACCTTCGCCGACATCATGTAGCCGAAGGCGTAGGGCATCAGCTCGCGCAGGTCGCACCACGCCGAGAACACACCCGAGTACGCGGGCGCGCCGATCGAGCGGTTCAGGTAGGCGCCCTCGATCCCGCACTGGAGGCCGATGATGAAGGCGAGGCCCCAGATCACGAGCGCCGAGCCGAGGATCAGGATCCCGGCCTGTCGGAGCGCCTCCCCGAAGAAGCGAAATACGCGCAGGTTGAACACGTCGCCGACGACCCGTGCACAGAACTTCGCGATGTCGCCGAAGGACGCGATCCAGTCGCGGGGGACGCTCAGCCAGCCGGTGCCCATCAGCCGCTCACCATCACTTGATCACCGAGATCTCCGGGTGCGTGGCCAAGAGCGTCTGCGTGAACACATAGTTGAAGGCGAAGATGCCGAGGAACTCGATCACCACGCCCTGGTTCACGGCCCGACCCACCCCCTCGGCGCCACCCGACGCGGTCATTCCCTTGTAACAGGAGACGATCGCGATGATCGCCCCGAACAGCGTCGTCTTGACGACGGATCCCCAGAGGTCCGTCGTCGACGCGTTGTTGAGCAGAGTCGCGAAGAAGGGCCCTAACGGCGCGTCGAACGTGAGCGTCGCCAGCACGCCGCCGAAGATCCCGAAGATCAGCGCGTAGATGTTGAACAACCCGGTGACGACCATCAGCGCGAGGAAGCGGGGCACCACGAGGTTCTTGATCGGATCGACGCCCAGCACCTGGAGCGCGTCGAGCTCCTCCCGGATCTTGCGCGCGCCGAGGTCCGCTGTGATCGCGGTGCCGCCGACGCCGGCGAGGATGATCGCGGTCACGAACGGGGCGAACTCGCGAATCGAGGCGAGGACAAAGAAGCCGCCCAGCCGGTCGATCGCGCCGAACAGGACGAGGAAGTTGCCCGCCTGCAGGCCGGGAGCGCCGTAGCCGAACGCGATCGTCGAGATCGTGAGCGGCAGCCAGCACAGGCGCAGCATGAACAGGAACTGCTGGACGAACTCGGTGCCGTAGGGGTAGGGCGGGCGCAGCGCCGAAACGAGCGTCTTGCCGGTGAGGATCATCATGTCGCCCACCTGCTCCAGCAGGTTCTTCGTGGGCAGGAAGACCCGGTCGGCAGCCGATTGGACCACTAGAGAAACTCCTCCCCGGAAGACGGCGACGTCCCCCCGAGATAGGCCTCGCGCCCGAAGCCTAAGCCATGTCTCGGCCCGCCGCCAGGACAGGCGCGCCGCGCCCGCGGCGCTCCCCGGGTGGTATGTTCGCGCCGATTTGGCGGCGAGGAGGACGAGCGCAGCTGGAGCGATCGCCCTCGCCGGGTTCCTCCTCGTGGTCGGCTGCGGGGACGAGCGACAGGACGCCGAAGAGTCCGAGGGCGAGTTCGAGGTGGACGTCGTCAGGGCGAGCTTCCCCGAGCGGCAGAGGCTGGCCCAGAGGTCGGAACTCGAGATCGGCGTGCGTAACGCGGGCGATCGGACGATCCCGAACGTCGCCGTGACCGTCGACGGCTTCAACTTCCGCAGCGCCACTCCGGAGCTCGCCGACGCGGAGCGGCCGCGCTTTGTCTTGAACGGCGTGCCGGTTGAGATCGGCGGTTTCCCCGACGCGAAGAACGCCAGCCCTCGGGGTTGCGAGACGGTGTACGTGAACACCTGGGCCTGCGGCCCGCTCAGCCCAGGGCGCGAGCGGAGCTTCCGCTGGTCGGTCACGGCCGTCCGCGCCGGCCGCTTCAGGATCCGCTGGCGGGTCGCCGGCGGGCTCTACGGAAAGGCGAAGGCGGTCGGCGGGGGCGGCGGCTCGGCCCCACGCGGGAGCATCGTCGGCTCCATCTCCGACGAGGCCGCGCAGAGCCGGGTGGCGGACGACGGCAAGACCGTGGTCAGCGGCTCGCGCTGACGGGCCGCCGCTCGTAACCGGCGCAGTGCTCGACGGGAAGTCGCGGATACTTCGGATAGCGCTCGTCGGTCCGCGAGCGCTCGCACATGGAGAAGACGCCGCCACGCGTGTTGCGGACGATGCGCTGGTGGCGGCAGCGGTCGCACAGTCCGGCGTTCACGCCGGTAAGCGTTACACGGGCGCGTGGCCTCCCCCAGCCGGCTCGCCGCCGCGCCGGCCAGCCGTCATTCTTTCCCGCTGGTGGAGCTCCGGGCCCGTATCGTCTCGCTCGCCCTCGCCGAGGAGTTCACGATCGCGCGGGCGTCGCGCACGACGCAGGAGCTCGTGGAGCTCGAGGTCGAGCACGAGGGGACCGTGGGGCTCGGCGAGGCCGCGCCGGTCTACTACCGGGGCGAGACTGCCGAGTCCGCCGCC
This sequence comes from Thermoleophilaceae bacterium, assembly GCA_014534235.1. Lineage (GTDB taxonomy): Bacteria > Actinomycetota > Thermoleophilia > Solirubrobacterales > Thermoleophilaceae > JACVRW01. The sequence continues at coordinate 5,045 of JACVRW010000092.1, read as the reverse complement.
GAGTTCCTGACCGAGGCGGCGCCGGCGCTCGTCGGCGACGATCCATTCGCGCTCGAGGACATCGGGCAGCGCGTTGCGGACGTCGAGGGCGCGGCGGGGGCAAAGGCGGCGCTCGACGCCGCGCTCCATGACTGGATCGGGAAGCGACTGGGGCTGGCGGTCTGGCGGCTCCTCGGCCTGTCGCCGGTGGCGCCGCCCACCTCGTACACCATCGGCATCGACACGCTCGCCGGCACCCGCCAGCGCGCCCGGCGAGCGCGGGAGTTCCGCGCCCTCAAGGTGAAGGTCGGCGGACCCGACGACATGGCCCGCGTGGAGGCGGTGCGCGCCGAGTCGGAGGCCCCCATCCGGGTGGACGCCAACGAGGGCTGGACGCTCGAGTCGGCACGCGAGATCGTGCCGGCGCTCGTAGAGGCGGACGTGGAGCTCGTAGAGCAGCCGTTCCCCGCGGCGGATCTGGCCAGCTTCCGCGCAGTGCGCGAGCTCGAGCCGCGGCCGCCGATCGTGGTCGACGAGGGCTGCCACGACCTGGCCGACGTGGCCGGCGTGGCCGGCTACGCCGATGGGATCAACGTGAAGCTGGCGAAGTCGGGTGGCTTGCGCGAGGCTCTGCGGATGGTCCATGCCGCCCGCGCCCTCAGCCTTCGGGTGATGCTCGGCTGCATGGTCGAGTCACAGCTCGGCGTGGCGCCCGCCGCCGCGATCGCCTCGCTCGCCGACTGGACCGACCTCGATGGCCACCTGCTGCTCGCAGACCAGCCCTATACCGGCCTCGAGCTGCGCGACGGCAGCGTCGTCCCCGGCCCCGGGCCCGGCCTTGGGGTCACGCGGGCGTGAGCGATCGACTGGCCATCTTCGCCGAGGGGCTGTTCACCCGCCACACGGGCAAGACCGCCCACGGAGTCGTCCGCTACGGCACCCGGGACGTCGTGGCGGTTGTCGACTCGACCGAGGCGGGCCGCACCGCCGTCGAGGTGGAGCCGTTCTGCCTCAAACCGGTCCCGATCGTGGCGAGCGTGCGCGAGGCGATCGACCGCGGCGCCACCACGCTGCTGATCGGGGTGGCGCCTACGGGCGGGAAGCTCGACCCGACCTGGCGCCCGGCGCTGCTCGAGGCGATCGAGGCGGGGCTCTCGCTCGAAGCCGGCCTGCACACCCAGCTCTCGGACGACCCGGAGCTGGCGGCGGCCGCGAGCCGACACGGCGTGACGCTGCGCGACCTGCGCGCCGCGCCGCCGGATCTCACCGTGCCAAAGGGGCTGGACAGCCGGCCCGAGGGCGTGCGGGTGGTGCACAGCGTGGGCTCGGACACCGTGATCGGGAAGAAGGTGGTGACGCTCGAGCTCGACCGCGCCGCGCGGGAGCGCGGCCTCCGCTCGGTCTACGTGCCCACCGGCCAGACCGGGGTGGCGATCGCCGGCTGGGGCATCGCCGTGGACCACGTGATCTCGGACTATGTCGCCGGCGCGGCCGAGCGACTGGTGCTCGAGGGTGCCGAGCGGGGAGATGTTCTGTTCGTGGAGGGCCAGGGCGCGCTGTTCCACCCCGCCTACTCAGGTGTGACGCTCGGGCTCCTGCACGGCTCGGCGCCCGACCTCCTGGTGCTCGTCCACCGGCCGAGCTCGACGGCGATCCGCAACTACCCCGACCTGCCGATCCCGCCGCTGTCCGAGCTGATCGCCGCGTACGAGTCGATCACAGCGCCGGTACGCCCGGCACGGGTGGTGGCGATCGCGCTCAACACCGGCGACCTCGAAGAGGCGGAGGCCCGGGCGACCGTCGCCGCGGCGGAGGACGAGACCGGGCTCGTGACCGACGACGTGGTCCGGTTCGGCGCGGAGCGGGTGCTCGACGCCGTGCTGCGGGCGCTGCCGCTCTCCGCCGGCCGGCCGCGCGTCGGCGCGTGACCGATCTGCGCCGGCGGTTAGGACTGGGTACGGGGGCGCGCCCGCGGCCCTTGCGGCACGATCCTGCCTGGGTGTTGTATAGGAACACCAGTCCAGGACGGTAAGCACCGCCTGGCCGGGCGGCCCCCTTACCCCCGTCGACCCTCCCCGGCGACGGCTTCCGGCCGGGCGGCGGCGTTCAGGCCGCAGCCGCCGCGAGCCGCGCGCCGTGCTCGGCCGCCACCTCCAGCAGCAGCTCGAGGTGCTCGGCCTCCGTGCGGATGTTCACGATGCACGCGCGCAGGCAGAAGCGGCCGTCGACGACCGCGTTCGAGCAGTACACGCGGCCGTCGGCCATCACGGCCGTCATGATCCGCTCGTTCAGGCGATCGAGCGCTTCATCGTCGCGGCGCAGGGCGCCCGGTGCGTAACGAAAGCAGCAGATCGACAGCGACGGCGGTGCCATCAGCTCGAAGTCGCGGTGCTCCTCGACGAGTTCGCCGAGGTAGCGGGCAAGGGCGGCGTCGTGGGCGATCCGCCGGGCGTACGCGGCGCGGCCGTGGGCCAGGAGCGACAACCAGATCTTGAACGCCGCGAACCCCCGGCTGAAGTCCGGGCCGTGCATCGCGACGTCCACCCCCTGGCGCAGCTCGTCGTCCAGCCAGATGTAGGTGGCCTCAGTGGCGAACGACGCGGCGGGATGGCGGGCGTCGCGTACGAGGACGCATCCTCCGAGCAGCGGCGTGTAGAGCCACTTGTGCGCGTCGACCGCGATGGAGTCCGCCCACTCGATGCCCGCAAGCAGCGGTCGCAGCTCATCCGCGAGCACGGCCGCCCCGCCGTAGCAGGCGTCAACGTGCAGATGCGTGCCGTGACGCGCAGAGAGCTCGGCGATCTCGGGCAGCGCGTCGATCGCCCCGGTGGCGGTGGTGCCGGCGGTGGCGATCACGGCCGCCGGAACGACGCCGGCATGCAGGTCGCGCTCGATCGCCGCGGCGAGCGCCTCGGGCCGCATTTGCCAGCGGTCGTCGACGGGAATCGGGCGCACGGCCTGCGACCCGAGCCCGAGGAGGTCCGCGGCCCGGTGGTGGATGACGTGCGACTCGGTCGACGCGTAGAACGCCAGCGGCGGCCCGTCCCGGATCCCGCGTTCGCGCGCCCCGTCGCGCGCACGGTCGCGGGCGATCTTGAGCCCCACGAGGTTCGCCACCGCGCCGCCGGCGACCACGTGGCCGCCGGCTGTCGGCGGCAGCCCGAAGCGTCCGGCGAGCCAACGCATCAGGTGCTGCTCGATCGTGGTCGCGCCCGGGGACAGTCGAAAGCCGCCGGAGTTCTGGTTGAGGGCGGCGGCGAGCAGATCGGCCGCAGCCCCCGGCACGGTGCCGGAGCCCGAGATGTAGGCCAGGAACCCCGGGTGTCCCGGGTACATCGAGCCCTCGAACATGAGCGCGCGCAGGTGACGCAGGAGCTCGCCGCGCGGCAGCGGCTCCTCGGGGACCTCGAGCGCGAGCTCGGCGTGCAGCTCCTCGGCCTTGAAGTCGCGGCTAACGGGCAGCTCCGGCAGGCGCGCCAGGAGCTCGACCCACAGCTCCACGGTGTCCTCGCCCAGCTCTCGGGCTCGGTCGGGGCTCCAGGCGAGGTCGCGGACCGGCTCGGGACGCCGCGGCATGCCGCCTCGGCTAGCGCGCGCCGGCCGCGGCCGGCTCAGTCGTCACCGTCGTCGCGGCGATCACTAGGCCGGCACCTCGTCGGCAGCCCGGCGGCGCGCCTCGTCCTCGACCGTCCCGCCCTCCGGCTCGGACTCGGGCGGCAGCTCGCCGCCGCGCTCGGTGCCCGCGATCAGCTCGTCCGGCACCTTGTCCTTCGGAACGAAGCCGGACTTCATGCCGAAGTACACGGCCTGCGGGTGGTGCGCCACGATCGCCACGGTCGACTGCTCCGGGATGACGGCGTAGCCGTCCGAGAGCGTCATGCCGATCTCCTCGAGGCGGAGGAGCCGCCATACCTTCTCGTGCTCGGACTGGTCGGGGCAGGCGGGATAGCCCCACGAGTAGCGGCGCCCCTGGTCGAGATCGATGCCGAGCTCGCGCCGGATCTCGGAGTGGAGCCACTCCGCCAGCCCCTCCGCGGCCTGCACGCCGAGCCCGTGCGTGAAGAGCTGCTCCGCGAACTCGCCCTCCCGCTCGAGGCGCTGGATCAGCTCGGTCACCTCCGGCCCGACCGTCACGCCCTGGAGCGCGACCACGTCCCGCTCGCCGGAGTCGAGCGGGCGGAAGAAATCGGTGAGGCAGATGCGGTCGTGCTTCGGCTGGCGCGGGAAGACAAGTCGCTCGAGCTCCCGCTCCCGGTCGTCGGGGTCGTAGATGATCAGCTCGTTGCCGTCGGCGTTCGCGGGGAAGTACCCGAGGCGCGCCCGCGGGTGGAGGTAGTCCTGTTCCCGCCACATCCGCTCGAGGCGGGGCAGGAAGTCCTCATCCACGAGCCGCTCCCACTCATCGCCCTTCACGCCGCGGCCGCCCCAGTGGAGCTTGAAGAGCACGTGGCGGTCGAGGTAGGGGAAGACCTCGTCGAGGTCGACGTCCACGTCGCGGACGCCCCAGAAGGGCGGCTCCGGGACCTGCACGTCGGTCCGCACCGCGGAGCGCACCGAGTCGTCGGTCAACGGCGGGCCGTCGTCCTCGCGCTCGCCCTGCTCACGCAGCTTGCGGGCCGCATCGCGGGTCCTCGCGAGCAGCGCATCGCGCGCCTCAGCGTCGATCAGCGCGTCCATCGTGTCGAGCCCCTGGAACGCGTCCTTGCAGTAGAAGACGCCGGGCTCGTAGATCTCGTCGGACTCCTTGCCCTTCGGGTAGAGGATGCGGCGCCCGAAGTCGCGGTTGATCGCGGCGCCGCCCACGAGCACCGGAAACTCGAGGCCACGGTCGTGGAGCTCCTGCACGCAGATCGGCATCTGCTTCGACGTCGAGACGAGCAGGGCGGACAGCCCGATGGCGTCGACGTCGTTCTCCACGGCGGCGTTGATGATGGTGTCCACCGGGACCTGCTTGCCGAGGTCGATCACCGTGTAGCCGTTGTTCGTGAGGATCGTGTTCACGAGCGACTTGCCGATGTCGTGCACGTCGCCGAACACGGTCGCGATCACGACCGTGCCCTTCGTGT
>JACVRW010000008.1 GCA_014534235.1 Thermoleophilaceae bacterium | reverse complement strand
TCGTCGATCGCGACCGCGCTGAACTTCCTGGTCACGATCATCACGATGCGCGCGCCCGGCATGACGTTCTGGCGCATGCCGCTGCTCGTGTGGGCGAACTTCACGACCTCGCTGCTCGTCGTCATCGCCACGCCATTCATAGCCGGCTCACAGTTCTTCGTGCTGCTCGACCGCACGATCGGCACCCACTTCTTCAGCCCGTCCGCCAACGGCGACGTGCTGATGTACCAGCACGTCTTCTGGTTCTACTCCCACCCGGCCGTCTACATCATGATGCTGCCGGGCTTCGGGATCATCAGCGAGGTCATCTCCACCAACGCCCGCAAGCCGATATTCGGCTACCGGATGATGGCGTTCTCGCTGGTGGCGATCATCATCCTCGGCTTCACGGTTTGGGCGCACCACATGTTCGTGTCCGGCATGCAGGCCTGGCTGCGGATCCCGATGATGATCACGACGATGCTGATCGCCGTCCCGACGGGCATCAAGATCTTCTCCTGGCTCGCGACGCTCTGGAGAGGCGTGATCCACCTGCGAACGCCCATGCTTTTCGCGCTGGGCTTCATAACGATGTTCACGCTCGGGGGGATCAGCGGGATCATGCTCGCGGTCATCCCGTTCACGATCCACGTGTCGGACACCTACTTCGTGGTGGCGCACATCCACTACGTGCTCTTCGGCGGCTCCGTCTTCACGATCTTCGCCGGGCTCTATCACTGGTTCCCGAAGATGACCGGCCGGATGTACGACGAGTCGCTCGGCAAGCTGCACTTCTGGCTCTCGTTCATCTTCTTCAACCTCACCTTCGGCCCGATGCACTTCGTGGGCATCGACGGCATGCCTAGGCGGGTGGCCGACTACGCGGAGCAGTTCGCGACCTGGAACGCGATCATCTCGATCTCGGCGTTCATCTTCGGCCTGTCGTTCATGATCTTCCTCTACAACATGATCGCCTCTTGGCGGCACGGCCCGAGGGCCGCCGCCAATCCGTGGCGTGCCCACTCGATCGAGTGGCAGGTCTCCTCCCCGCCGCCGGTCTTCAACTTCGACGAGGTGCCGACCGTGGTCGGCGGTCCGTACGAGTACGGCATCCCAGGGGCGGTGCATGCGGTGTTCAAGGAGAAAAAGCGGGCCGCGGTGCCGGCGCACGCCGGCGGCGGAGGGGCGCCGCCGCCCTCTCAGGCTGAATGAAGGACGTCCTCGTCGTAGCCAACGAGACGGTGGCGGGCCAGCCGCTGATCGACGCCGTGAAGCGCCGGGCGGAGGGCGACGAGGTCCGGGTGCACGCCATCTGCCCTCAGAACCAGCCCCGTCACGGCTACGTCATCTACGAGGATCACGTGCGCGACGCGGCCGAGAACCGGCTGCAGATGACCCTCGCGCTACTCCACGAGGCCGGCATAGGCGCCGACGGCGCTGTCGTCGACCCCGATCCCTACTCGGCCGTCATGGACGCCCTCGGCGAGCGGGACTACGACGAGATCATCGTCTCGACGCACCCCGAGACTCGCTCCGGCTGGCTCCGCCAGGGTCTCGTTGACCGGCTCCGCCGCGCCACGCGCCGGCCCGTGGAGCACGTGGTCGTGGACGTCGACGCCGAGCGCGACGACCTGAAGCGGACGCTCGTGGTGGCGAACCAGACCGTCGGCGGGCGAGAGCTGCTTGAGCACCTCAAGCGGAAGGCGGACGAGGAACCGCGGCGGTTCATAGTCATCTCCCCGCAGTCCGGCGGCGACGGCGACTCCGGCGACGCGCACGAGCGCCTGGCCCACACGCTGCGTGCGCTCGAGGAGGAGGGACTCGAGGCGGTCGGCCAGGTCGTGCACCCGGACCCGTACACCGCGATCCAGAACGCGCTCCAGTTCTACGCGCCCGACGACATCGTCATATCCACCTTCCCCGAGACCCGCTCCGGCTGGCTCCGCAGCGACCTAATCGGCCGCGTGCAGGCCTCGACGGGCAAGCGCGTTGAACACGTCGTGAGCGAGGGAGGCGGCTGATGGAGGCCGCCGCGCACGCCGTCCACGAGCACGCCGAGCACCCGCCGGCGGCGAACGTCTCTTCCCGGGTTGAGGCCCAGTTCCTCGGGATGCTGCTTTTCATCATCTCCGAGATCATGCTCTTCGGGGCATTCTTCACGGCCTACTTCTTCGTACGGGTCGTGCGTGGGGCGGAGTGGTTCCCGTTCGACCGGTTCGAGCTGCCGGTCGCGATCGCCGGCGTCAACACGGCGATCCTGCTCTCGTCGAGCTTCACGATGCACTGGACCCTCGAGGGCATACGCAACGAGAACCGGCGCGCGCTGAAGGCCGGCATCCTCACGACCTTCCTGCTCGGGCTCACCTTCCTGACGATCCAGGTGAACGAGTACGTGCACCTCGGCTTCGCCCCGAGCGACAACGCGCAGGCGACGATCTTCTACTGCCTGACCGGCCTCCACGGCGCGCACGTATTCGTCGGCCTCACCCTGCTTGCGATGGTGACGGTCCGCGCCTTCCGCGGCCACTACTCGGCCAAGGAGCACCGCGGCGTCGAGGTGCCGGGGATCTACTGGCACTTCGTCGACATCATGTGGATCTTCGTGTTCAGCTCGCTGTACCTCCTGTAGGCGACTCATGCTGAACCCGCTTCGCAGCGAGCAGGAGGCGTTCCGCTTCCTGATCTACGTGGTCCTGTTCGTGGCCGTCGTCCTCGGGATCGCGTTCGTCCTCCGAGCGATCCTTTGAATCTGCGACCGAAGCGAGCCTGCTGATTCGACATCCGCGAGCGAAGCGACCGGATTTGAGCACTGATGTCGAGCTGGCCGAGCGCGCCGCGCGGGCCGCCGCCGACGTGCTGCTGTCGGCGTACGGGAGACCGCCGGAGGGCCTCGGGTCGAAGTCGTCCGACACCGACCTCGTCTCCGACGCCGACCGTGCGGCGGAGAGGGCGATCCGCGACCTGCTGGCCCTCGAGCGCCCGGATGACGGCCTCCTGGCCGAGGAGGGCTCCCACAGCGAGGGAGGTACCGGCAGACGATGGATCGTCGACCCGCTCGACGGCACGATCAACTTCCTCTATGGCTTCCCCGCCTGGGCGGTTAGCGTTGCGCTCGAGGACGCCGACGGCCTGGCGGTCGGGGTGGTGCTCGATCCGATCCGCGACGAGTGCTTCATGGCCGAGCGCGGGGACAGCGCCCGGGTCCGAGCCGCGGGCGGCGAGGTCGCCCCGCTCCATGTCACCGACCGGCGCACGCTGGACCGCGCCCTGGTTGCGACCGGCTTCTCGTACGAGCCGATCCGGCGAAGCGCCCAGGCGGATGTGGTCCGAACCATCCTTCCCCGCGTGCGCGACATCCGCCGCGCGGGTGCGGCGGCGCTAGATCTGGCCTGGCTCGCCGCCGGCCGGGTGGACGCCTACTACGAACGCGGTGTCAACCACTGGGACTGGGCGGCCGGCCGGCTGCTCGTCGAGGAGGCGGGCGGGAGCATCACTGACCTACCGGGCAAGCCTCCGGGGCTCCTCGCCGCCGCGACGCCGGCACTGCACGCCGCGCTGGGGGCGCTCGACCCGTAGCTACGGCGACGCGGACCCGAGGGGGTCCGGAGACAAGACGGCGCGTGCGCCCAGCCGAGGCGAGAGGCGGCTACCTGCCGAGCAGGTACTCCACCAGCGCCCGGACCTGCCGCTCGTCGAGGCGCCCTTCGAAGGAGGGCATCACGCCCGGCTGGTAGCCCTGGACGACGTAGGCGTCGGGGTCGAGGAGCGACTGCTCGACGTACTCCTCCGGCGACATTCCGGGTTCCCGCTCGCCCGCCGCCTGCGGGAGGTCATCGAGGGATGGGCCAACGGTGCCGTTGGTCCCGGCCTTGGACAAGACGTGGCAGCTGCCGCAGCCTGCGGCGATGAAGATCTGCCTGCCGCTCGTCGCGCCCTCGAGGCCGGCCTGCGCGAGCGCGCCCTGGTCCTCGCCCGCCCTGTCCGTGGCGTACGCCACATATGCGGCCACGTCGCGGGCGTCCTCGCCGGTCACCAGGTCCTCCGGCATCGTGCTCCCCCTGCGCACGTTCGCGATCTGGTCGCGCACCACTCCCTGGACCGTGTCCCGATCCATGCCGGAACGCAGCGCGGCCCGAAACGCGGAGTCGAGATCCGGGCCGGTCTGGCCCTGGGTGCCCGCCCGTTCGAGGACGTGGCAGGACCCGCACTTCTGGACGAACTCTGCCTTGCCGTTCGAGAGGTCGGCCTCCTCGCGCCCGCATGCGGCCAGCGACAGGCCCAGCACGACTGCGGAAAGTGCGGCCAGGGGCGCCTTCACCAGCGTACTCACGGGCCGGGAAGACTACCCACTGGCCGTGGCAGCTCGTCGAGCCTTCCCTGGGCCGCCGCGATCACCCCCCGCGCCACGCTCTCCCAGCTGTAGCGGTGCGCCGCCTGGTCGGCTAGCGCGGCCCTCGCCCGCTCCCGTTCGCCGCCACCCAGCGTTAGCCACGCGACGAGCTTGGAGGCGATCTCCTCCACCGCTCCCGGACCGACCCGGAAGGAGAGGAGCGGCCGGAGCTCCTCGGGTAGCGCGGGCGCGAGCGCGGCGGTCACTTCCGCCATCCCCGAGTGCCCGGCCGACAGCGGCAAGGCCCCGCAGGCGGCGGCCTCCGCGGCGACCATCCCGAAGGCCTCGGGAAACGTGCTCGGCATCACCTGCGCCTCGCAGGCCGGCACCAGGCTCGGCAGGTCGTCGTGTGCGAGCGCGCCGGTGAAGTGGATCCGCGCGGCGGCCGCGGGTGCCGCTCGCAGCCAGTCATCGCCCGCACCGTCCAGGAACGCATGCAGATACCGGAGCTCGCCCGGCGGCCCGCCCTCGAGCTCCCGTCCGCGTGCGGCGATCTCCTTCAGCGCCGTGAGGTCACGCCCGGCGAGCGCGTCCACGAACCGGCCCAGCGCCTGGCGGTAGGTGCCGAAGCCCACGACGACCAGCCGCGCCTCGGGCACGCGCGCCACGACGAGCGGCCAGGCGGCGAGCAGCAGGTCGACCCCCTTCGAGACGATCAGCTTCCCCACGTAGCTCACGATGCGGTCGCGACGGGGGTCGAGCTCGCGGAGCGCGTCGGCCGCTCCGGCCTCGCCACCCCACGCGGCGGCCTCGACCGAGCCGAGCTTCTCGGCGAGCCGCGTCAGCCCCGCCGCGGCCTCCGCGAGCGGGCGGGGGCGGAAGGCCTGTACGTCCACTCCGGGGGGACCGAGCCGGGTCCGCTCCGGCAGCGACGGCTCGTCGGACAGGACCTCCCACAGGCTCTCGGCGGTGTGCCTCGATCCCACCAGCACGCCGCTGGCCCGCCGAACGCCTTCGAGCGCATAGGGAAGGAACCGCCTGGGGTGGGGCCGAACCGTGTACTCGAGCGCGCTGCCATGGATCTTGACCGCATATGGGGCCCGCCCGTCGAGCCCGCGGGCCAGGATGACCGGACCCATCACGAGATGGTTGGCCAGCGCGACCTCGGGCGGCGGAATCGACCGCACGGCGGCCACGTTCGCGTCGAGGTAGCGACGGAGCTGGTCCTCCCCGAGCTCGGGAAACGGAACCGCGTCAAAGCCCTCGTAGCGGTCCGCCACGTACACCGGGAGCACGCGACCGATGTCCGGCACGTGGATCGTCACGCCGTAGGCCGCCTCGGCCCTCCGGTCCTGGCAGAGCAGGTGGACGTCGTGCCCGAGGGCGCCCAGCGCCCGGGCCAGGCTGGCGGTGTAGATGTTGCTGCCCGTGCCGCGGAGCAGGTAGGCGTGGAACAAGAGGACCCGCATCGCCCGCCGCTATTGTTCCCGCCTCATGCCGGCCCGCCAGAAGTACCGCCTGCGAGCGCGCTCCGACCGCGAGGTCATCCGCGAGGTCGAGCCGGGCGTGACCTACGTGGATCACGAGTCGGGCGAGGAGCTAAAGGTCGTCGGCGCGCCCCTGCCGCTCGCTCCCTCGCCAAGCGACCTTCCCTACGCGGTCGAGAACCTGAGGCTGTGCGGGTGCTCCCTCGAGCAGCTCGTACAGAAGGACCTGAACGACTGTCCCCACTGCGGCCGGCGGCTTCCGGCGGTCGAGCGCTGAGGGTCCTCCCACTCGTCTTGGTGATGCTGGTGCTCTCCGCCGCGACGGGCTGCGGCGGCGACGATGAGAGCAGCGCGGAGACGCCGCCCGCCTTGCCCGAGCTGACCGTGCCGGAGACGGACGCGCACCCCGAAGCCGCCGGGCCCGAGCCAGAGCCGGCCCCGGTGCCCGAGCCGGCGCCGGAGCCCGAGCCGGAGCCGGAGGTCGTCCCGCAGCCGGCGGAGCCCACGGCCCCGCCCGCGGCCGACGGCGGCACGCCCGCCCCCCAGGCGGAGCCGCCGCCGGACAGCCCCGGGAACGACATCCCACCGCCGCCCGGCAGCCCCGCGGAGCGCTTCGAGGAGTTCTGCAATGAGAACCCCGGCGCCTGCGGGTAGACCGCGCTGCCACCATGCGCGCGTGGCGCGGCCGGCGCTGCAGCGATCACTCCCGACGGTGGGCCGGCACGGGAGAACGTGGCCTCCGTACGCGTGACGGCAGCGGCCCCGGCACGGGGCGCTCGGCGCCTCTGCGCCGTACCGGCCGGCGCGGCGGGGCATGGGCGCGGTCGCGACCGCGTCCGGGCTTCCAGCGCCCTAGTGGGAGCCTGATCCCATCGCCGCCCGGCCCATCGCCGTCGGGCCGCGGCCCGGGACCGTCTCCCCCGCCGCCGCCGTCGTCGTGGGAGTCGTCGTCGTCGTCGCGCAGCCGGAAGAACCAGATCAGCCACACGATGAGCAACCCCACGTCGAACACCCGGAAGCCGACCATGAAGATCCACCCCTCCGTGGACACGCCCCGATGCTAGCGCGACGCCGAGGCCGGCGGAAGAGGCCAGGCGGCGTTTAACGCCCCTCGTCGGAGGTCCGCCGGTTGTCCGGAATGTAGGTGACCGTGTAGAGGAGCCGCGCCCCGTGATAGGTGCACCCGAAGACGCCCACCTCGCCCAAGTCGTCCATCGCGAACTGGTTCAGGCTCCGCGGCGGGTCGCAGCTCGTCTTCCCGCGCGACGAGCGCCACCAGTTCGAGCGGGGGAGGTTGTTGGCGAACATGGGCGCCCAGGTATCCACGGTGATGCCGACCCAGTAACCGCGCCGGACGCGCAGAGGCTCCTCGAGGACGAACGTGGGGCGCGAGCCGAGATAGTCGTCGACCGCGAAGCTCTCCGACTGCCGGAGCAGGCGATAGTTGAGGCGGGTCCGGCGGCTGTCCCCCCGGCGCAGGACCGACAGCCGTACCTGCGCCGGCGAGCCGAAGTTGTCGTTGAAGAAGTCGATCTGCTCGGCGGTCGGCCGGGCGAGGGTCACGGTGAACGCCACCAGCCAGCCGCTCCGCCGGATGTAGTAGGGGTTCTTTGGTCCCCCGGCCGCGCGACCCTGCAGTCCGGTTACGCGCACCGCCGCCTCGCAGGGGTCGTTCGGGCAGCTCGGGTTGGCCGGCTGGGCCTGTGATCCGAGCTCGATGACGCGGGCCGATGCGCCCTGCGGCAGCGCCAGGCACGCCGCGCAGGTCAAGGCGACGATGACCCTCCTCATGACCGCGCTTGAAACACCCGCCTCGAAGGTTTGTTGCGCAGGACTCCTACTTGTATCTGTAGGTGATCCGCCCCCGGTCGAGATCGTACGGCGACAGCTCGATCTTCACGCGGTCGCCCGGCAAGATGCGGATGTAGTGGCGCCGCATCTTGCCCGATATGTGGCCGAGGACTTCGTGCCCGTTGTCGAGTTGGACCTTGAACATCGTGTTCGGGAGGGCCTCGACGATCTCGCCCTCCATCTCGATCTTCTCTTCCTTGGGCACGGCGCCTGTGACCTCAGATGAGGCGGACGTTCACCGCCTTTGGTCCCTTGTCGCCCGTCTCCTCGTCGTACTCGACCTTGGAGTTCTCGGCGAGAGACTTGAACCCCTGGCCGTCGATCCCCGTGTAGTGGACGAACAGGTCCCGGTCTCCATCGTCAGGAGTGATGAAGCCGTAGCCCTTCTCGTCGTTGAACCACTTGACGGTCCCTGTAGGCACGCCTATGCCCCTTCCTGCGAGTGCCGTGTCGGTCGTGATGGCGAGCCCGAACGTCGGCACCTTGCGTCGCACTACGCCGGCCCCAGCCGGCCCTACAGGGCGTCAACCTACCAGGGGCAGGCGGCGGAGGCGTCTCCCGTGGCCTCGGGCGAGCTCGCGGGTGGCTCGTGGCCGGCGGCGGTCGAGGCGGGCGGTCATCCTCCGCGGAGCTGGTCCGCCACCCGCGCCAGCTCGTCCGGGCCGGCCTGGCGCGGGCGGATCGGCAGCTGGAGTGGGTCGTCGTCGTACCGGGGGATGACGTGCAGGTGGAAGTGGAACACCGTCTGCCACGCGGCCGGCTCGCACGCGTTCAAGACGTTCACCCCGTCGCAGTCGAGCCGCTCCCGCATGCGCAGCGCGAGCCGCTTCGACGCGGCCGCAGCGTGGCGCAGGTCGTCCTCGGCGACCTCGTACAGGTTCCGCGAATGGTTCCGGGGGATGACGAGCGCGTGCCCGCGCGTCCACGGGTTCAGGTCCATGAACGCAAGCGTGTGCTCGTCCTCCTGAACCGTCTCCGACGGCACCTCGCCCGCCGCGATCTTGCAGAAGATGCAGTCCTCGGCCATGGCGGGCAAGCCTATTCGAGCCAGCCCACCGCTTGAAGTAGCGGTAGACGACGGCGCAGATCGCGACCATCACCACGAGGACCAGCGGGTAGCCGAAGGTCCAGGTGAACTCCGGCATGTGCTCGAAGCTCATCGCGAAGCCGACGATCACGCGTCTGGATTGTCCCGCAGCCGGCGGGCCAGAGCGACGGCCTCGTCCCTCGTCCGCACCTCCCCCGCGTACGCCGCCTCCTCGAGCTCGCCCAACAGCCGGCCGAGCTCCGGGCCGGGCCGGATCCCGAGGTCGCGGGCGAGCTCGTCCCCACGCACCGGAGGCCTCGGCGCTCGTCCGGCCCGCCATTCGAGCGCCGGACGCATGAGCTCCCTGGCGAGCTCGAGGTGGGCACGCGTGGCGCGCTCGGCGTTCCTGCCGCGGGTGGCCAGGCGGTCGGCGCACGAGAGCAGCGTCACCTCCGCCTGCACCGGGGCGGTCTCCTTCAGGTAGCGGTAGACGGCCCGCCCGTCGAGGGGCCGCGCGTGCACCAGGAACCCGAGGTTCAGGTGGTGGCGCGCCAGGGCGCCGAGGAAATCGGCGAGGCGCTGGCTCGTCCGCAGCCGGCGGCAGAGCGCGTGGACCATGTCGCGGCCGACCCGATCGTGGCCCAAGAACGTGATCCGCCCGTCCGCGCGCACGCCGCGGGTCGCGGGCTTCCCCACGTCGTGGAGAAGAGCACCGAAGCGGAGCGCCTGCCCACGGCTCAGCTCGTCGGCGAGCGGTTCGTCCAGCACGGCGCGCACCTGCGACCCGAGCGGAGCGAAGATCTCCTCGAGCCTTCCCTCGATCTCGATCTGCCGCTCGAGCACCTCGACCGTGTGCCCGTATACGTCGAGGTGGTGGTAGTGGCTCTGCTCCACGTCGTGCAGGTCGGCGACCTCGGGGAGCACGGCGCGCAGGAGGCCCAGGCGATCGGCCAGGTCGAGCCCGGCGATGACGCCGGGGGCCACCAGCAGGCGTCGCAGCTCGGCGAACACCCGCTCCCCGGCCGCCTCGCGGGTGCGCGGAGCGGCCTCGGCCGTCAGCCGCTCGGTCTGGCGGTCGGGCCCGAATCCGAGCTCCGCCGCCAGCCGCGCCAGCCGGAGCGGTCGGAGGGCGTCCGCCTCGTAGGCCGCGCGGCCGAGCACTCGCAGCGTTCGGGCCTCGAGATCGGCGCGGCCGCCGAAAGGATCGATCAGGTCGCCGCCGCAGAGCGCGCGGGCGATCGCGTTGACGGTGAAGTCGCGGGCCGCGAGGTCCTGTTCGATCGTCTCGCCCTGGAGCGGCGAGAAGTCGTAGACGCGTCCCGTGGAGCGCTCGATGACGCGCCAGGCGCCGAACGTCTCAGAGAGCGGGAACACGGGACCGGACACCGCGGCGGCGACCGCGCGCGCCGGCGGCTCCGGGTCGCCGGCGACCGCGACGTCGACGTCGCGGATGGGCCTGCCGAGGAGCTCGTCGCGGACGGTGCCGCCCACCACCCACGCCTCCACACCTGGGAGGATCTCGGCCAGCCTCACCGCACGTGCAGCCGGCGCACCCGCGGGGACAGGGCGCAGGTGACCTCGTAGTTGATCGTCGCGAGCCGTCGCGCCACCTCCTCGGCGAGGATTCGCTCGTGCGCCTGCTCCCCGATCAGCACCACCTCGTCCCCCACGCTCACCTCGGTGTCGCTCCCCAGGTCGACCGTCACGTTGTCCATGCTCACGTTCCCCGCGAGCGGGTAGCGGCGGCCGCGGATCAGGACGTCGCGGTCGCCGGCCACGCCGCGGCGCCAGCCGTCGCCGTACCCGATCGGCACGGTGGCCACCCAGGTGGGCCGGGAAGCGGTCCAGCGGCGACCGTATCCCGCGCTCGCGCCCGCCTCGAAGCGCCTGACCGCGGCCACCCAGGACGTGAGCGACAACGCCGGCTCGAGCCCGCGGTCGGCCGGATCCTCGCCGAAGGGATCGAGTCCGTAGACCGCTATCCCGCACCGGACCATGTCGAAGTGCGCCTCCGAGTCGCGGTAGGTGGCCGCGCTGTTCGCTGCGTGGACGACCAGGTCGTCGCGGCCGACGGCCTCGACGAACTCGCGGAACCGCTCGAGCTGCGCGGCGAAGTAGTCGTCTCCGCGCTCGTCGGCCGTCGCGAAGTGGGTCATCAGCCCTACCACGCGATCGCCCCGCGCCAGCCGCAGGGCCTCCTTCCAGTCCCTCGTACCGAGGCGACCCATGCCGGTGTCGAGCTTGACGTGGAGCCGCTCCGCATCGACCTCCGGCGTCCACGCCACAACGTCCGCCTCCGCCTCCCGCGCGACGCGCTGCTCCTCGCGGGTGAGGGCGCCCATCACGAGGATGCGTTCGGCGATTCCGTGACGGCGCAGGTCCTCGGCCTCACCGGCGGTGGCGACGGCCAGCCAGCTCGCTCCGCCGGCGAGCGCCGCCTTCGCCGACCACACGGCCCCGTGGCCGTAGCCGTCCGCCTTCACCACGGCGCACAGCGCTGTCCCGTCCCGAAGCAGCGAGCGCAGATGCGCTGCGTTGCGCTCGATCGCGCTGAGATCGATGCGGGCGAGCGCGCGCTCCGCCGCGCTCACCCCGCGAGGGCGCCGAGCACGTCCACGCGCGTGACGACCCCGACCAGGCGACCGTCCTCGACCACGGGAAGGCGGTTGTGACCCGACGAGTGGAGGAGACGGGCCGCCTCCTGGACCGGCGTATCCGGCGTCACCGTGTCGGGGTCGGGGGTCATCATGTCGGCGGCGGTCGACGCGAATGCCTTACGCAGCCGCTCCTCGAACCGGCTGAGCGGCTCGAGGAAGACCGTGCCGCCGAACAGGTTGACGTAGTGAGGGATGTGGAGATCGCCCTGGTCGTCGGGCAGCACGAGATCGGCCTCCGTGACGATGCCGACGCAGCGGCCGTCGCCGTCCACGACGGGCACACCCGGGAGCTCATGCTGGCGCAGTGTGCGGATCACCTCCTCGACCGGGGTGTCCGGGGCGACAGTGGCCGGGGACGGATCCATGATGTCGCGCACCAGCTCCGCCATCGGGGCGACGATATCGCCTCCCCGGTCAGCCGCGGACGGTCAGTCCCTGCGGCAGCGTCTCGATGACGTCGCCCGCCATCACGTGATCCGCCCCGACGCGCTCTGCGGCGGCGCGTCCGGCCAGCCCGTGCGCCAGCGCTCCGACCGCGGCGGCCTCAAAGACGCCGAGGCCCTTTGCCAGCAGGGCCCCGATCAGGCCCGACAGTACGTCGCCGGTACCGGCCGTGGCGAGCGCGGGCGTGCCGCTCGAGTTGATCCCGACGGGCCCGCCCGGAGCAGCGACGATCGTGTCGTCGCCCTTCAGCAGCACGACCGCGCCGCTGCGCTCGGCGGCCTCTCGGGCGTAGCGCAGGCGATGGGCCCTGATCTCGTCGGAGTCGACCTCGAGCAGCCGCCCGAGCTCCCCCTCGTGAGGCGTCAGGACGCTGGGTGCCTCGCGCTCGCCGAAGAGCTCGAGCCGGCCGGCGTGGGCGTTGAGGCCGTCGGCGTCGACCACCAGCGGAGCCTGCACCGCGCCCGCGACGCCCCGGGCAAACGCCACTGCGCTCTCCGCGCGCCCGAGTCCCGGCCCGAGCACGACCGCGCCGGCGCGCTCCGCCATCTGGGCCACGACGTCGACCCCCGCGGGCGTATGAGAACCATCATCGTCGGGTAGCGCGCGGCTCATCTGCTCGAGCAGCCGCAGGTCAACGGCGGGCTGCACCGGGGCCGGCACCGCCACTTGCACGTAGCCCGCGCCCGCCCGCTGCGCCGACCGCGCCGCCATCGTGGGGGCGCCGGTTAGCCCCAACGATCCGCCGGCGACGACGACCACGCCCGAGGTGAACTTGGTGCCGGTGCGCTTCCGGCGTGGGTAGAGGTCCAGCGCGCGCTCGCTGATCAGCCCGGCGGCCGCGGCCCCGGGCGCCCCGCGCGGGATGCCGATCTCCACCACCTCCACCCGGCCGGCGTGGGACTTGCCGGGCTCCACGTGTAGCCCGATCTTCGAGCCGTGAAACGTTGCGGTCGCGGCGGCCAGAACCGCCTCACCCTCCACCTCGCCGGTCGAGGCGTTCACCCCCGACGGCACGTCGCAGGCCACGACCGGCGCGTCCTGCCGACTGATTGCGGCGATCGCTGACGCGAGCGGCTCCCGCGGCGAGCCCTCGAACCCCGTGCCGAGAAGCGCGTCGACCACGGCTCCCGAGCCTTCCAGCCGCTCGGGGGCGAACGGCTCGGGCGGGTCTCCCGGCAGGCGCTCGAGGTTGACCGCCGGATCGCCACGGAGCTCTTCCGGCGGCACCGTCGCCAGGACGTGGACATCGTGCCCGTCGTCCCGCAGCAGACGAGCGACCACGAGGCCGTCCCCGCCGTTGTTGCCCTTCCCGACCACGACCCGCACCGGTCCCGGGCGCGCCGCCGCCGCGGTCGCACGCGCGAGCCCGGCCCCCGCCCGCTCCATCAGGTCCAGCGAAGGGACTCCCTGCTCCCGGATCGCCCAGGCATCGGCGGCGCGCATCTCGGACGCATCGAAGAGGGGGTCGAGCCAGTCCGGCAGCGGGCTCACAGCAGCAGGGCCACGGCGCCGGCCACCGTGTCGGTGTGCGTGAGCGAAACCCGTGCGCGAACCCCGAGCTCCTCGGCTCGTCTCGCCACGCTGCCCGTGAGCCGCACCTCGGGCGGCCCGGCCGTGGCAACCACCTCGACGTCGCGGAAGCTCCACCCCGTAAGCCCAAGCGCCTTGGCCACCGCCTCTTTCGCACAGAAGCGCGCGGCGAGATGCATCACCGGCCGGGCCTTGCCCGCTGCGTAGGCGCGCTCGTCGTCCGTGAAGATCCTCTCCCCGAGGCGCGGCCGGCGCGCGAGCGCGCGCTCGAGGCGCTCGATGTCGAGCAGATCGATGCCGACCCCACTCACGGCGGGGACCGTACTCGATGACCTACTCGACGGTGACCGTCTTCGCCAGGTTGCGCGGCTGGTCCACGTTGAGGCCGCGCGCGCGGGCGATGTAGTAGGCCAGCAGCTGAAGCGGGATCACCGCCAGCAGCGGCTGGAGGAGCCAGTCCGTGCGCGGGACCTCCACGACGTCGTCGGCGTGGTCGGCCACCTGGTCGCTGCCCCCCGTCGCGACCGCGATCACGTGTGCGCCGCGGGCGCGGACCTCCGCGATGTTCGAGAGCACCTTGTCGAGGACCGGCGAGTCCGTCGCCACACACACCACCGGAGTGTTCTCGTCGAGCAGCGCGATCGGGCCGTGCTTCATCTCGCCGGCCGCGTAGGCGTCGGTCGGGATGTAGGAGATTTCCTTGAGCTTGAGGGCGCCCTCGAGGCAGACGGACAGTCCAACATGGCGGCCCAGGTAGAGGAAGAAGCCCGCGTCCTTCCAGCGCGCGGCGATCCTCCGAACGGGCTGGTCCACCTGCTCCAGCAGCGCCGCGATCGAGTTCGGCAGGTCGCGCAGCTCGCGGTAGAGCCGCCGCAGCGCGCTCGGCTCGACCGTCCCGTGCAGCTGGGCCAGCTTCAGCGCGATCAGATACATCACCGCCACCTGGGACACGAACGTCTTCGTGGCGGCCACGCCGATCTCGAGCCCCGCGCGGGTGAAGACGACGCCGTCGGCGTCCCGCGTCGCCTGGCTCCCCATGACGTTGGTCACGGCGAGCACCTTTGCGCCGCGCTCCCTGGCCAGGCGCATCGCCGCGAGCGTGTCCGCGGTCTCGCCGGACTGCGAGATGCCGATCACTAGGTCCCGCTCGTCGAGCACCGGATTGCGGTAGCGGAACTCGGAGGCGATATCGATCTCCACCGGCACGCGCGACCACCACTCGATCGCGTATCGACCCACGAGCCCTGCGTGGTACGAGGTGCCGCACGCGACGATCACCACGCGCCGCATGCGCCCGAGGAAGTCGTCGTCGATGCCGATGTCCCCGAGGTCGACGCGATCGCCCACCACCCGGTCGGCCACGGTCCCGGCGACCGCATCCGCCTGCTCGTGGATCTCCTTGAGCATGAAGGTCTCGTAGCCGCCCTTCTCGGCGGCGTCGTCGTCCCACTCGATCACGTGGACGTCGCGCTCGAGCCGCGTGCCGTCGGGTGAGAGGAAGCGCGATCCCTGGGGCGAGACGGCAACGATCTCGCCGTCCTCGACGAGCTGGACGCGGCGCGTCTCAGCGAGGAAGGCGGGGATCGCCGAGGCGATGAAGCTCTCACCGTCCCCCAGCCCGACGACGAGCGGGCACTCCTTGCGGGCGCCCACCAGCACGCCGGGCTCGTCCGCCGACATGGCCACGAACGCGTAGTGGCCCCGCAGCTCCGCGTAGGCCCGGCGCACCGCCTCGACGAGGTCGCCGTTCAGGTGGTGCGCTACGAGGTGCGCGACCACCTCGGCGTCGGTGTCGGAGGTGAAGTCGGCGCCCTCCGCGTGGAGCCGGTCGCGCAGCTCGGTCCAGTTCTCGACGATCCCGTTCAGGACGATGTGCACGCGGCCGGACGTGTCCCGGTGTGGGTGGGCGTTCTCCTCGGTCACCCGCCCGTGCGTGGCCCAGCGGGTATGGCCGATGCCGGTCGAGCCGCGAAGGTGGCCGTTGCCGGCCGTCACGGCCGCGTAGAGGTTGTCGAGGTTGCCGACCGCGTGGATCGTCCCGACGGAGCCGTTCGAGATCAGCGACAGGCCCGCGGAGTCGTACCCGCGGTACTCGAGGCGCCGCAACCCGCCGAGCAAAAGCTCCCGGCACTCACGCGGTCCTACGTATCCGATGATTCCGCACATTGAGGGGGGTCAGCGTAGTTCGACTGGACCGTATTCGCTAGGAGACCAACGATTTCCTGGCCCGCGTTCTCTCAAAAGCGGTCGCTTCCCTCGCGGTCCTCGAGTTACACGCGGCCGACTTGCCGCGCCATTCCGCATCAAGGCCGCGCGTGACTAAACCGGCTGCCGAGCTCCGCCTCGACGACCTCCACCAGCCGGGCGGTGACCTCCTCGCATTCGCGCTCGTCGGGGGCCTCCACCATCACCCGGACGAGTGGCTCTGTGCCCGACGGGCGCACCAGCACGCGCCCCCTGCCGTCGAGTCGCTCGGATTCGCGCTCGACCGCGGTCCACACCTCCCCGGCGCCCTCGAGTGCGGCTCGGTCGGCAACGGGCACGTTTACGAGCCGCTGCGGGAGCCTCTCCATCGCGTCGCGCTCCACGAGGTCGCGGTCACCCAGCGCCTCGAGGGCGAGCAGCGCAGTGGCGATGCCGTCGCCGGCGGGGACGAAGCTCATGTCGATGATGTGCCCGGACTGCTCGCCGCCGAGGGACCAGCCGCGCCGAAGCAGCTCGGCCAGCACATGGCGGTCGCCGACCGGCGTGGTGGACACCTCGATCCCCGCGGCGTCCATCGCGCGGTGGAAGCCGTAGTTCGTCATCACGGTCACGGCGACGCCGCCGCCCGCGAGCCGCCCGCGGTCGCGCAGGTGCAGCGCCGCGAGCGCCATCAGCTCGTCGCCGTCGACGACGGTGCGGGTGCGGTCGACCGCGAGCACCCGGTCGCCGTCTCCGTCGAACGCGAAGCCGGCGTCGTGCCCGTTCATCCGCTCCACGAGCCACTCGACACGCGTCGACCCGCAGCCCAGATTGATGTTGCGGCCGTCGGGCTTCACGGCCAGCGCGTCGACGTCCGCACCGAGGCGGCGGAAGATCTCGGGGGCGACCCGGAACGCGGCGCCGTTCGCGCAGTCGAGCAGTATCCGGCGGCCGGAGAGGTCCAGGTCCCGGAAGCGCAGCTCGAGCTCGCGGACGTAGTCGCCACCGGCCCCGTGGAGCTGGCGGACGCGGCCGATGCTGCCCGTCGGCCGGTCGAGCAGCCGCTCGACCTCGGCCTCCTGCTCGTCGTCGAGCTTGGTGCCCTCGGGACCGAAGAACTTGATCCCGTTGTCCTGGTACGGATTGTGCGAGGCAGAGACGACGGCCGCGAGGTCGAAGCCGAAGCGTCGCACGAGGAGCGCCGCGCCTGGGGTGGGGAGCACGCCGCCAAGGAGCGCGTGACCGCCGCCGGCGGCGATCCCCGCCGCGAGCGCGGTCTCGAGCATCTCGCCGGACTCGCGCGTGTCTCGCACGATCAGGACCTGGGGCGCCTCGGCCGGCGACCACGTCGCCGCGGCGCGGCCGAGGTTCAGCGCGAGGTCGGCGGTCAGGAACTCGCCCGCGACGCCGCGGACGCCGTCCGTGCCGAAGAGCGCCATCGCCCTCGCTAACGCTTCGAGAACTGCGGTCGCTTGCGGGCCTTCTTGAGCCCGGCCTTCTTGCGTTCCTTGACCCGTGGGTCGCGAGTGAGATAGCCCCGGCGCTTGAGCTCGCCGCGTAGGGCGGGGTCCGCCTCCACCAGGGCCCGGGCGACCCCGTGGCGCAGCGCGCCGGCCTGCGCGGAGACCCCGCCGCCGTGGATGCGGGCCACCACGTCCATGCGCGTGTGATACCCCGCCGCCTCGAGGGGCTGACGAGCCATTCGCTGGAGCAGGACCCGCGGGAAGTACTCGTCCAGATGACGCCCGTTGATGCGGTAGGTGCCCTCGCCGGGCTTCAGGGTCACCCGCGCGACGGCGCTCTTTCGCTTGCCGGTCGCGTGGTAGCGGGCGTCGGCGGCCAGGTCCAGCGGCTGGCGCACGACCGGGGCCGGCTCGGGCGGTGCCTCCTCCACGACCTCCGGCTCGTCCGCGGCCGCCTCGACCTCGGCTTCGGCGTATGCGCCGTATTCCGCGTACTCGGCCTCCTCCGGCGCGGCCTGCTCCTCCAATACGAGGTCCGGCTCCAGGTGCGCGCCGGGGATGACCTCCTCGGCCGGCCCATCGTCCCGCCGGCGCCGCCGGCCCGGCCGCGGTCGCTCCTCGCCGCCCGGCCGGCGGCGCTCCTCGATTTCCGCCGAGGGTTCCGGGCCGGCAGGCTCCGCCGCCTCCGGCGCGGCCTCGGGCTTCTCGCCGCCGCCTTCCACCTCGTCGCCGGGGACCGGCGTGGCGGGCCCAGCAACGGGCTCCTCGCCGCGGCCGGCCTCGGGCTGCGCGGCGTCCGCCAGCTCGTCTACGCCCTCGATCTCGGGGCCGGGTGTGATGTCCTCGGGGCCTTCCGGCGGCGTCTCGGATGGGGTCGCTTCGCCGGGCTCGCCCGGCACGCCCTCGCGCGCCTCGTCCTCCGCGGAGGAGGCGCCGGGCCGGTCCGGCTGCTGCGGGTCCTCGGGCATCAAGCGTCAACCTCCATCGGCTCTGGCTTCTGCGCGGCGTGGGGGTGGTCGGGGCCCGCGTAGACCTTCAGCTTGCGCAGCTGCGCCCTTCCGAGCCTGTTTCGCGGAAGCATTCCCTTGACCGCCCGCCGGATGACCTCCTCGGGCCGGCGCGCGAGCATCTCCTCGAGGGTGCGGCTGCGCAGGCCGCCGGGGTAGCCGGAATGGCGGTAGTAGCGCTTGTCCTCGCGCTTGTTGCCGGTCACGGAGATCTTCTCGGCGTTCACGACGATCACGAAGTCGCCCACGTCCACGTGTGGTGTGTAGTTCGGCTTCCGCTTGCCGCGCAGGGCGTCCGCGACCTGGGTCGCCAGGCGGCCCAGCGTCTTGCCGGTCGCGTCGACCACGAGCCAGTTGCGCTCGCGGGTAGCCGGTGTCGCCACGTACGTCTTCATCACGAGTGGGGCCGCCCCAGGGCGGCCGGGTGCGAAGTGTGGCACACGCCCGCGGCGGCCGGCAAAAACGCTCGCACCGCCTTCCCAGGCCCCCGCGGCGTGTCTATACTGCCCGCCCAAATTTGTGCCTGCCGAATCCCTGGCGGCGTCCGCCGTAGCTGCCGGGGAGCGGGGGAACCGTTCGGAGGCCGTGAACCAGGTCTCCGAGGGGCGAATCGACCGGAATGCCCCGGTCGTAGCGCTGCTCTTCAGGCGCGAGCCCGTCAGCTAACCCCGTAGGCCCGAAAGAAGAGAGAGGCCGAAGGAGTTGCGAGACAGCCGTTGTCCCGCGGGATGCTTCCTAGCGTTTGCGCTCGGGATGCTCGCGCTCGCCCCCTCGGCCGCGGGCCAGTCGGCGAAGTCTCCCGGCGGCGGTGCCGTCTACCTCACGAAGCCCAAGGTCACGAGCGTCAGCTGTTTTCGGGGTTGCGCCTCAGGCGGGCGAGCCCGCGCCGGGAGCACGCTGAAGGTCCTCGGAAGCGGCCTCCTCGCGGTCAACCGGGTGGTGTTCCGTGGAGGCGCGGGTGCGAGCGACGACGCCGACGTGGCCGTCCGCTCCGGCAGCGACGCCCGCGTGCACGCCCGTGTCCCGGTCGGTGCGGTGAGCGGTCCGATCACCGCTGTTACCGCTGACGGCGTCGGCTCGAAGCCGAGCGCGCCGATCCCGATCCTGCCGGCGCCGCCGCCGCCGCGCCCGACGCGCAACCCCAAGCTGACACCGGTGCCAGGTGCAGGCGTCGCCGGCGCGCCGCTGCTCGAGACAGGCACGAACACCACGAAGGCATACGTAGACGCTCGACCGGGGGTCACATTCTGGTTCCGCGTCTCGGGCACGGCTCCATCGTCCGTGACGGTCGATCTGCTCAACGCTGCCGACGGCACCACGGTGAAGACCTGGAGCCCGCAGGTCGTGCCGGGAGCCGTGCAGAGCGTCTCGTGGAGCGGCCGCATCGGGAGGGCGGCCGCTCCTCCCGGCCGCTACTCGTTCCGCCTGACCGCCGCAGGCGCCGACGGCGCGCAGGCCAGAAGCGCACAGACGGCCGGCTTCGACCGCGATTCCTTCGATCTCTACGACCACGTCTTCCCGGTGCGCGGGCGACACGACTTCGGCGGCGCCGGCTCGCGCTTCGGCGCGGGACGCGCGGGGCACTCACACCAGGGCCACGACGTCTTCGCGGGCTGCGGCACCCGGCTCGTCGCTGCCCGCGGCGGCCGCGTGCAGTACCGTGGGTACCACGGGGCGGCCGGCAACTACATCGTCATCGACGGTGCCGGCACCGACGTCGACTACGCCTACATGCACCTCGCCGCGCCGTCACCCTTCGCCGCGGGCGGCCGCGTCTACACCGGTCAGCTGATAGGCGCCGTAGGCGAGACCGGCAACGCCCGCGGCTGCCACCTCCATTTCGAGACGTGGGCCGCACCGGGGTGGTACGAGGGCGGCAAACCCTTCGACCCGCTTCCGTCGCTCATCGCCTGGGATTCCTGGTCCTGACCGCTCAGCGCGACCGGGCGCTGGACGGCGCGCTCAGCTCGGCCTTGCCCATCTTCGAGCGCCCCGGGGGCTTCGCCAGAGCGCGTGCCGAGACGCGGCGGCCTCAGCTCGCAGCGCCGACCTCCGCGGGCTCGGGCTGCACCGCGGGGCTTCGGCCGGCGAGCACCGCGCCACCTATCGGGAGCGTCGTGCCGACCTCGAGGTGCTCCTCGGTCTGCTCGATGAATCGAACCGGCCGGAAGATCCCCGTGCTGGCACCCCTCTCCCCTGTGAGCATACATGTATATGCATCTATTGCAATCGCATCCGTATTACCGTACCGTTCCGGCGGTGGCGCAGCTCGACGACGAGACCCTCTTGGCGTGGCGGGCGTTCCTGACGGCTCACGCCCTAGTGACGCGGCGCATCAGCGCGGACCTCGCCGACGCGGGCCTACCGGACCTGAGCTGGTACGACCTCCTTTGGGCGCTCCACCGCCAGCCCCAGCGTCGCCTCCGGGTCAACGAGCTGGCGCGCGAGGTCGTCCTGAGCCCGACCGGGACGAGCCGTTTCGTCGACCGGGTGGAGGCCGCCGGCTACGTGCGCCGCGAGCCCGACCCGGCTGACCGCCGGGCGCTCCAGATCGCGATCACGGACTCGGGCGTCGAGCTGCTGCGGCAAATGTGGCCGATCTACGCCGAGGGCATCGACCGGTACTTCGGCTCCCACCTCGGTCGTTCCGCCACGCGCGTACGCCGGGTCCTGGAGCGCATGGCGTCGTCCGCCGGCGGGTGACTCCCGCGCTGGACCAGAGTGGCTACATGGCGAACCACACGTTGAAGCGGCTGCCGCGGTCGGCGCGCCTCGGGGCGGCCGGGCGCCGCCGGTCGATCAGGCCCCCTGCAGCGCCGCCTCGATCCGCCTGATCGCCTCGCTCTCGCCCGTCTCGCCGCCGCCGGCGGCGTCGGCCACCGATCTTGCGACCTCCATGACGAAGGACCGGTACGCATCCGCCTGGTCTGGCGCCTTCTGCTCGAGCGTGGCGATCGCCGATCGCACGGAGTCGAGGGTTCCGCGCTCGACCTCATCCGGCGAGGCGGTCATACCGAAGCCGGTGCCGCGGCCCTCGGCGAGCTCGCGGATGAGCTCGCTTTCGCTGCCGCCGCGGGCCTCACGAAGGTGCTTCGCCAGCGCTCCCGCCTCTTTGAACGTGTCGAAGAACGAGCGGTCGGCAAGCGAGACGTACAGCCCCGCCCCGGTGACGCCCCTCCGCAGCTGTTCCCACTCCTCATCGGTGAAGTCCGCCTTGGATGCCATGCCTCTCCTCCCGCGTCGAAGTGCTCGCGTACGTCCGGCGTAAGCATTCTCCACCGTTCGGCGTCCGGCGCGATCGCCGCTACTGACGCCACTCGCGCAGGCCGTCGCCGCGGGGCAGGCCCGCCTCGACGGCGAGGCAGGCGAGCGCGAACGCGATGATCACGAGCAGCGCCTGGGCGGCGCCGGCCGCCTGAGTGGCTCCGTAGACCGCGACGACTGCGCCCGCGATCCACCGCCACATCTTCCAGTTCGGCTCCCAGGGCGCCGGCCCGCGCTCGTCGCCGGAGGGCGGATCCGGTTCGTGGGAGTGGACGTAGGCGAGAAACGGCACGGCTGCCTCCTGGCCCGAGGGTACCGCGCCTCGCGAGGCGCTACTCCCACTCGATCGTGCCGGGCGGCTTCGAGGTGATGTCGAGCGCCACCCGGTTCACCTGCGCGATCTCGTTGATCATGCGCGAGGCCACGCGCTCGAGCAGGTCGTATGGGAGCCGGGCCCAGTCGGCGGTCATGGCGTCGTCACTCGTGACCGCG
The DNA here is from genome assembly GCA_014534235.1 of Thermoleophilaceae bacterium. Lineage (GTDB taxonomy): Bacteria > Actinomycetota > Thermoleophilia > Solirubrobacterales > Thermoleophilaceae > JACVRW01. Next base: position 29,512 of record JACVRW010000008.1, on the reverse strand, counting down.
CGGATCACCACGACGTACCCGTACGTGCGCTCGTCGCCCTGCACGCCAACGCTGCGAAGGTCGGCCGGAAGCACGCAGAACGACTGCCACAGCTCGCGGTAGAGACCGGCCGAGCGGATCTCGTCCTGGAGGATGTGATCTGCCTCGCGGAGGATCTCCAGGCGTTCCCTCGTGACCTCACCGCCGACGATCCGGATCGCGAGACCGGGGCCGGGGAAGGGTTGGCGCCAGACGAGCCGATCGGGAAGGCCGAGCTCGGCCCCGACCTGGCGCACCTCGTCCTTGAACAGCGTGCGCAGCGGCTCGACCAGCTCGAACTCGAGGTCGTCGGGGAGGCCGCCGACGTTGTGGTGCGACTTGATCGTCGCCGCGCCGGTGCCGCCACCCGACTCGATCACGTCCGAGTAGAGCGTGCCCTGGACCAGGAAGCGCGGGTTCCCGAGCCTCTCCGCCTGCTCCTCGAAGACCCGGATGAACTCCTCTCCGATGACCTTCCGCTTGCGCTCGGGCTCGGTGACGCCGGCCAGGCGCCGGAGGAACCGCGCCTCGGCGTCGACCGCGATGAGGGGGACCTTGAAGCGATCCCTGAACGCCGCCAACACCTGGCCCGCCTCGTTCTTGCGCATAAGGCCGTGGTCGACGAACACGCAGGTGAGCTGGTCGCCGACGGCCCTGTAGGTGAGGAGCGCGGCCACGGAGGAGTCAACGCCGCCGGACAGGCCACAGATCACCCTGCCGTCTCCGACCCGCTCGCGGATGCGCGCCACCTGCTCGTCGATCACGGAGGCGGCGCTCCAGTCCATGGCGCAGCCGGCGATGTCGCGCAGGAAGGTCTCGAGGATCTTGGTCCCGTACGGCGTGTGGACGACCTCGGGGTGGAACTGGATCCCGTAGAGCCTCCGCCGGTCGTTCTCGATCGCCGCCACCGGCGACTCGCTCGACGACGCCAGCGCCGTGAACCCGGGGGGAGCCTCGTAGACCGTGTCGCGGTGGCTCATCCAGCAGCTCTGCTCGGGCGGAGTGTCGCGCAGGAGGCGCCCGGGGTCCGAGACGCTCAGGCGCGAACGCCCGAACTCGCCCACCTCGGCGCCCTCGACCCGGCCTCCGAGCTCGAGCGCCATGGCCTGCATGCCGTAGCAGATCCCGAGCACGGGGACGCCAAGCTCGAGCAGCTCCCGGCGCAGCCCGGGAGCGCCGTCCGCGTAGACAGACGCGGGACCCCCGGAGAGGATGAGCGCCCTCGGCCGACGACGGTTGACCTCCTCGAGCGGGACGTGATGCGGCAAGAGCTCGGCGAAGACGCCGCACTCGCGGACGCGGCGCGCGATCAGCTGCGAGTACTGCCCGCCGAAGTCGAGGACCAGAACCTCATCGGTCGCGCGGGCGCGCTCCGCCCTGTCGGTCGCCCGCGCGCGCTCGGCTCCCTCGGGCGAGCGCGGGATGGCGACCGTGTCGGGCACTACTCCCCGACGAGCGCGGGGTCGGCGGACGGCGTGGCCGGGTCGTGCGCGACGACGGCCTGGTCTACGACTCCGTCGGCCGAGGGGTGCGCCGAGGCGGCCGAGGTCGCGCCCATGCCGATCTCCTGCGCCCGCTGGAGCTGCTTGCCCTCGCTCTGGAGCGCCGGCGCCACCATCACCTCGGCCTTGTGGAAGGCGGGAATGTCCTCGTAGCCGCAGGTCGCCATGGAGGTACGGAGGCTCCCCATGAGGTTGAACGTCCCGTCGTTCTCGTGCGCGGGACCGAGCAGGATCTGCTCGAGGGTGCCGTTCCGCGTCGTCTTCACGCGGGCGCCCCGCGGGAGCGACGGGTGGAACGTGGCCATCCCCCAATGGAAGCCGCGGCCCGGCGCCTCGTAGGCGCGGGCGAGCGGCGAGCCGATCATCACCGCGTCGGCTCCGCAGGCGATCGCCTTCGACACGTCGCCGCCGTTGCGCATGCCGCCGTCGGCGATCACCTTCACGTACTCCCCGGTCTCGAGCATGTGCTGCGAGCGGGCAGCGGCGACGTCCGCGATCGCCGTTGCCTGCGGCACCCCGATCCCGAGCACCCCGCGCGTGGTGCAGGCGGCGCCGGGCCCGACCCCGACGAGCACGCCTACCGCTCCGGTCCGCATGAGATGGAGGCCGGTGGCATAGGAGGCGCAGCCGCCGACGACGACCGGCACCGGCACGTCGCGGATGAACTCCTTCAGGTTGAGCGGCTCGCTTCGTGTGGAGACGTGCTCCGCGGATATGACCGTGCCCTGGATGACGAGGATGTCGAGGCCGGCCTCGAGCGCCGTCTCGTAGTACTTGCGCACCCGTTGGGGGGTCAGCGAGGCCGCGGCCACGACGCCCTGATCCTTGATCTCGCGGACCCGCTGGCCGATCAGCTCCTCCCGGACGGGCGCCGCGTAGATGCGCTGCATCTCGGCCGTCGCGAGCTCCTTCGGATAGCTCGCGATCCGCTCGAGCTCGGCGTCGGCATCGTCGTAGCGGGTCCAGATGCCCTCGAGGTTCAGCACGGCGAGGCCGCCGAGCCTGCCGAGGATGCCGGCGGTCTCCGGTGAGACCACTCCGTCCATGGCCGAGGCAAGCAGCGGGAACTCGAAGCGGTAGGGGCCGAGCGTCCAGGTGATGTCTATGTCGTCCGGATCCCGCGTCCGCCGGGACGGCACGATGGCGATGTCATCGAAGCCATACCCGCGGCGGCCCTTCTTGCCGCGGCCGATCTCAACTTCCATGGGCGGATCCTAGGGTCGACGGCGGACGGTGCCTCGACCTTAGCAGTGGGGTCCGGGAGCTCAGGGGACCCCGACCGGCGGCGCCTCGAGCTGCTCGACGCGCACCTCCGGCGCCAGCCGCTCGACCTCCCGCTGCTCAAGCACTCCGGCGCCGAAGTGCTGCGTCGACTCGGCCCCGCAGGCGACCGCGAAGCGCAGGCAGTCCTCCGGGTCGCGACCGCCGTAGCGGGCGGCAACGAAGCCGGCGAGGAAGGCATCGCCCGAGCCCACGCTGGACACCGGCTCGAGGGGATCCAAGGTCGCCCCGTAGAGCCGGCGCTCGCCGGCCTCGTGCAGCATGGCGAGGCAGCCCTCGGGCAGCGTCATGATCGACTCGCGCGCCCCGAGCTCGACCATCTCCCCGACCCCGATCCGGCGGTCGTCATCGTCCGAGAACTCGTGCCCCACGAGGCCCTCAGCCTCGAGCTCGTTCGGGCTGACCACGTCGGGACCCTTGCGGGTGGCGGTGCGCAGGGGCTCGCCTTCGGAGTCGAGCACGGTGAGAACCCCCAGACGCTTCATCTCCTCGATGAGCCGCCCGTACAGCCCTACGTCGACCCCCCGCGGGAGGCTGCCGGCGAACACGCACACGGCGGCGCCCTTCGCGAGGTAGAGCAGCTTGTCGACGAACAGCTCCAACTCGAGCTCCGACACGTGCGGGCCGTGCTCGTTGATCTCGGTCTGCTCGCCGGAGGTCGGATCGACCACCGCGATCGAGGTTCGCGACTCCTCGCGGATGCGAACGAAGTCGTTGAGGATGCCCTCCTCCGTCAGATGTTCGACGATGCGGGTGCCGGTCGGGCCGCCGGCGATGCCGGTGGCGATCACCGGCTGCCCGAGGGCTCGAAGCGCACGCGCCACGTTCACGCCCTTCCCGCCCGCCATCGTGGTCTGCTCGACCGCCCGATGCCGCCGTCCAAGCCGGAAGTTCGGCACCGCGAGCGTCTTGTCGATGGCGGCGTTGAGCGTGACGGTGATGATCATCTGACGACGCGCCGGCGGGCGCGGATACGGACGGCGGCGACCACGGCGGCGACGAGGATGGCGAGCATCGCCAGCAACGTCAAGGGGACGTCCAGCGTCGAGATGAGGACGCGCAGCGTCCCCGGTCCGGGGACGTCGGCGACGGTCACGAGCGCTGTGCGGCGAACCGCCCTGCCGTCGACCAGCACGGTTACGGAACCAACCCGCGCGCCCGCCGCGAGCGGCCCCTCGACCTCCTGCGGGACCCGCACGCGCCGCCTGATCCGCTCCCCGTCGCGCACGAGGACGACCGCCGAGCGGCGTGGGACCAGCGCGGCACGCTCATCGCGGTGCTCTACATTCGCGCGCGCGAGCGGCCGGCGGGGGTCGAGGGCGCGCACGCGATGGAAACGGCTCAGCCCCCAGCGCAGGAGCGCGACCGTGTCGGCGTCACGCGCGGCCTCGCTGGGCTCGCCGAGCACCACGCTGATGACCCGGGCCCCGCCACGCCCGCGGGCCGAGCCCACGAGCACGTCACCGGCCTGGATCGTATGGCCGGTCTTGATCCCGCTGACCCAGGGGTAGCGGGCGACCAGCCTATTGCGGTTGTCGATCACCCGCGGCCGGGACCCCGACTCGAGCCTTGCCACCGGCATGTCGACGATCCGCCTGAAGCGCGGACGTCGCATGAGATACACGGAGAGGTCGGCGAGGTCGCGCGCGGTGGAGTAGTTCGAGCGGTGGTCGAAGCCGATCGGGTTCGCGTAGCTCGTGTTCTCGAGCCCGAGCTCGGCCGCCCGCTCGTTCATCTCGGCAACGAACGCAGCGCGCGAGCCGGAGATGCCCTCGGCAAGCGTGACGGCGGCGTCGTTGGCGCTCTCGAGCAGCAGTCCCTCGAGGAGGTCGCCCACCCTCATCCGCTCGCCGGCGCTCAGGTTGATCTGGGACTCGACGGGGAGCGCGTTGTACGCGGGCGCGGTGAAGATCTCGCGAGGATCGGCGCGCTCGAGCGCGAGCAGCGCGGTCATCAGCTTGGTCGTACTCGCGATGCTGCGGCGCGCGTCCGCGGCCTTCGCGTACATCACTTCGCCGTTCCTACCGTCCACCACGATCGCGGCGGCCGCGGTCGTGTCCGGCGGCCGCTTCGCGCGCTGCGCCGCGGCCTCCGAGGGGACCAGGACCACGAGGAGCATGATCGCCGCCAGGGTCCTGAGCGCGCGTCTCACTCCCGCAGCCTGATCCTCTGACCGGCCACGAGCGCCTGGGGGTCGAGCTCCGGGTTGAGCGCCTGGAGCCGCTCCACGGATACGCCGGTCTTCTCGGCTATCCCTCCGAGGGTGTCCCCGGCCTTCACCCTGTAGATCCTGCGTGTGCGCCTTCGCTCGCTGCGCTCCCCTCGGGGCGCTTCGGTGGTGGTCCGCTCGGTCGCCTGCTCCGCCGTTCCCTCCTCGCCGTCCACGGCCGGCGAGCTGAGTACGACCGCCACCAGGGCGACGGTGCACGCCACGAGCGCCGCCGGCGCTAGCAGGCGCGCGGGACTTCGTCGTCGTCTTCCGTGGTCGGGCATCGGTCCCTTGCCAGCGTCGCGGAGGATACGGAGCGCCGAGGCCGTTCGCCTGCCGTGTCGCCGGCACGGGCGCCCCGGCTCCTACAGGTTCCATGCCGCCGCGCGCAGTTCCTCGGCCGCCTCCTCGGCGGCCGACGCTGGGTCGCCTCCCCGCTCCGCGTGCGCATTCACGATCGCCCGTGAGGCGGTGACGAGCCCGGCGGCCGGATGCGGTGCGAATGCCGGCCCGAGGTCCTTGGGGCGGCCGCCCTGCGGCCCGACGCCGGGCAGCAGGAACACCGCCCGGGGCATCAGCTCGCGCAGGCGGCCGAGGTGGTCCGGCCGGGTCGCCGCGGTGACCGCGCCGACGCTGGACAGCCCGCCGGCGCCGACGTGGGAGGCGCCCAGCTCGTCGACCAGCCGGGCCAGCCGCTCGTGGAGCGGGGGATCTCCTTCGTCCTGGAGCTCCGCCGCGCCCGGATTGGACGTCCGGACGAGCACGAAGCAGCCCGCGCCCGCCGCGGCGGCCGCCTCCACGAGCGGCTCGAGCGCGTCGCGTCCGAGCAGCGGGTTCGCGGTGAAGGCGTCGACCGCGAGGCCGTCGACGGCTCCGAACGGGCCCGGCGTCACACCGACGAGGGCCTGCGCGTACGCGCCCGCGGTCACCGGCACGTCGCCGCGCTTGCCGTCGGCGATCACCAGGAGGCCGTGGTCGCGCCCGATCGCCGCCACCTGCTCGAGGGCGTCCCACCCCGGCGCTCCGAGGCGCTCGAAGCACGCCAGTTGGAGCTTCACGGCGACGCTGGCCGGCCCCGCCGCGACGATCGCCGCCCGGCAGTGCTCAACCATGGCCTCCGCGGTGCGGACGCGGGCCAGGTGAGGCCCGTCACCCCCCGCGCCGATCCGCTCGAGCGCCGCCGGCCAGAGCGCGGCGGGATCGGGATCGAGCCCGAGCACAAGACGGCTACGGCGCTCCTCGACTAGGGCGGCGAGCCGGTCGGCAAAGTGCAGCCGCGAACCCTCGGGTTCATCGGCCGAAGAAGTTGGCCAGGCCGTCATAGACGGCGAAAAGCAAGCCAGCGAAGGACGCAGGCAGCGGATAGGGCGACTAGCCCATCCGCGACCGAGGACGCCGGCTGGCGCCGCTTTGCAGCCGTCTAGTACCCCTTGACGGCGGACTTGAGGGCAGACCCGGCGGAGAATCGCGGTACCCGCGTCGCCGCTATCTCGATCCGGTCGCCGGTCTGGGGGTTCACGCCCTGGCGAGCGCCGCGCTCCGCGACGGAGAACTTTCCGAAGCCGGTGAAGTTGACCTCGCCGCCGCGCGACAGGACCTCACTGATGGTGTCGAGGACCGCGTCGACCGCCTTGCCGGCCTCGCTCTTTCCGAGGCCGGATTCCTGCGCGACCCGGTCGACGAACTCGGCCTTTGTCACGATCTCCTCCTTGCCGGTGGTCACTAACCGGGGGCAACCTAACAACGAACCCGGACGAGAGCGGCGGAAATCCCGCTTGGAAAGCGGAAGATCACGCTCATTCGGGTCGAGTAACTGGAGATCCCCGAGCGAAGCGACGGGAGTTTGGCGCCTTGGCGGGCGCTCAGGAGCCCGAGACGGACATCTCGCCGACGAGCAGCGGGGGCGCCTTGACGCTGCCTCCGAACGGCACCCAGCGGGCTTCGGCGCCCACGGCTTGTACGGCGCCGAGCATGGAGACGAGATCGCTGGCGATCGTCAATTCCCGAACCGGTGCCGCCAGCTCGCCGTTCTCGATCAGCCGCCCCGACGCGCCCACGGACAACGTGCCCGACACGGGATTGACGCCCGAGTGAAGTCCGGCGACGTCCGTGACGTAAAGGCCGTCCCCGGCCAGCCGGGCGAGACCCTCGAGGTCCTCGGTCCCGGGCTCGACGATCACGTTCGTCGTTGCGACCGACGGCGGCGAGCGGTATGAGCCGCGGCGGGCGTTGCCCGTGGTGGCCCGCCCCGCCTTGCGCGCGGTGCGGACGTCGAACAGGAACGTGAGCAGCCGGCCGTCTCCGAGCAGCGGCGTCCGGCGCGTCGGGGAGCCCTCGCCGTCGAACGGCGCGCTGGCAGGGCCCTCGGGGTCGATGCCGTCGTCCGCCACGGCCAGCGCGGGGTCGGCGACCTCGTCGCCCTCGCGGCCCGCGAACAGCGAGCGGCCGCGCTGGACCGCGTCGGCCGACAGCATCCCGGCCACGAAGCCGACGAACGAAGCGGCCACAAAGGCATCGAGCAGCACCGGGCAGCGCCCGCTTCGAGGCTGGCGGGCGCCCACGAGCGCTACCGCACGCTCGGCCGCCTCGCCACCGATCCGCTCGGCGTCGAGGGCGGCGGGATCGCGCCCGAGGCCCACGCCGAGCCCGGTCATGAGCTCCGCCCCCTCCCCCGCGAAGGCCGACGCGTACGCCCACGCCTGGGTGGACGAGTAGTCCGCCGCGAAGCCGCGCGAGTTCGCGATCGCGACCGTGCCCTCGGCGTCCGAGTACACGGCGCTCTCGACCTGGGTCACACCCTTGCGGGCCCGCGCGGCGCGCTCGACGGCCAGCGTCAGCTCCACCTTGCGCTCGGTCGACCACGCACCGAACTCGCCCGACGCGAACCCGTCCACCGCGGCGGCGCCGAACTCGCCGGGAAGCCCGGCGTGCTCGTCCTCGTCCGCCACCTCCGCCGCCTCGCGCGCCGCGGCCGCCACCTCGGAGACGCCGCGGTCGGAGAGGTCGGTCCCGTAGGCGTACCCGGCGCGGGCCCCGACGAAAGCGCGGACGCCGACACCGCGGCCGCCGGCGTCGCTCAGGCTCTCGACCCGGCCGTCGTAGACCCGCACCCGGCGGCTCGTGCTCTCCTCGACCCACGCCTCGGCGTCGCTGGCTCCCGCGGCGAGTGCGGCCTCGACCGCGCGGCGGCTCGGCGCGGCGAGGTTCACGACGCCGCGCCCCACGCCGGCGGCCGCGGGAGCATCCGCCGCGGACGTCCGCGCCGCGCGCACCGGGGATGGCGGAGGCGGCCGGGGGACCTCATGCCGCCGTGCCCCCCACCGTGAGCTCGCGGATCCTCACGTGGGGCTGACCGACGCCGGCCGGAACTGACTGACCGGCCTTGCCGCAGTACCCCGTCGCGATCTCGAGGTCCCCGGCCACACCGTCGATCGCCCGCAGCGCTTCCAGGCCGTTGCCCACGAGGGTCGCCCCGCGGACCGGAGCCGTCACCCGCCCGCCTTCGATCAGGTAGCCCTCGGAGACGCCGAAGACGAACTCGCCCGTCGCGGGCTCGACCTGACCGCCGCCGAACGAGACCGCGTACAGGCCGCGCTCGACCTCAGAGATGAGCTCCTCGGGCGTCGCCTCGCCCGGCGCGAAGAAGGTATTCGTCATCCGGGGCATCGGCGGGTGGCGAAACGACTCCCGGCGGCCGTTGCCGGTGGAGTCGACCCCGTCCCGGCGCGCTCGCAGCAGGTCGTAGAGGTAGGAGCTGAGACGGCCCTCCTCGATCACGGTCGTCCGGCGGGTGGGCGTCCCCTCGTCGTCGATGCCGTCGCTCCCCCAGTCGCCCTCGCGGCGGCCGTCGTCGTACGCGGTGACCAGCTCGGGCGCGACCTGCTCGCCGAGCCTCCCCGCGTACACGCTCGCCCGCTTCTGTACGGCGTCCGCCTCGAGGCCGTGCCCCACCGCCTCGTGGAGGAGCACGCCACCGAACCCGTTTCCCACGACGACGGGCAGCCGTCCGGTCGGGGCGTCGACGGCGTCGAGCAGCGCCAGCGCCTTGCGCGCGGCGCTGACGGCGACCTCGTCGGGATCGCTCTCGAGGAGCTCCCAGCCGGCGTGTCCGCCGCGGGTCTCGGTCCCGGTCTCCACGCGTCCGTCCCTGCGCGCGACGACCTGCGCGCTCAACCGGACCCTCGTGCGGTCGTCGGAGGCGGCACGGCCGCCAGAGTTGTAGACCTCGACGAGGCGCCGCGACTCCCCGTAGCCGATGCGCACCTGCGACACCTCGGCGCCGGCGGCACGGGCCCGCTCGTCGCAGGTCCGCAACAGGTCTGCCTTGCGCGCGGCCTCCACCTCCTCGGGCCGGGTTCTCACCGGGTGGCTCTCAGCAGCGGTCGCCGCAGAGAGGCCGGCCGGCCTTCGCTCGTCGCCCCGGAGCGCCTGTGCCACCGACTGCGCTACGCGCAGGAGGTCGCTCTCGTCGACACCGTCGACGTAGCCGTAATAGGTCGATTCCCCTTTCACGACGCGTATGCAGGCACCGCGCTCGCGGCCGCTCTGCGGCCGCTCCACGCGGCCGTCGTCGAGCGACAGCGAAAAGCCTCGCCGGGACTCCGCGTAGAGCTCGGCGAGGTCGCCGCCTCGAACCAGCGCCCCCTCGAGCACGCGGGCGGCGATGTCCGGTTCCACGAGCGTCACTCGGTCTCTCCGGCCCTTCGCGGCACGCGCCCGAGCGCGCGGACGGCGACATCCGGCTCCACGGGCGTCACTCGGTCTCCCCGGCGCGGCCGCGCGACCGCCTCGAGTGGCCCGCGGGGGGCCGCGACCGGCCGCCTCCGCCGTCGGACCGCCGCGTGCGCGTCGCGGACGGTTCGCGCTCACCGCGCCGGATCTCCTCGGGCATCTCCGCACCGTCCGCGAGCTGGATCATCCGCTCGCCGATCTCGAGGATCCGCGCGTGCCCGCGGGACTCGGGCTGCACGAGGCGGGCGTACCCCGTCTGGTCGTACACGAGCACCCGGGGTTCGCGCTCTCGCTGCATCCGACGCACCGCCGCCGCGACGCCCTCCGCGAGGTCGGCCGCGCGCCCGATCGGACCCTTGCGCCGCTCCTTCACGACGCGTCCTCGTCGTCCGTGTCCCGTCCCAGCTCCGGAATCGGGAGATCGCTTGCGGCATCCTCCTCGGACGCGGGCCCTGCGCCCGTCGCCTCGGCCGCCGCGGCCCGGCGGATCGGCGGGCCACCCTCCAGCTCGCCCAGCACGGCGCGAAGGTCGTAGAGCATCAGCGACGAGAGCGCGCCCCGCCTCGCCACCACCGCCAGCGTCCACCGCGGCGTCCGCGAAGCGAAGGCGGCGCCGCCGGACAGCTGCACCTCGACCTGCTCCGCGGGGTCGGCGTCCCAGTCGCGGGTGGCGCGGTCGACCGTCGCGAAGAGTTCGCGGGTCAGGTCGGCGAAGGCGTCGGCCCGCTCCCGATTGAGCTCGCTCCAGCCGGCGATCGCGCCGGCCGCATCGAGGAGGACGGCGGCGCGGGCGTCGGAGGAGAGCTCGCACAGCCGCGCCGCGGTCCGCTCCGGGGTGAGCGTCGCGGCCATCGCGGTCAGAATAGCGGCGTGCCCCTCACTCGAATCTCATGGCTCGTGACGGTGGCAATCTGCCTGATCACCGCCCTCCTGCTGCTCGTCAACGGGTACGTCGGGTACTCGGGCGTGCTGCTCGCCGTCGGTGCGGCGGCTGCGGTGAACTTGCTCTGACCGGGTCCGCGGCCTCCTGGGGCTCGAGGTGGATCAGCACGTCCGCCCCTCGGAGTCGCTCGCGGATCGCTCGTTGCAGCTCGTGCGAGATCTCGTGCGCCCGGCGCAGCGTCGTGCCGTCCCGGAATTGCACGTGGAGGTCGACGTAGCGCCGGCTCCCGGCGCGCCGGGCGCGCAGCTTGTGGAAGCCGACGACCTCGGGCGCGCCATGGCGCTCGATCGCGTCGCGGACCGCGTCGAGCTCGTCGGCGGGCAGCGCCTCGTCCACCAGCACCCGGCTCGAGCGCGTGACGATGCGGAGGCCCGCGACCACGATCGCGACCGCCACGATCAGCGCCGTGATCGCGTCGAGCTCCGTCAGGCCGGTGGCCTCGACGAGCACGAGCCCGATCAATACCCCGACCGAGGTCATCGCGTCGGTGCGCAGGTGGGCGGCATCTCCCTCGAGCGCGGGCGAGTCCGTGACCCGCGCCTGGCGATAGAGGTAACCGGAGACGCCGAAGTTGGCGACCGCGGAGAAGGCGATCACTGCGATGCCGATTCCAAGCGACTCGATCTCGGCGCCCTCAGCCAGGCGGCGCACCGACTCGTAGACGATGACGGCCGCGCCAACCAGGATCAGCATCCCCTCGATCGCGGCCGCCAGGTTCTCGACCTTCTGGTGGCCGTAGGGGTGCGACTCGTCGGCCGGCTCCTCCGCCTTCCGCACCGAGAAGTAGGCGATCACGGATGCGATCAGGTCAATGGCGGAGTGGGCCGCCTCCGTGAGAATCGCGATCGAGCCGGTGACCGCTCCGGCCACGACCTTCAGGGCGATCAGCAGCGTGTTCGAGAGGATCGAGATGGCCGCGGCCCGCTCCTTGCGGGGCGCCTGCGCGTCCGCGCCGACCACGCCGGCGGGCGCACCGGCGGCACCGCCGAGGAGGCGCCGAGACAGCCGCGGCGCGTTCATCCCCTGCTGCCCCGTCGGCGTCCCGCCCGCCGCGCGTGCTCGCCGCCCCGCCGGCGCGCGACGCCCAGGAGGCTTGGCGGCCGGCTCTCGTGCTCCACGTCGCGCAGCCGCCTGACCAGCGCCCGGGCAGCCCTGCCGCGGTGGCTGACAGCGTCCTTCTCCGCGGGGGTGAGCTCGGCCATCGTCCGCCCGTCCGCGTAGTCGTCCGGCACGAACGCGGGGTCGTAGCCGAATCCGCCGCGGCCACGCGGCTCGGGGGCGAGCACGCCCTCGCAGCGTCCGTGCACGAGCTCCTCCCGGCCGCCCGGCTCCACGTACGCGAGCGCGCAGACGTACGCCACCCGGCGATCGCCGTCCTCGGGCACGGCATCGAGGAGTTTGGCGAGGTTCTCCTCATCGCTCGCGCCCTCGCCGGCGTAGCGGGCAGACCACACGCCGGGCGCGCCGCGGAGAGCCCTTGCCTCGATCCCGGAGTCGTCGGCGATCGCCGGGTGGCCGGTGGCCGACGCCGCTACCCGAGCCTTGATCAGGGCGTTCTCGGCGAACGTCGTACCGGTTTCGGGCGGAAGGACCACATCCGCTGGAAGCGGCAGCAGCACGTACGGAGCCATGAGTCCGGACAGCTCGCGGAGCTTGTTCTCGTTGCGGCTCGCGAGGACGAGGCGCATGGCTAAGTGCCCGCGGCGGCGGCCACGGCCTCCTGCTGAGCCACGCGGAGCCGCTCGATCCCGGAGGCCGCGAGCGCGAGGAGCTCGTCGAGCGACGCCCGGGAGAGGGGAGTGCGCTCGGCGGTGGCCTGCACCTCTACGAGCCCGCCGTCGCCGGTCATGACAACGTTCGCGTCGACCTCGGCCTGTGAGTCCTCGGCGTAGTCGAGATCAAGCAGTGCGCGGCCCCCGACGATCCCGCAGGAGACCGCGGCGACAGACTGGGTCAGGGGCAGCGTCGCTAGCCCACCCTCCTCCGCCACGCGGCGGAGGGCAAGCTCGAGAGCCACGTAGCCGCCGGTGATCGCGGCGCACCGCGTCCCACCGTCGGCCTCGAGGACGTCGCAATCGACCCATACGGTGCGCTCACCGAGGGCCTCAAAGTCCACCACGCCGCGCAACGACCGGCCGATCAGCCGTTGGATCTCCACCGTGCGCCCGTCGGGACGCCCCTTGGAGATGTCGCGCGGCTTGCGTTCGCCGGTGGAGGCCGGGAGCATCCCGTACTCGGCGGTCACCCAGCCGCGGCCCTGACCCGCCATCCACCTGGGCACGTCGTCCTGCACCGAGGCCGTGCAGACCACGCGCGTGCCGCCGGCCTCGATGAGCGCCGAGCCCGTCGCGGCGCGCACGAAGCCGGGCTCGATGCGGACCTGCCGAAGCTCGTCCGGGGAGCGGCCATCGCCGCGGCCGCGGGTCACGCGCGGCTCCTCGCGACGTTGGGAGCACCGGTCACGCGATGCTCCTCACGACGTTCGGAGCACCGGTCACGCGATGCTCCGAGCGGCGTTCGGATCGCCGGTCACGCTGGGGCGGCCGCGGCGTTGGGGCGCGCGGTCGCGCGAAGCGCCTGCCGGTCGCGAGTGGTCACCGATTCGCTGCCGGCTTCTCGGCAAGGACACCGCCACGTGCTGGACCTCCGTAATCGGCAGCTGCAGGAACCGGGTGCCCACACGGCGGAACTCCTCCGGCTCGCCCGTAGCGAGGAAGCGGTACTCGCCCCGCCGGCGATGGTCGGTCTCGAGGTCCGCCTGCCGCAGCTGCGCCTCGACCTCATCGGCGATGGCCTGTCCAGAACTAACGATCACGACGCCCCGACCGAGGGCCCGCTGGAGCACGGGGCGCACAAGCGGGTAGTGGGTGCAGCCGAGGATGACCGTGTCCACGCCTGCGGCGCGGAGCGGCCGGCACAGGCCGTCCACGCAGCTGACCACCCGATGGTCGACCTCGCCGCCCTCTTGGATCAGGGTGGCCAGCTCTGCCGAGGCGACCGCATGCAGCTCGCCCGCGGGCGCCTCGTCGGCCAGCGCCCGCTCGTAGGCGCCGCTGGCCACCGTCGCGGGGGTGGCGAGCAGCCCGACGCGGCCGTTCCGCGTAGCGGCCGCGGCAAGCCGCGACTCGGGTCGGACGACGCCGATTACCGGTAGCCGCCCGCGGAGGTCCTCGCGGAGCGCCGGGAGCGCCGCGGCGGTGGCGGAGTTGCACGCCACCACAAGCAGCTTGGCGCCGCGATCGAGCAGGATCCCCGCGAGCTCGCGGGCGAACGCGAGCAGCTCCTCCGGCGAGCGGTCGCCGTACGGAAAGCGGGCAGTGTCGCCGAGGTAGACGAAGTCCTCGTGCGGAAGCGACACGAGGCACTCGTGCAGCACGGTCAGGCCGCCGACTCCCGAGTCGAAGACGGCGACGGGCAGCTTTCGATCGCGGATCGCCACGGGCGCAATGGTCGCACGGGGCGCGGCGAGGGCGAGGCCGAATCCGGCTCCCCTGCCGGCGATGGGTGTGTCACCTAAGGGTCGTTAGCGACCCCTGGATGACACGGTGCGCGCCGGACGCGAGGGGCGCCGGCCGACCGCCCGTTATCCCACCCACGCCCCGGCGGTCATTTGGGCGGCGCCGGCGGCGCCCGGCCGGGGCAAGACCGGGCGCGGGGCCACGGCGGCGGACGATGCTGCGCGCCACGGCCGCGGCGCCCGCCGCCGCAGACATCGAGCCGGCGCCGACGCTGCCGCCTGGCCACCACGGATATGTTGGCGGTACGCCCGCACGCGCTCGACCTTACGCGGCCATATCCAGCAGGAGGTCGAACGCATGCGAGACCGGCGCGCGCGCTACAGAGGCCGAGGTGTCATGACCATGGCCAGCGCGGACGCCGGCACGCGCGCCGAAGCGGCCGACGCCCGCGGTGGGATCTGGAGCGTCGCCACCTAGAACTGCACCCTATGCGCCGCTCCGCTCTGTGAGCGGGGTTGCTGCGGGTGCGCTGCAATCTGGCTGCAGTCCGTCCCCAGCCGATCGCGCCAAGAATGCGTCGAGCAGCCCGGCGGCCTCCTCCTGCGCGCCGGCATCAGGTGTCCGTAAAGGTCGAAGGTGATCGCGATCGTGGCGTGGCCCATGAACTCGGACAATCCCCGCGCCTTTACGCCCGCCGCGATCATCAGCGGCGCGTAGGTGTGGGGGCAGTCGTGGATTGACAGCGGCTTGAGCCCCGCGGCTCGCATCGCCCGAACACCGCGCTCGGCCATCTTGCGCGCCGCGATTCGCGCCGCCGAATACGAGAGCGTCGTCGCTGTTCAGCTTCTGTTCGAGCAGGGGGGGAGCCGTCGCCTGGCTAGGGTCAGCAATGCGCCGCTCCGGTGCTCTGGGGGCCGGTAGGGCCAAGCCCCTCGTTGGGTTGCCGGATACCTGGCCGAGCCGCTCAGCGCGGCTGTAGATGGCTCTGAGCGGGGCCACGGTCAGCCCGATGGTCTGTGCGAGCGCGTTGGCGGCGAGCCGGTCCACGTAGCGCTGTAGCCGCGACAGCGTCAGTTCGGTGAGCCGCTCTTGGGCGCGCAACGCCGAGCTGGCGTCCTGGCGCCACTGGCGCGCGCCTGTGATCGTGGTGAAGCTGCGCGTGATGCGCTTTCCGGCGCGTGCATCCCACACCTGCTCTTGGAAGGTCGGCGTGCAGCCGCAGCGACCTCCACCTCTCGCCTCGGGCACGAGCGCGCGTGGCGCGCCGTGATCCCCTTGCTCCGAACTACGCTTCGCCTTGGCTCGAATCAGTGGGCGCTCAAGGTGCGAAGCCCAGGCAGCGCTGGATCGCACACCAGCAGCGCACCGACGAGTTCGTTGGTCGAGTACCTGGAGGGAGTCCACGCCGCGGACGGGGCCCATGTCACGCCGGCGCCCAAGCCGCGGCAAAGATTGGGGGAAACATTGGGGTTTCCCTAGTGCCGACTGGGATGCCGCGTGCTTGGCTGTGTCCCCGGCCCAGCGGCCGCCGCCTAAAGAGAGTAGCGGCCGCTGCCAGAAAGGGAGTGATGAAGAGGCGACCACGTCATGAGGCCGAAGCCCAAAGGCGCGCGGGGCGGCGCGGCCAACCTTCCGATCCTGAGAAGCTCCCCCCGGCCGTGATCGGCCCGCTTCAGCACGCCCGCGCGGCGATGCCATTCGCCTGGCTGCACGCCGTGGGGGCCACGTTTGGCGCCGCGCCGCGGGGGACCAGCGCGCTCGCCGACGGCCCGCTCCCGCGGCCTGACGTCGCGGCGCCTGGCCGACCTCAGCCGGTCCTGGGATCGACAGCCTGCGCCGGCGTGCCGGTCCACCCCAGACGAGGTCGCCGGCCCGGGAAGCGCTCGCCGCGCGCGCCGCTCTGGGTTGGCGCCATCGCCGCGGTGGTCCGGGTTCTTGCGCTCGTGCTGATGATCACCGTGGCCTCCGCTCTCCCGCCGGGGGGAGCCGGTCGCGCCCATTCCGCGTGGGCCCAAGTATCGGCTTCGTCGCCCGAGGCGGCCGGCGCCCAGGGCGGGAACGCCCCCACGTCCCGGTCGCTGCTCCTCGGCCCTCGGGCGAAGCTGGCCCGGATCATCACACCGCGCGACGACAAGCTCCTGACCGGCCGGGCCCTCCGCGTGGTGGTCAGCCTGCGCCCCGGCACGACGAGCTTTCGCGCCTGGGTCGACCGGAGGGATGTCACCCGAAGGTTCGGGCGTCGATCCGCGCGCAGGCGCAGCGCGCTGATTCCCCGCCGGCTGCTGCGCCGAGGCCCCAACGACCTCGTCGTCCGCACCGGCGATCGGCGCGGGCGGCGCGACTTCGACCATGTCCGGGTCATCAAGGGGCGCCGGCATTCCCGCCTGCTGAGCGTCCGCCTGCCCGGCGCGGCGCGGCGCCACGTCCTCCGCACGAGCGGCACGCTGCGCATGCGGGCCCGGCTGCGTGGGCGGGTCGAGCGGGTCGCGGTGCGCCTAAACGGGCGGGCAGTCCCGGGCGGGCTCACCGGCGGCATAGTGCGTCGCGGGCGGCTTGCGGCCGACGACGGCCTGCGCTTCGGGCGTAACCGCCTCACGATCACCGTCTGGCACCAGCGCGGCGCCTTCGACCGCGAGCGCCGGGTGGTGTTCGTCTCGCGCGCCCGCCCGCTGGCGGCGGCGGGCCGCCACCGGCGTGTGCGCGCCGGGGCGCGGGTGCGCCTCGATGCCCGCGCCTCGCGCCCGCGGCGGCGGGGGGAGCGCCTGGCCTTTGCCTGGCGCGTGCTGCAAAGGCCGAAGGGCGCGAGCCCGCGGCTGCTTCGCCGGCGGAGCACCCGGCCGGCCTTCATCCCGGATCGTCCCGGCCGCTACCGCCTGCGGCTGCGGGTGCGCGGCCGCGGGCCCGGCGCCCCGAGCGCCACCGACGTGCTCGACGCCTGCGTCCAGCCGAACCTTCCTCCGGTCGGGGCGGCGCTCAACACCCACGCTCGGGCTGGGAATGACCCAGCCATCCAGGTGGGCGACAAGAGCTATCCGTACCTAGCCACCGGCGTCGGCCTAGTCGTGCTCGACCGCTGCTCCCTGACGCCGCTCGAGGCGACGTCGTTCGTTCCTGGAGCGCTTGGCCAGGTCGCCTACAAGAACCACCTCGCCAACGTCGTCAACGCGGCCAAGACGCAAGGGCGAAGCTATCTGGTGATCCTCGCCGGCGAGCCCGGAGTGAAAGCCCCCCTGCCGCCCGACTACCCCAGCTCGGGCTTCGCCGCGCTTACCCCGGTTGGGCCGACCTCCAACCCAGACCCGACGAAGCCGGACATCGTCAACGTGGGCCGGGCCGTGGCGCGCGACCCGAACGCGAGCCCCGACGCCGCGGGGGCGCTCACGGGCTACCTGCAGCTCGACAACCACGGGCTGTTCACGCTCGCGCGCCCGGTCACACCAGAGTTCGACAGCCGCCAAGTCACCGTCAACGGCCAGCCCCAGGCTCGGATCGAGGTTGGCTCGCGCTCGTGGACGTCGGGTCCGGTCCCCCAGGGGGGCCAGGCCGGCTTCATGATGCTTGCCCTCGACCGCAGCTCGCTGCGGCCCGTGCAGGGGACTCCGTATGTGACCCAGGTCAACGGAGGAGATTTCCCGGACGCGGCCACCCAGGCCATTGTGGCCCGGCAGCTGCAAACGCTCCGCAACACGGGCGCCCTGGTCTTCGTGCAGAGCATCAACAACCCTAAGCCGACCACTCCCGCTTGGGCCGACATCGCCCTGGCCATCGAGTCCCTGGGGGGCACGGCGCACGTGTTCAACACGCTCGACGGCTCTGGCGGCTACGCCCTCGTCGGCTGCGGCGCGTGCTCCTGGCCGGCCGCGCAGGAGGCGAGTTATCCCTTAACGAAGCCGTATGGTGCGCGTGAGGGCCGCCTGAGCGGCGACCTCGCCCTGAACGACAGCTCGCAGTGGGCGCCCTTGCTCTCCGACTTGGGCGGCGGCTTCGACTACGGCCTGGCAAACATCCTCGCCCAGTCGCCGTCGAGCTGGCCGTGTGGCCTCGACGCGAGCAACAACACGATCCAAGCGCCCTGCGACAAAGGACACCAAGCGGCGCTCAGCTGGATCACGGACAAGGTCCTGCCCGCTAACGACATCCACTATCAGCCCGACTCGTCCTGGTGCCAGCAGGCGCGCACCTTCCGCAACGCCTACTGCAGCGCCACCCTGCCGTGGAACACGACGATCGTGCCCAAGCTGCGCGGAGCGGGGCCCGACGCGCTCAGTTGCGCGGACGGCACGGACGCGGACGGCGATAGCTTCACCAAGCAGGACTGCCAGGACGTCCAGCGCGAGCTACTCCAGGAGGTCGCCTGGCGCGAGACGGTGACCTCCAAGTTCGAGCTGTTCGAGCGCCCGCTCGACCAGACTCAGACGGCCGCGTACATCGACCTCAAGGACATCCTCGACTGGATCACGCGTCGGGCCAGCACGACGATGCAAGGCCCGCAGGGCGAGGCCACGCCGTCGATGAGCCAGCTCATGACCGTCGGCCTCGCGGTGCTCTCCCTCTTCCCCGGAGGCGGCGACGTCGCCACCGTCTTGGGCGCCCTCACCGAGATGATCACCGCGGCCAGCGAGACGACCACCGACCAGAACGGACAGCCGACCTTCGACGAGGCCACCGTGGCCGCCTATCAGCTCGCCAACGAGATGGCAGACCGCTACCTGCAGGTCATATCCCAGCTCGACCGGCTCGGGGATCAGGCGCTCTCCGACTACGCCAAGCTCAAGACAGTCGCCGGCCCCCCGCAGCTCAGAAAGGAGACGGTCGACAGCTTGGGGCCGAAGCTGAGGACGGCCGGCGCGCAGTGGATCTGGCAGCGCCTGCTGCCCCGAGCGTACTGGATGTTCAAGTTCAGGCAGCCGAAGGCCCCCCGCCTCAACGACCTGAGCTGCATAAGAAGCGGCGAGGTGTTCAACCCCTTCAGGCCGCTCTCCGACAACGCCTCGTGGACGCCCATCCTCGGGTTCGACCAGAACATGAGCCCGCAGAAGCCGGTCTGGTACGCGCCGGGCAAGGGGCCGCTCATCGAGGACTTCCCGAACGGCCCCCTGGCGGTCAGGAACTTCGAACCCGCGCCGGGCCCAATCTTCGACAACCTCTGGAAGCAGCCTCCGAGCGACAGCCCGTTCGATCCGACCAAGCCCGGCCTGTACGAGCCGTGGTTCCACAGGCGTGCAGTTGAGGCGGGAAAGACGACCTGGCTCCGCTACGTCGACTACTCAGTCGGGCGCTTCCCTGGCTACACACCCGTCAACCGCGTCGAGAGCCGCCCGTGCTGGTACGGAGACTCCGCCTACGACAAGAGGATCGAGCCCTGAGATCGCCGCTGGTTCGAAGCCTTCACCGCGCGGGGGGTTGGCATGAAGCTCGCAGGCGTCTTCGTCCTCCTCATGGCGACGCTGGCTGCCTGCTCGTTCGGAGACAGCCAGCCAGATCGGCGAGGTGCTCTGCGTCAGCAGGGCGACGATCCACGACTGGGTCCGGCGGCCGTGAGCCGTAAGAACGCCCCAACTAGAGATCCCGACACCGGCCCGAGGCCGTACCCGACGCGCCAACTTAGGGAGGACTCCCCGAACCTGCCGGGGAGGGTCTCAAGTGCTTACGGGGTCGTAGCTGCCGTTGACGACGCGCAGAGGCCCCGGCTCTGCACTCGGGAAGAATTCCGCCGTTCCGGGGGTCCGATGCGCGAAGGTCCGATAGGCGAGTCGCACAAGCGCCGGCACAAGCGCCGGGGGCGACCTTCGCCTCCGGGCGGGCCTGCACCACCGTCCCCGGCGGGAAGGTCTGGTGACAGCGCTGAATCGTCAGGCCGGCCCTGCTTCTTACGTCGCAACCCTCGTCGTATCCATGCGCCAAGGTTCGCGCGGCGACCCCAGACGCACAGCGGCAGGACTCCGGTACATTCGCCGACGGCCACGCCGCTCAATCAACGACGGCACGTCGCCCGGAGCGACCCGGGTAGTGCTGGCCTCGGCAAGAAAGGACCTCTCGCGTGATTCCCCTCCCTCGCCTTCTGCTCGCCGCCGGCGTCTGCAGTGTGCTCGCGCTCGCCACCGCCTCGCCCGCCCTGGGCAGCGCGGAATGCAGGAACACGTACACCGGGCAGCCGATCGCCAACTGCACCACCCTGGCGGGGCCCTGGGTGGCGGTCCCCGCGTTGCAGAGGACCGATCTGCCGCCCACCGCGAGCTGGGGGGCCAACTGCGCCAGCGGGGCCGCGGTGGGAGCTGACTACCGGCCCGACGCCAATCAGTACCAGTTGGGCGTTTCCGTGGACCTGTATCCGGGGGCGGGGGTCTACCAGAATACGAGCGGCGTCGGCTTCCTGGCCATCAACCCCATTCCGAGGGCGGCTTCGTTTCAGCCGCTGATCGGCTGCCTGGGAGGAGCATCCGCAGCGGCGGTCGGCGAGGGCCGCTCGACCCAGCGCCGCTCGACCCAGCGCCGCATCACGACTCGCCGGCTGCGCCCGCGGCGTACGAGGACCTACTCGCACGCATGCCGCAGCCGCGAGCGGCTGGTGAGGGGCTCCGCGGGCGTCGGCTTCTTCGAGCGCCGCCCGCCCACGGCGCGGGAACTCCGCCAGCTGGACGTCCGGCACGCGGTGCGGCGCGGCCGGGTGCGCGTCACGGTCCGCACGGGAAAGTTGGTCGGCGACGACGAGCGCGTAAGGCTTCAAATCCACGCCGTCTGCCGACCCTAGCTCGGTGTCCCCGCGTTCCTCGGCTCACGATGCGGAAGAGGACGCAGACGTAATCGTCAGCGCAGCCGCACCGTTCGGCGTCCTCCGGCCAGGCGAGCTCGTCGGCCAGCCTGCGGCACTTCCAGTGGCGCTTGGCCCGGGATCGGCTTGCTCGTTGCCGTGCGGCCTTCTTGTCCGCCTCGCTGTCGGCGTCTCGGATGATCTGCGCCGCCTGTCGGGCGGCGTGAAGGTCTTTCGGCCGTTGGGTTCTCCATCGCTTCGACGCGGGCAAGGCCGCCTCGGCGATCGCTCGGGCGCGGCGCAGCTCCCACTTCGGG
Source organism: Thermoleophilaceae bacterium (assembly GCA_014534235.1). Taxonomy (GTDB): domain Bacteria; phylum Actinomycetota; class Thermoleophilia; order Solirubrobacterales; family Thermoleophilaceae; genus JACVRW01. The sequence goes on along the minus strand of JACVRW010000008.1, from coordinate 8,302 downwards.
CCGCCGTTGGTCGGACGCTCTCGCTCCGCCTCGGCGCGTAGCTCACGGGCGGCGCTCGGGGAGATGTCGAACGGCTCGAGCCCGTAGAGCCGGCCGGCGGCGGCGAGCTCGACCACCTCCTCGACGGCAATGCCGTCCTCGAGCTGGGCGCGGACGACCGCGACCTTCTGGTCGTCCGAGAGGCTTGTGAGCCCACCGGCCCATGGGACGGGATCGTCCCGTCTCCGTAGGACGTCGCGCTGGTGCGGGACAACCGCGGGACAAACCCGTCCCACACGGCGGGTCGAGACGGGTCGAGGCGAGTCTTCGTTCCGCTCTGCAAGCGGAATCGCTTACCTAGCGCATCGCCTCTAGAACTGCACCTTCCGGACCGCCTCCTTGATCTTCCCGATGATCACGTCGCCGAGCTCCTTGCCCTCGTCGGTTCGGAAGCCCTTCATCGCCGCGATCACGCCGGCCATGACGAGCGCCACCAGCAGGATAAGCGCGACGTATTCGACCGTGCCCTGACCGGCGTCGCGGCGGAGCGCGAGCAGGCCGGCGTGCATGCGTCCCATCAAGCGGTACATCCCTCGACCTCCTTGGATTGATTGGGCGAGGCCGATGCTCCGCCGTCTCGACGCACGGCTCCAGACGCGGGCGTGACAAGTGCGTTACGGGAGAGCGCCGTGCCATGATCCGGCCGCGTGTGTGGGATCGGAGCCATCCTCGATCCGGCCGGCGCGACGGGGACCGAGTGCGCGCAGCGGGTCGTCGAGGCGTTACGCCACCGTGGTCCCGACGGTGACGCCGTCAGGCGAATCGGGCCGGTCACGCTGGCCCACACCCGACTGGCGATCATCGACGTGCAAGGCGGTGACCAGCCGCTCGACTCGGAGGACCGGCAGATCACCGCGATCGTCAACGGCGAGATCTACAACCACCGCGAGCTCCGCGCCGGCCTCGAGGAACGCGGGCACCGGTTCGCCACCCACTCGGACAGCGAGGTCGTGGTGCATGCCTATGAGCAGCACGGCGTCGACTGCGTCCGGCGGCTGAACGGCATCTTCGCGTTTGCCCTCTGGGACGAACGCCGGCGCCGGCTCTTCGCCGCCCGTGACCAGTTCGGTGTGAAGCCTCTCTACTGGTGGAGCGACGGTCGCCGAGTTGCGCTCGCGTCGGAGATCGGCGCACTTCTCGCGGCCGGCGTCGTGCGCCCAGGGGTCGATCGCGTCGCGCTCGACCACTACCTGGCTTGCCGCTTCGTACCCGCGCCGCGCACGCTGTTCGAGGGAATCTCAAAGCTGCCGCCGGCGTCCACGCTGGTGGCCGAGGAGCACGCCGCGCCACGGATCGAGAGCTGGCGCGAGGCGCCCGGAAGCCCATACGCCGATCTCGCCGACGACGAGTTAGCGAGGCAGCTCGCCGAGCGCTTCGTCGACGCAGTCGAGCGCCAGATGATGTCAGACGTTCCGTATGGCGCCTTCCTCTCCGGAGGGGTGGATTCGGCCGCCGTCGTCGCCGCCATGGCACTCCGCTCGAGTGCGCCGCCGAGCACGTTCACGATCGGCTTCCCCGGCCACGGGCCGACCCTCGACGAGCGCGAGTACGCCGCCGAGAGCGCACGCCTGATCGGCACGGAGCATCACGCCACGGTCATGACCGAGACCGACTTCCTTGCCGAGCTGACCCGCTGCATCCCGCGGCTCGAGGAGCCATGCGGCATCCCGAGCGCACCGGCGCTTCTCCAGCTGTCGCGCTTCGCGGCCGAGCGAGTGAAGGTCGTGCTCGCCGGCCAGGGCGCCGACGAGCCGCACGGCGGCTACGGCCGCCACCAGGCGGCGGCGCTGCTCCGCCGAGCAAGGCTCGTCCCAGCGGCGGCGGCCGCGCCGGCGGCCGCGCTGGCCCGGGCTCTCCCCCGCGCCGCCCGCGCGCGGCGCACCGCGCACCTCCTGGGTGGCCGGGGCGAGGCGGAGCGGCTGCTGCGGCTCGTCGAGATCACCGACGAGCCGGTGCGGGTGGCGCTGCTCCGACGCGACGGGAGGGGCCGCGGCGGACGACTGCGGCACCGAGCGGACGCCGGCCGGGCGCCGTCCGAGGCTCAGGCCGGCTCACAGGACGGGACGAAAGGCGGCCGGGCGGCGGCCGTCGTGACCGCAGGGCTGGCCCAGGAGGAGCGTCTCGCGGCGGCCCGGGACGTGCTCCGCGACGTCGGCGGCCGTAACCTGCTCGACCAGGCGCTCTACCTGGACACCCGCATGTTCCTGCCGGACGGCATCCTTCTGTGCAACGACAAGATGTCCATGGCCGCCGGCCTAGAGCTGCGTGTGCCGTTCCTCGACCTCGAGCTGATGCGCTTCGTCGAGCGGATCCCCGCGCGTCAGCGGGTCCGCCCCAGAGCCGGCAAGCGGCTCCACCGCATGGCGATGGAGCAGCTCCTCCCGGCGGGGATCGCCGACCGCCCGAAGCACGGCTTCTCCACCCCCTACGACGGCTGGCTTCGCCAATCCCTCGGCCAGGAGGTCGAGCGGCGCTACGCCTCACGCTCGGAGCTCGCCGACCTGGTCGACCCCGCGGCGGTAGCTCGCCTGGTGGACGAGCACCGCCGCGGTCGCGCGGACCACAAGAGCATCCTCTACTGCCTGCTCGAGCTGTCCGAGTGGCACGCAGCGTTCGTCGAGGTGCCCGAGACGGTAGGGGCGTGACGCGCCTCCTCTTCGTCCACAACAGCCAGGCCAGCTTCGTGGCGATCGATCGGCAGATCCTGTCTGAGCGCTACGAGGTCGAGGACCTCTACCAGCCGGGCCGCGTGCCGAACCCCATCGCGGTGGTGGGAGGCGTCCTCCGCGCGGACGTGGTGTTCGGATGGTTTGCCTCCTGGCACACCTTCTTCCCGATCACCCTGGCGTGGCTCCTGCGCAAGCCGTCCGTGCTAATCGTCGGCGGCTTCGACACGGCGAACATGCCCGACATCGGCTATGGCTACCAACAGGGCGGCCTGCGCCGCTGGGCGAGCCGCTGGATCATGCGCCGCGCCCGCCGGCTGGTAACGCACTCGCACTACAGCCTGAGCGAGATCGAGCGCAACACACCGATCCAGCGGAGACGCGTGACGGTCCTCCACCTCGGCGTGCCCGATCCGTTCGGCGAGCGGCCCGGCGCGAAGGAGCGCGAGGCGCTCACGGTCGGCGCCGTCAACCGCACGACGCTCGTGCAGAAGGGCCAGCTCCCGTTCGTGCGGGCGGCCGCGGAGCTGCCCAGCGTCCGGTTCGTCTTCGTCGGCAAGTGGCTCGACGACGCGATCGACGAGCTGCGCGCGGCGGCTCCCGTGAACGTCCAGTTCACGGGCTGGCTCCCGGATGCCGAGCTGCACGCCCGCTACCGGCGCGCCGCCGTCTACGTGCAGGCGTCACGGCACGAGGGCTTCGGACTCGCCGTGGCGGAGGCGATGCTCGCCGGGTGCGTGCCGGTGGTGATGAACGCGACCGCCATGCCCGAGGTCGTGGGCGACGCGGGCGTGCTGATCGAGTCCCAGCGTCCCGCCGAGGTGGCCGCCGGGGTCAGGCGCGCGCTCGGGCTCGGCCCGGATGTGGCGCGGCGAGCGCGCGAGCGAATCCTCACGCGCTTTCCGATCGAGCGGCGTCGCCGGGGCATACAGCGCGTGGTCGAGGAGGCCCTGACAGGCTGAGCGCGGCGCCGAGTCAGAGCTCCCAGTACCGTCCGAGCTTCCCGGCCGCCACCTCCGCGACGCCATGTCGCTCGACCGACCGGGGCGCGCCGCCGTCCGCGAGCGCCTCCATCGTGACGGCCACCGAGCCGGCCAGCGCCTCGAGGTCGTAGCCACCCTCGAGGACCGCTCCGATAGGCACCTCGAGCTCGTCCGCGACGGCGCGAACGTGCCGGGACAGCTCCGCGTACGACGACGTCTCAAGCGTGCAACCTCCGATGGGATCGGCGCGGTGGGCGTCGAACCCCGCCGAGATCAGGACCAGATCGGGCGCAAAGTGCCGCGCGGCGGGAGCGGCCACGTGCTCGACGAGCGACAGGAAGACGTCCTCGCCGCTGCCCGCCGGCACCGGCAGGTTGATCGAGAAGCCCTCCCCCGGCCCCGACCCCACGTCCGAGAGCGGCCCCGTTCCGGGGTAGAACGGGTACTGGTGGATGCTGGCGAACAGGACCTCGCGTGATTCGCGGAAGATCGCGTTGGTCCCGTTTCCGTGGTGCACGTCCCAGTCGAGCACGAACACGCGATCCACGCCCAGCGCGTCGATCGCGTGGCGCGCGGCAACCGCCACGTTCGAGAACAGGCAGAACCCCATGGCGCGGGCGCGTTCGGCGTGGTGCCCCGGAGGGCGCAGCGCCGCGAGGCCGACCCGCTCGCCCCCGGCGAGCAGCGCATCAACCATCGCGCAGGCGCCGCCCGCGGCGCGCAGCGCGGCGTCCCACGATCCCTCGCTGACGGGCGTATCGAGGTCGAACGCGCCGGCCCGCGCGCTCAGCTCGCGAACCGCCTCGACGTGCGAGCGGGTGTGCACCGCGAGCAGCTGCTCCTCCGACGCCCGAGGCGCCTCGCGGCGCTCCCAGCCGAGCCAGCCCCGCCGCTCGAGCTCGGCTTCCAGCGCCATGATCCGCTCCGCCCGCTCCGGGTGCCCGTAGCCCGTGTCGTGCTGGAGCGACGATGGATGGCGTAGGTAGACGGGCACGCGCGCCGGTACCGTACCGGCGCCATCCCGCGCGAGCCCCTGCGCACCGACGTCGCAGTTGTCGGGGCCGGCGCCGCCGGCTTGTACGCCGCGCTGGTCGCGGCGGGAGCGGGCGCTCGCGTGGCTCTCGTCAGTCGCTCACCGCTGGCGCAGACCGCCAGCTACTGGGCGCAGGGTGGTATCGCCGCGGCGCTGGCCGCCGACGACTCGCCGCTGCGCCACCTCGAGGACACGCTCGAAGCCGGGCGCGGGGCGGGACGCGTCAGCGCCGCCCGGGTGCTGTGCGAGGAGTCTCCCGCGCGCGTCCGGGGCCTGGAGGACCTCGGCGTCCAGTTCGACGCCGACCGCCGCCGGAACCTGATCCTCGCCCTCGAGGGCGGTCACTCGCGGCGCCCATCGTGCACGCGGACGGCGCCGCCACGGGCATGCGGATCACCCGCGAGCTGTCCGCGCTGGCCGCCACCCCCGCTCGCGTCGAGGTGCCCGCTCGTCGCGGCGTCGCTCGCTACCCATGACGGCCGCTGCGCCGGCCTCGCTGCGAGGCCGAGGCGCGCCGACCCGGTCTCCGTGCTGGCCCGGGCGGTGATCCTGGCCACGGGCGGCATGGCCGCACTGTGGGAGCTCGTCCCGGTGGCTCCGGCGGCGCACTACACGATGGGCGGGGTCGCCACGAACCTCGACGGCCGCTCGTCCCTTCCCGGCCTCTATGTGGTCGGCGAGAGCTCCTGCACGGGGCTGCACGGCGCCACCGGCTCGCGTCCAACTCGCTGGCCGAGTGCTTCGTCTTCGGTCGCCGGGCCGTGCTGGCCGCCTGTGACGAGCCCGAGCCGGCGGCCGGCGCCGCGCCGAGCGACGAGCCGCTCACGACGGTGGCGACCGACCCGACCCGCGCCGCGCTGTGGCGTTACGCGGGCCTCCGGCGAGACCCCGCCGGGCTGGCCCGCCTCCTCGAGGACCCGTCTCGCGCGCCTGATCGCTGCGTCCTGCCTCCTCCGCGAGGAGAGCCGCGGCGCCCCCCAGCGCATGGACCATCCGATGAGCGACCCGGCACTCAACGGCATGCATACCCTGGTGGCCGCGAACGGCGGGCCGCGGTTCGAGCCATGGGAATGACGACGGACGACCGTCTTCACGAGCTCTTCGTCGAGGCCATGACGTCACTGGCCTCGGGCGTCGCCGTGATCACGGCGCGCAAGCCCGACGGCCGTCCCTGCGGGCTCGCCGTGACGGCGGTCACCTCCTACAGCGCGCACCCGCCGTCGCTTCTCGTGTCGGTCGCGCACGTCTCGCGGTGCCATGACGCGCTTGCCTGCGCACGCCGCTTCGGCGTCCACATCCTGCGTTCCGACGAGCTCTCGCTGGCGCACCGGTTCGCGGACCGCCGGGCGGAGGACAAGTTCGGCGGCCTCGACTGGAGCTGGGACGGCGACGTCCCAGAGCTCGCGGGGACGCTCGCGTACCTCCGTTGCCGTCGCTCCGCGAACTTCGCCCGCTACGACCACACCGTCCTGATCGGCGACCTCGAGGGCGGCCGGCTCGAGCACGGCGAGCCGCTTCTCTACGCGCGCCGGCGGATGGACTGGTTGCTGCGGCGCGAGACCGAGTAGCCGCGCCCACCGGCGCTCCGTCACTGGTCGTTTGCGGCTGGACGGCGAGCCGATGCCTTATACGTTCAGCGTCCGTGCGAGCTGACTGACCAGTCAGTTGGTCTAACCAAAACTTAACGGCGGTTTCGGCGTTATTGGGTAGGAGTGGGTTCTCACCGCTGGGCCGACGGCGGCCGCAGCAACGGGGGCTAAGGAAGCGGGATGTATCAGTTCAGTCGCTCGATCTATCGCGAGCTGGCGCCAGAGGTGTCTCCTTGCAGGGGGGAACCAGTGGCGGCCACCCGTCAGCGGTTCCTTCGTGCTTGCGAGAAGTCGATGGAGCGCCTCGCGCTCGACCGCCACTACTTCGCCCATCCGATCCGGACGCTGTTCATGGACGTGCGCTGCTTCTTTCCGATCGACGAACAGCTGCGCGTCTACGAGACCTGCTCACGCCACATGGTGCTGGCGATCGAGTTCGTCGATGCTCAGCTCCGCCAGGGCGTGACGTTCGACGGCAGCCCCGTCTCCTGCCACGCCAGCACCCGGAAGGGGACGGCCTGTCAGCGTTTGCCGCTCCCGGGCAGCAGGTACTGCCCGTCCCACAAGCACCTCGAGGACGAGTTCGAGGCCGCCGCCTGAGGGGCGACCTCAAGGAGGCCGCGGCCGGCCTACCCGGCGGTCGCTGCGCTTAGCCCGCGCGCCGAGTACGTGCGCGCCCCCGGGACGCCCGCCCCCGCGCCGTGCTCGAGGCGCTCCGCGAGGTCCGACTCCGGCGCGCCGAGCGGCCCGGGCGACGCGTTAGCTTGCCGCCCATGGTCCTGGGCGTCGACGTCGGAGGCACGTTCACGGACGCCGCGCTGCTCACCGGCGGTGGGCTCGTGACGGGGAAGGCGCCCACCACACCCGCGGACCAATCCGAGGGCGTCATGGACGCCGTGGCGGAGGCTCTCAGTCGTGCCCAGGCCGAAGCCGGGCAAGTGGAACGCTTCGTGCATGGCATGACCGTCGGCACGAATGCCCTCCTCGAGGGACGCGTGGCGCGCACCGCGCTCCTCGCCACGGAGGGGTTCACGGACCTGGAGGAGCTCGGCCGCCAGGCCCGCCCGGAGCTCTACCGCTTGTGCGCCGGCCACCCGCCGCCGCTCGTCCCGCAGCACCTGCGCTTGCCCGTGCCGGAGCGCACCGGCCCCGACGGCATGCTGCGGCAGCTCGACGAGGGCGCGCTCCGGTCCCGCCTCTCGGAACTCGACGCGGAGGCCATCGCGGTCTGCCTCCTGTGGGGGTTCCTCCACCCCGACCACGAGCGGCGCACGGCCGCGGTGGCCGCGGAGGCCCTGCCCGGTGTGCACGTCTCTACCTCGCACGAGACCACCGGCGTCTTCCGCGAGTACGAGCGCTGCGCGACGACAGTCGTCGATGCCGCGCTTTCCCCACTCCTGCGCGGGTACCTCGAACGGCTGACCGACCGGGCGCGCGACGCCGGCCTGCCGGAGCCCGAGGTCATGCTCTCGAGCGGCGGCACCGCGGCCGCGGCGAGCGCCGCCCGCCACGGATCCTGGACGGTGCTGTCCGGGCCGGCGGGTGGCGCGGTGGGCGCGGCCCGCGTCACGGCGGCGGCGGGCACCGGCGACGCCGTGGGGCTCGACATGGGCGGCACGTCCTGCGACGTCTCGGTTGCGTTCGGAGGCTTGGCGGCGGTCGGCGCCGGCCGCGAGGTGGGCGGCCGGGCGCTGGCGCTGCCGATGGTCGACGTGCACACGGTCGGCGCGGGCGGCGGGAGCATCGCGTGGTGGGACGAGGGCGGCGCGCTGCGCGTGGGACCGCGCTCGGCAGGGGCGGACCCGGGTCCGGCGGCGTACGGCCGCGGCGGCGACGAGCCAACGGTTACCGACGCGCACGTGGTGCTCGGCCACCTCGATCCCCAGGAGCCGCAGGCCGGCGGGCTGAAGCTGGACGGCGACGCCGCGGCACGCGTGGTCGAAGGGTTCGGAGCGAGGCACGACATGAGCCCTGAGGTCGCCGCTGCGGGGA
>JACVRW010000119.1 GCA_014534235.1 Thermoleophilaceae bacterium | reverse complement strand
CGGAGGGAGATTCGCGTCGTCCATGGTGAGCGCGGCTATTGAGGTCTGGTAGTCGACGTAGTTCGGGTACGGCCCGCGCATCCAGATGACGCTCAGGTCGCCCCCGAACGCCGTCATCCCGCGAGGCGAGATCGGCCGCACGTTCCTCTCCGTGGCGGGGGAGCTGATCGGCTGTGAGGTCCAGCTCGCTCCACCGTCCGCCGTCGTCCAGGTCTCCACCCGCCAAGACCCCGGGCCGACCTGCCGGGACAGATATACCCGCGAGGGGTCCTCGTGATCGAGCGTCAGCCCGCCGGAGTAATACGGCGAGCCGCCGTCCTCACGGAACGAGCCGCCCGCGGCGGTGATCTCGTGGACCTCCCAGGCCGCTCCCGTCCAGCGCGCGTAGCGGTAGCGATGGTCGCTCGGCGAGGGAAAGCTCGCCAGCAGGATCACGGGCCGCCCGGCGGAGTCGGCCGCCACGTCGTGAACCCAGGCGGGCTCCACACCGTCGTAGACGAGATCGCCGTCCGCCGGCGCGATCGGCGCCGCCAGCGTCCCGACCTGCTGCCCGCTGGCACGCTCCAGCCTGCCCCCGCGGACGCGCACGTAGTAGAGATTGACGTCCCCGAACTCGTTCGGGTGCGCGTTCGTATAGGCCACGTGAATCGTGTCCCCGCCGCTCGAGGCGTACTTCGCGTACGGTCGCTCGCCGGGCATGAGAATGAGATTGCGCGCAGGGGACCAAGTGCTCGAGCCGTCGGGCTGGACCGAGAAGGTGGGGTTGTAGTTGCCGCCGCGCCAGAACAGGTACGTCTGGCCCTCGGCCGCGAGGCGAATCGGATTGGGATACGTGTAGCCGCGGATGCCGGGCGTGTTCACCGGCACGGTCTGGGGCGCCTCCCACGAGGTCACGTCCTCGGGCCGGGATGAGACGCGATAGTGCATCGCGGGGCCCACATGGCGCGAGTAGAAGACCGCCAGCCGGCCGTCCGGACGCACGTGTATCGACGGATTGGCGTGGTCGTCTCGGTTGAGCCGCGGGGCCAGAAGGGCGGTCACGCGCTCGCGCGTCGCGTGGTCGAACGAGCTGACCATGATGTCGCCGTCGCGGTCGACCCAGCCCGCGTAGGTCCGCGAGTGCACGCCGGTGTAGGTGACGGCGCGGGGATCGCCGAACCAAGACCAGGCGCCGTCGCCGATCGGCGGCGCCGCCGCAGGAGCCGCGCTCGCGGCGAGGAGCGCGCACGCCATCGCGGCAAGAGCCGCGCCGGCGGCGCGAGCGATCAGACCATTCACCAGCGTGCTGCGAGACTACCTTCGCCCGTCCTCGTGTGTCCGCCGGAGGATCGCCCCGAGATGCGGGGTTCAGCCATCGCCCAGTGCCGGCGCCCGGGCTTCATCGCCGACGGCGGGTTCGCGAGCCTTCGTGGCGCGGCGCGCGTAGGCGGTGGCGATCGGACCAGAGGTGAGCCCGTGCAGGACGACGCTGAGGAGGACCGTTACCACCATCACCTCGACCGGGAGGACATTGTCCGGAGAGCTGAGGTCGATGTAGGCGAGCAGGCCGAACACGATCGACGCCAGCCCTCGGGGGCCGAGCCAGCCGAGGAAGAGCGCGTCGAGGCGGTCGACGCCGCTGCCCACGAGCGAGAGCGCGACCGGAATTATCCGAACCAGAGTCAGTGCGACGAACGCGTACACGATGACCTCCACGCCGGGCCCCGCGTCGATTACCTGGTTGACGACCTGGCCGAAGCTGAACCAGACGGCGAGGCTGAGCAGGGTGCCGGCGTCCTCCACGAGGTGTGTGGCGCCCTCGGGTAGGCGCCGCGCCGACGAGCTGAAGAGAACCCCGGCGACGAAGGCGGCCACGAACCCGTTCCCGTCGAGGACCAGCGCCAACGTGTACGCGAGCAGCGGGAGGGCGAGCACCCCCAAGCGCAGAGCGGCGGGCTGCGTCCATGCCTTCGACCAGGCCCGGCTCAGCATGCGAGCGCTCAGAAGGCCGACCGCCGCGCCGACCCCGAGGGCCACCAGCACCGCCGGGACCGCATTGATGAGGGCGTCCGGGACCGGAGCTTTCGGATCGGTGGCCTCCGCAGCGGCGACGCAGAAGAGGAAGAGCGGCGCGATGAGGCCGTCGTTGAGGCCGGCCTCGACGTTGAGGATCTCGCGCAGTCGGGCGGGAACCCGGCGGTCGCGGACGATCGCCACGGCCGGCGCCAGGTCGGTTGGAACGACGATGACGGCGAGAAGCGCCAGCATCCAGATGTCCTGGTCTGGGAACAGGACGAAGCCGGCAGCCCAGGCGAGGACGAGACTCAGCGGCAGCGCCACTGCGACCAGCCGCAGCGTCACCCGCGGCTCCCGGCCCAGGATGCCCCCCGGGACCTCGGTCGCGTCCACGAACAGGACGATGGCGAGGGTGACCTCCACGATCCGCTCCGCGATCGTGTTGTCCAGATCGATTCGGATGACCGGGTCGGACCCGGCCGTCAGCGCGATGCCGGCGGCGACCATCGCCATCGCCGTGGTGATGTTCCAGCGCGCGAGCCGCCCGGCGACCAGCGCCCAGGCCAGCAAGATGACCAGCATCGCGATCACCGCAGGCATGAACGGGTCCTCCCTCGGGTTCGCCGCTCAGAAGGGTCAACCCCCGAGCACACCGTGCCGCTCGTCCGCGAGCGACTCTAGTCCCGCCTGCCTGTGGGGTCAATGCGGGTGGCTGGACGAGGGGTTCACCCAGCGAGACGGCGGCCGCTTCGGTCGGGCTCGTTCGGGAGCTCGGGGGTAGCCTGCCGCGCGTGACCACCTGGGACTACACCACTACCGTCATCACACACGGCCTCCTTGGACGGAAGGAGGAGGAGCTCGACCGCGGCGAGCTCGAGGCGACGATGAACGAGCTCGGCGCAGAGGGCTGGGAGCTCGCCACCGTCTTCCTCGACGTGGCCCTCCACCGCGAGAGGGACGGCCACGTGCTGGTCTTCAAGCGCCGGCACGAGTCTTAGCCAAGCCCGCGCTTCCCGCCTGCGTTCCTCCCCGCGAGGGGCGAGCACACTGACCACACCATCCACGCGCCGGTGTCGTGAGGATGCTCGGCGCACGTGGCGCAATCCGCCCCCACCTCGGCTCGCGCCAGGTGGTCGCGTTATTACCGCACGATCATCGGCCTGGCTCTCGTCGTGGCCCTCGGAAGCGACGACGAGGGGCGCACGCCCAGCCCGCGGAGGGTCAGCGTTCGCTTCCGGCGCGGATGACCAGTACCGGCCGCTCGCAGTGCTCGATGAGCTTTCTCGAAACCCGTCCGAGCAGGCGCGAGCGCAGCCCCGAGATCCCGTGGGAACCCACAACGACCACGGCCGCGTCTCGCTGCCGCGCGATGTCGATCAGCGTGTCCGCCACGTCGACCTCGTCAGGCACGGCTTGTGGCTCCGCGGCGAGCCCGAGAGAGCGGGCGAGCTCGGCCCCTTCGGCGGCGACGGTCGAGGCGTGCTCGCGCTGGAGGCGATCGACCGCTTGGACCGTCGCCGGATCAGGCGGCACCGTCGTCATGCCGAGGGCGTCGGGCTGGCCCATGGATACCGCTGCAAGCCCAGGCTCCCATACCGTCGCGAGCACGGCCGGACGCCCGGCGAAGAGCTCGGCGGACCGCCGGACGGCGACCCGGGACAGCTTGGAGCCGTCGTAGGCGATCAGCAGAGGTGCCGCCTCGTGACCCATGCTCGGAGACGAGCCTACAGTGGCTCTCAACGCGATCGCCCTGGGCGCAGTCACGGATGCCGGACCTGCCCGGACTGCACGACCACGCCTTCTGCCTCAAGGGCCTAACGGACGCATCCGGCTGCGGACGACGTCCTGCGCCAAATCGAGCTCGTAGACGCCGCGCCGGAGGACCCCGCCGGGCGCCTCACGTTCGTGTTCGCCGGCGCCGGGTTCGCCGGCGTGGAGGTGCTCGCCGAGCTGCGGGACTTGGTGGCGAAAACCCTGCCGCGCCACCCGCGGCTGGCCGGCGTCGAGCCGCGCTGGCTGCTCCTCGACGGCGGTCCCGGATTCTTAACGAGAGCCCGCGCAGCTCGCCCGTTCGCGCACCAGATCCTCGACGGGCGCGGCGTCGAGATACTCACCGAGATTTCGCTCGCCGAGCTCGACGAGCGCGGCGTCACCCTCACCGACGGGCGTCACTTGGCTCGCCGTCTCGTCCTGCCGCGCGGTGGTTTTCCCGCCGTACGCTGATCCGCGCCATCATCCCCCCGTCCTCGTGGTTGAGGATGTGGCAATGCAGCACGAAGTCGCCTGGGTAGTCCTGGAACGGCATATCGAGATCCACGCGGCCCGGTGCGCCGTCCTTCTTCGGTGGGAGCGGCACCACATCCTGGTCGCTTCGCACCCGGACGCGCTGCCGTTGATTCGGAGGACGCGGAAGTCGTCCTGATGCACGTGGATCGGATGCCACTCGGTCGACTCGTTCAGCGGGATCCAGCGCTCGGTCGGGCCGAGCCTGGGTCTCGCATCGATTCGGTTTGGCGCCAACGGCTTGTCATTGATGACAGCCCCGGCGCTCGTGAAGCTGAATCGCCAAGTGCGCGTGCGACCACGCCTTTCCGGGAAGGTCGGGAGCTTCCCGTGACGCCGCGGCGCCGCCAGCGCCGTGGCGGCAGGGCGCGCCACGTTCACCGTCGCGAGATCGGCCGCGGGGAAGCTGGTCGAGCCTTGGTCGAACGGCAGCGTTCTCAGTGTGCGGGTGCCGGACTGCGGCGCGCGGACGAGGGCGTCCACGCGCTGGCCGGGGCCGAGTAGCACGTTCCTCACGTGGTGGGGGGCCACGAGCGGGTTGCCGTCCCGGGCGACGACCGTGAGCGCGTCCGTCGCGGCGCGGCCGCCGACGAGCACCACGTTGTACCAGACGTCCGAAGAGGAGTTCGCGAGCCGCCACAGCTGCGTCTCGCGCGAGCGGATCGTGAGCCGCGGCTGGACCAGGCCGTTCACCGTCCGGGTGGTATCCGCGGGTCGCGATTCGTGGGGATCGCCCAGCGACCGGCCACGTTCACCGCCTGGACGTCCTTGAACGACAGCAGCCTGGTCCTGATCCGGCGGAAGCGCGCGGGAAGGTACCGACGCGAGTCGCCGACGATCAGCATCCCGGCGAGGCCCCGCGAGACCTGGTCGTCGGTCAGACCGTGCAGATGGGCGTGATACCAGAACGTCCCCTGGTCATGGTTCTCCGGGATCCGGAAGCGGATGTGCGAGCGGCCCGCAGGCAGACAGACGAGCACGTTGTCGCCGTAATAGGTGACGTTGCCCACCTTCCGGTTGCGCGGAGTTACGGGCAGGCCGTGGAAGTGCAGATTGGTCGGCTGCGCGTGACCGACGGGGATCTGCATGTCCCGCTCACACGCTTCTTCGTGCGCCGGGACGACCGGCGCGGGAGTCGTCACCGGGATCGTCGGCGGCTGCGTAAGTCGGGAGGTCGATGAGGTCACCCGGCTTCACGCGCAGGGTGGGACCGAGTAGTCCCCGTACAGCACCGCGGACGCCGTAGGTCTGCGTCGCATCCAGCGGCACGCCGCCGACCTCGATCGTCCCGTTGGTGATCAACCCTCTCCTCATTGTGCTCTCCCATAGTCAAGAACTCCTCGGAGATCGGCTCGCCGCTGTCCGGACGGTCGCCGCGGACGGCAGCGGCGCAGCCGCGGAGCGTCGATCCGAGGACCTCGTCGTCGTATCCGACCAGGCTTCGACCGCCGGATAGGGGCGGCGCGCGTCACGGCCAGCGCCGCCAGATTCCGGGCCGAACGGCCAGGCGCACGACAGCTTTGGGCGGCGGGCACGACCCCCTCAACTGGACGGAGCCAACCGCAGCGCAACCGTACGCCCGACCGTAACCCGGCGGCCCCCAGGGGTCAAGGAGCGTTGCCGGTCAGTCAATCCTGTCAGCGCCAAGCCTCACGCAGTGAGCGACGCGTGTAAGCGCCGACTGGATAGTGTCCGCCTGCGCCGCTCGAGAAGTGGTCCACGCGGCGCGGGGCGGAGGCGTCCGATCGCGAACAGGTGCGCCAAGGTCGGCGTACCGTCGGCCACCGAGTCGCGTGCGGGATCGAGCGCAGGCGGCTCCAGTGAGCGAGCGGCCGGCGGCCCCTCGCGGGGCCGCCGGCGCCCCCTCACCGGGCAGAGGCGGTGCTCGGGGGTCCGAGCCTAGGCCGCTACGCCTCGACCGGGATCGCGGGAGCGGGCCTTCCGATCTGAATCGACATTGGTCCTCCTTTGCTTCTCACTGCACGTCGGCAAATGAGCCGTGCGCCGCTCGGGATGGCCGGTGTAGGTGCAGGTGGCGAAGCTGCCGATGGCGTGACTGCGCGGGCGCGCGGGGCCCGCGTAGGTCCCGACCGGCGCGTCGGGCCCGACTGGTCCGGCGAAGCCGCCGCGGTGTTCGCGGCTGATGTCGTGCGGCGGGCGGGTCGTCAGGAGCCGGATGTGGCGTGGGGACACGCGGTCGACGCGCAGCGCCTCGACCGCCCGACGGGCGGCGCCCTCACTGGGATATTCCTTGGTGAGTGTGGCCATGGAACTCTTCTCCTTTGGAATCGGTGTGTGGAGGATGCGCAGCCAGCTCGTTTGGTTTTCCGGGTCGAGGAGCGGCACGAACGCGTGCTCCGGGCCTGGCGCCATCTGGCGGAGTTGGTGCGACATGCGGCGATTGTCAGGTCGCGGGCGCCGCCCGGCATTGGGGACCCACCCCTTACTAATCCCTAATGTCCTGGGCGCCGCGACGGCTCGGCGGCCGCTCGTCGACGCAGGCAGGGCTCAGCGATCGCGGGCCGGCTAGGAGCGGTCGAGGGCGGCCAGGGTGTTGCCGAGGAGGCGGATCGAGCGCTCGGTGATCGGGCTGACGACCAGGATCGCCTCGTCGGCGCCGGCCTCGGCGAGGTCGCGCAGGTCGGCCGCGATTCGGTCCGGGGAGCCCTCCAGCGGCGGCACGGCCTCGGTGACCGGGCGCTCGCCGGCGGCGCGGTCGAGCACGACGAGGGCGCAGGCGCTGCGCGCGATCGCGGCCGGGTCACGCCCGGCCCGCCGGGCCGCCTCGTCGACGGTGCGGTTCGCCGCGGCGAGGCCCTCGGGCGTGTTGCCGTACCACTCGTACCAGATGTTCCAGGCGTCGACGTGCGGCAGCGTGGCGGCCAGCATCCGCGGTCCCGTGGCGCCAACAATCAGCGGTGGCCGGCGCGCCGGCGCCGGCAGCAGCACCGCGTCTGCCACGGTCTCGTAGGCGCCGGCGAAGGTCACGCGCTCCCCGGCCAGGAGACGGCGGACGATCTCGAACGCCTCGGCGAACCGGGCGACGCGGTGGTCGAACGGGATCCCGAAGGCGCGGAACTCCGCCTCGTTCCAGCCGGCGCCAAGGGCGACCACGAGCCGGCCGCCCGACAACTCGTCGACCGCCGCCGCCGTGCGCGCGAGCACGCCCGGCCGGTGAAACGCCGTGCACGCGACGAGTGGCCCAAGGGTGACGCGCTGGGTGACGCCGGCGAGGCCGGCGAGCAGCGTCCAGGCGTCCCAGGGGGCGCGCTCCGGTCGCCCGTCGCCGCGGTAGAGGAGGTGGTCGCCGACCCAGATCGAGTCGAAGCCGACCTCCTCAGCGGCGCGGGCCATGGCCGCGTACTCGGGCCAGCGCACGTCGCGCTCGACCTCCGGCAGCTGGACTCCGATGCGAAGTGGGCGCACGTGAAGCTCCTCGGCGGGGAATTCGAAGGCTAGGCGCCGACTCCGTCCGCGGCCGATGACTCGAGCGTCTACGAGCGCCCAGGCGCTGCACGCACCACCCGACCAATAGGCGCCGACGGAAGCAACCAGCCAGCTGGCGGCGACGAGCCGCCGGCCCGAAGTTGACCGCAGTCGTGCCCGGCGGAACGCGGGCCATGCTTGTGCGTGCCGCCGCGTGTGCGGACGGCCGCGACACCAGTGCCGGCACCGCTCTGTCTTGGCGGACAGGCGCCAGGCCAAGCGCAGAGGAGGCTACCCATGCGCACCACATCGACACGCATCCTGGCCGCGATCGCCCACGAGCGCGGGGAGGAGCTTGACGCGGCACCGGCGCCGAGCCCGGCGCTGGTTGAGTGGATCGAGCTCGGCGAGCGGGCGAGCGGCCGCGCGAGGCGGACTCGCCGTACGAGCGCCGCCGCCGGCGTGAGCCGGAGCGCGATGCCGACGCCCGCGTGCCGGGCTGATTTTCGGCGCGAGGACCTGGCTCGAGCCGGCCTGGAGCGACGGCCGCACGTTCAGCGATGAGTGGCCGCTACCCCGATGGAGGACAAGCCGTGGCGTCACCCTGACCGAGCCCGGGCTGGCCGGCGACTACATCGTCGGCGAGCGCAACCCGGACGGCAGCGTGCTACTGGCGCCGGATACCTCGATCGAGGGCATCCGCAGGCGGATCGGCGGGCGCCCAATAACGCCCGAGGAGTTCGATTGCGACTTCGGCCACCTCTCTCGCCACGGCGAGGCATAGGCGGTGTCGACAGACCGCGTTCCCGGTCTACTTCGACGACGAGGCATTCACCGAGGACCTCGCCTTCGAGCGTGTCGCAAGCCTCGGCCGGGACGTGTGCTCCCCCGCGCGCGTGGAAGCGGGGCTTAGCCCTCGTTGTCAGGTGCGAGCGCTCGAGGGGGTGTCGTGGTACTCGTCGTGGCGGCGCAGCCAGAAGACCTGCTCGCCCTCCTCGTTGCGGCCGATCGGCGTGCGGTCCAGGAGGCCGTAGTAACCCATCGCCGGTTCGAGACCGCGCGCGGTCGTCACGTAGGTGCGGTACACGGTGCCGTCCGAGAGCATGTACGCGCTCAGGCCGGGCCCCTCTGTCACGTACGTCGCCGCATCGACCCCACACGCGACGGCGTTCTGCTCGACCGCCGGCGGCAGCTCGCCCTCGAGAAACGGCTTCAACTCCTCCTCGGTGTGTAGGAAGCCAAGCTCGCGGTTGAACTCGCTGCCGACCGACGAGGCCCAGTCGAGGCTCCAACCCATCCGCTTCCTGTATCCCTGGAGCTTGTCCAGCGGCGCCCGCGAGACGAGCATGAGCTTCACGTCCCGCGCCGCCAGGTGGATCGCGTTCGGGTCGAGGTTGTCCGCGATCGACGAGCAGACGGGGCAGCCGGCCTCGTAGGTCGGGCCGAACATGAAATGGTAGATGAGCAGCTGCGAGCGCCCGTCGAACAGGTCAGCGAGCGACTTGGTCCCGTCATCGGTCTCGAAGCGGTAGTCCTTCTCGATGGGCACCCAGGGAAGCTCCCGCCGTTTCCGCGCCAGCTCGTCGTTGCGGCGGGTGAGCTCCTTCTCCTCCGCGAGCAGCTCATCGCGGGCGGCCTGCCATTCCTCTTGCGTACCGACGTTGTGCTGCATCATTTCCTTGACTCCTCTCGGTCTCGTTCGACTGGATCTTCGTCGTTCGGGTCTTTTGCTTGGACACCACTGGCGCCCGAACGAAACGCCATGCGAGGATGCCGTTGTGGCCGGGGCGCTCGAATGGATAAGGCGCACAGGCTCGAACCTCGGCGCGCATCGCGACCGCTCCACGGGCTAAGCGATAGCGACCGAGCCACGGAATTGCGCTCGCCCTCGTCCCAAGCAGCAGACGCGCGCTGATACCGTTGCCTCGGTCGCAAACGTTTGCAACACAGTAGGAGATCCCCGTGGGTGACGAGTTCCCGACCGTGCGCGCCGCCGCCGTGCAGGCAGCGTCTGTCTTCCTCGATCGCGACGCCACGACGGAGAAGGCCTGCGAGCTGATACGCGAGGCGGGCCGGAACGGTGCCCGTGTGATCGGTTTTCCGGAGGGCTT
>JACVRW010000113.1 GCA_014534235.1 Thermoleophilaceae bacterium | reverse complement strand
TGCATCTGCGAGGAGACGATCACCACGTCGAGGAGCGGCTTGAGCGGCTCGGTCACGCAGGCCTGCAGGATGTGGGTGGTGATCGGGAGCTCGACGCCGACCATGTCGCAGATCAGGGTGCTCCAACCTGCCGTGCAGTTCAGGACCGTCCCGGTCCGGATCTTCCCACGAGTGGTCTCGACCGCGGAGACGCGGCCGTTCTGGCGCTCTATGCCGGTGACCTCGGTGTAGGGGTGGATCTCGGCGCCCCGGCGGTCGGCGCCACGGGCGAGGCCCCAGACCACGGCGTCGTGCCGAATGATCCCTCCAGGCGGGTGATAGAGGGCGCCGAGGACGGGGTAGACCGCGTCCGGGTTGTCGACCGCCATGGCGGGCGCCAGTTCCTTGATCTCGTCCGGGGAGATGAGGCGCGAGTCGATTCCATTCAGGCGGTTGACCTCAGCGCGGTTCGCCATCACGAACATCGCGCGGTCCGAGTGGGCCAGCGTGAGGTGGCCGTTCTGCGAGAACAGCAGGTTGAAGTCGAGCTCCCCGCTGAGACCCTCGTACAGCTTGAGCGACGCGTCGTAGAACCGCGCCCCCTCCGGCGTCTTGTAGTTGGCGCGCAGGATCGTCGTGTTCCGTCCGGCGGCGCCCGAGCCGATGTAGCTCTTCTCGAGCACGGCCACGCGCTCGATGCCGTGCTCGCGCGTGAGGTAGTACGCGGCGGCGAGGCCGTGCGAGCCGCCGCCGACGATCACCACGTCGTACGAGTCGCGCAGCTCCCGGCGGGGCCGCCACATGCGCCGGGTGCGAAACAGGTCAAGCATGACTCGCCGCCTCCGGAACGCGCTCCTCGAACGGCTCGAGCGCGTCGGCGCCCACCGGCCGGCCGCCAAGGCGCTCGGCGGCGTCGGAGACGACGGTCCAGACGTACCGTCCGAGCGCGGCTCCAAAGAGCATCAGATAGCGGTCGGGGGCCTCGCGGAGGATCGCTCCGGGGACGCGCGCCAGCGACCCGGGGCGAAAGCCGCCCACTGGGGTGAGCTGCGGGCGCAGGTCGATCGCCGTGAAGCGAGCGAACAGCTCGCGGCTCAGCGGTCCCAAGATCGCGAGCGCGCCGTGCGCGGTCGTGACGTCGACCGCGCTCGCGAGCCCGCCGGCCACGCCCGCCGCCTCCTGGATGCGATCGCGAACCCGGGCGGCGGCGCCGGGCTCGCACAGCACGACCGCGCGCTCCGCGGTGTACGGGCACCACCAGGCCCCGCCGACGCGGATGGCGCCGCCGAGCTCGAGCCGCCCCCCGCCGGTGCACGAGGCCACGATGGCGGCGAGGTCGGCCGCGCCGGCCTGGAGCTCGATCTTCGTGAGCCACGACAGGTCGGCGAAGGCGACGGTCTCATTGCAGGCCCGCCGCTCCGCCTCGGGCTCGTCGAACGACACCGCGACGGTCCAGCCGTCGCGCGTCTCGAGGCGCGCGCGCGCCCGAAGCGCCTCGCGCTCCATCGGGCTCCGGGCGACCGCCGCGGTGCTGGGGACGAGGAAGTCGAGGCTCACGAGCGGAGCACCTCGCCCTCCGGATCGAAGAAGGGCTTCGTCACGACCCGCGCGCGAAGCCGCTTCCCGTCGTCCGAGATCGTCACCTCGGCGCCGTCCCGCGCCAGTCCGGCGGGCACCCAGGCCATTCCGATCACCTGTCCCAGCTGCGGCGAATGGCGCGCGCTCGTGACCTGCCCGACCTGGCCGTCGCCCGACTCCGGGAGCACGGCGGCGCCCTCTTTCGGCACCCGGCCGTCGGGCAGGGTGAATCCGACGAGCGCGGTTTCGGGCGGCTCCTCGGCCGCCCGCTCGAGCGCCCATCTGCCGATGAAGGCCTGGTCCTTGTCGAGCTTCACGATCCAGGGCATGGCCGCGCCGTAGGGCGTCGACTCGGAGTCCGTGTCCTGGCCGACCAGGATGTGCATCTTCTGGAGCCGCAGGAGTCGCTGCGGCTCCAGCCCGAACGGGCGCAGCCCGTAGTCCGCCCCCGCCTCTAGCAGCGCGTCCCATACGTGCTCGCCGTGGGCGGCGGGGAAGTGGATCTCGTAGCCGACCTCGCCCACGAAGCCGATGCGAAGGATCAGCGAGCGAGCACCCGCGACGTCCGCCTGCTTGCCGTCGAGGTAGGCGAACGCCTCGCTCGAGCAGTCGACCGCGCTGACCTTGGCCATGATCTCGCGCGCCCGCGGTCCGGCGAGATTGACCGCGGCAAGTCCCTGCGTCACGTCGGTCAGGTGCACGCGCAGCGGCCAGTCGGCGAGCCACCAGGAGAACCACTCATAGACGGCGCCGGCGCCGCTCGAGGTGGTGGTCACGTAGAAGCTCTCGTCGTCGAGCCGGCAGATCGTGCCGTCGTCGATTATGCGACCGGCGTCGCTGGTGATCACGCCGTAGCGGATGCGCCCGGGCCGCAGGTTCGACAGGCGGTTGGGGTACAGCCGATCGAGGAACTCGCCCGCGTCGGGGCCTCGCACGATCAGCTTGCCGAGCGTCGAGACGTCGATCAGGCCGGCGGCGTCGTGGACCGCGAGCGCCTCGCCGCGGGGGTCGCCGTAGTCGTAGGGGCGGCGCCAGTCGCCGGCCCACATGACGTTGGCGCCGAGCTCGCGGTGGCGGCCGTGGATCGAGGAGCGCTTCGCCGGCTCGAAGGGCCGGCCCGCGAGCACGCCCATGGGCACGGCCTGCCAGGGCGGCCGGGCGGTCGTGGTGCCGACCTGCTCGAGGCTCTGGCCCGTCTCCGCCGCCATCAGGCGGATCGCGGGGAGCTGGCACATGCGGCCCTGGCAGGGCCCCATGGTCGTAGTCGTGTAGCGCTTCGAGAGCTCGATCGAGTCGTAGCCCTCCTCCACGCTCAGGTGGATGTCCTTCGCGGTCACGTCCTCGCACAGGCAGGCGAAGCACCGTGCGCCCCGATCGCCGGCGACCGGCGGCGGCACGGCGACCCCGCTCGGCCCGACCGGCCCGCGGCTAAGCCGCTCGCTGCCGGCCACCGCGCGTGCGCGGGAATCGGCGTCGCCGAGGCCTAGCGAGTGCGCCGCCTCCGCGCCCGCCACGGCGCCGGACAGCTCTGCGGCGTGGAGCTCGCCGTGGCCCGCCACCTCTCCCGCCGCGTAGACGCCGCCCGGGAGCGATGCGAGCGCGAAGACGCCGCGCTCCGCGTCGTAGGCGGTGCGGGCGCCCGCCTGGCAGAGCAGGGAGGTGGCCGGAGCGCCTCCCCCTGAGACGACCAGCAGATCGCACGCCATGACGCGCTCGTGGCCGTCGCCGCCGCGCGCGCCGAGCACCGCCCCCTGAACGTGGCCCCGTCCGCGTGCCTCGAGCACCGTGGCGGCGCGCCTCAGCTCGACGCCGCGGCGCACGAGCGCCTGCGCCGCGGGGCTCGCCGCATCGGCGCGCAGGTCGGCCACGCAGGCCACCTCGACACCGGCGCCGATCAGCGCCAGTGCGGCGTCGAGGCCGCGGTCGCAGACCGTCGCGACGATCGCTCTCGTGCCCGGCTTGACCGCGTACAGCGAGACCAGACGGCGGGCGCCGCCGGAGAGCATCACCCCGGGCAGGTCGTTGCCCGGGAAGAGGAGCGGCTGCTCGATCACGCCGGTCGTGTACACGTGACGCTTGGCCCGGACCTGGTGCAGCGTGTCGCCCTGCCACACCGGAACGAGCCCGTCGAAGGCCCCGAGCGCGGGCGCATTCGAGAGCAGCTCCGCCCCGGCTCGGCGGGCGTGCTCTGCGGCCTCGCGGGCGTGGTCCTGACCGCCCTCGGCGAGGAGGCGACCCCCCGGGGCGGGACCCTCGTCCGCCAGCACCACGTCGGCGCCGAGCTCCGCCGCCGCGGCGGCGGCCGCTAGGCCGGCCGCCCCGCCGCCGACCACGAGCACGTCCGCGTGACGGCGACGGTACTCGGTGCGCCACTCACGCTCACGCCGGCTCTTGGCCACGCGGCCGAGCCCGGCCGCGCGCCGGAGCACCTTCTCGTACAGCGGCCACAGCCGCCGAGGGCGGATGAAGGTCTTGTAGTAGAAGCCGGGCGGTGTGAACGGTCCGCCCACCAGGTCGGTGGCGCGCATCGCGTCGAAGTCGAGCGACGGCGACGCGTTCATGTGCTCCACGTGCATCCCCTCCCGAACGGGCTCCGTGCACGCCCGGACGCCGGGAGCGCCGTCCACCTGCACCAGGCAGTTGGGGCACTGGCCGGCGCAGCACAGGAGCCCCCGGCGGCGGTGGTACTTGAAGCTGCGGGAGAAGGTCCGCTGGCCGACGGCGTACAGCGCCGAGCCGACCGTGTCGCCCTCGAGTGCCTCGACCCGCTGACCGTCGAAGGTGAAGTCGACCGGCCGGCGCCGGTCGATCCGCTCCCCGCGCTGTGGCGGAAGGCGGGTCATGGCAGCTCGGTGAGCAGCACCTGGTTCGTGCGCGTGTCCCGCTCCGCCAGGAACCAGGCCCCGCAGCCCGAGCGGTGGAACCACCACTCGCGCTGGACGCCGGCCACGTTGCGCCGGAAGTAGTTGTACGCGCCGAGCTCGCGCTTGTCGGGGCGCGTCGTGGGACGCGGGTTGACCTCGCCGCCGAAGCTGAAATCCGTGACCTCGCGGGGGCCGCAGTTGGGGCAGGTCAGGACGTAGGACATCGGCGGTCGGGCTCCGGCCGGGCGCCTCGTCTCGGCCGCCCGGGCGTCAGCCCGTCGGATCGTAGTACAAATAGGTTCAAGCGCTGACACGCGGCGGTGCGCCGGCCACACCGTCCATCGTCAGCGCTCGTCCGCGCCCGGGATCCAGCCCGTCCCGGCGAGTGGCACGCGGGCCATCGCCGCCGCCTCCACCGTCAGCGCCACCAGGTCCTCCGGCTCCAGGTTGAGGACGTGCGACTTGCCGCAGGCGCGGGCGATCGTCTGGGTCTCGAGGACCATCGCGCGGAGGTAGTTGGCGAGGCGCCGCCCGCCGAGCCTCGGGTCGAAGCGGGCGGCGAGGGCGTCGTCCTGGGTCGAGATCCCGGCCGGGTCGCGGCCCTCGTGCCAGTCGTCGTAGAAGCCGGCCGAGGTGGCGATCTCCTCGTAGCCGTCCTCGTACGCCGGAGAGTTGTCGCCGAGCGCGACGATCGCGGCCACGCCGATGGACACGGCGTCGGCGCCGAGCGCCAGCGCCTTCGCCACGTCGGCCCCCGATCGCACTCCGCCCGAGACCACGAGCTGCACCCGCCGGTGCATGTCGAGGTCCTGGAGCGCGTCGACCGCGGGGCGGATCGCCGACAGCGTCGGTATCCCGACGTGCTCTATGAAGACTTCCTGGGTGGCGGCGGTGCCGCCCTGCATCCCGTCGAGCACCACCACGTCCGCGCCGGCCTTGACCGCGAGCGCGACGTCGAAGTACGGCCGCGTGGCACCGATCTTCACGAAGATCGGCTTCTCCCAGTCGGTGATCTCGCGCAGCTCGTGGATCTTGATTTCGAGGTCGTCGGGGCCTGTCCAGTCCGGATGCCGGCAGGCGCTGCGCTGGTCGATCCCCTGCGGCAGATCCCGCATATCCGCTACGCGGTCGGAGATCTTCTGGCCGAGGAGCACTCCGCCGCCGCCGGGCTTCGCTCCCTGCCCCACAACGATCTCGATTGCGTCGGCGCGACGCAGGTCGTCGGGGTTCATCCCGTATCGCGACGGCAGGAGCTGGTACACGAGGGTGGTCGAGTGCTCGCGCTCCTCGGGGGTCATGCCGCCGTCGCCGGTGGTCGTGCTCGTGCCCACCTCGCTGGCGCCGCGTCCCAGCGCCTCCTTGGCCGGACCCGAGAGCGCGCCGAAGCTCATCCCGGCGATCGTGATCGGGATCTCCAGGTGGAGCGGCCGGGCCGCGTGGCGGTCGCCGAGCACGACGTCGGTGTCGCAACGCTCGCGGTAGCCCTCCAGCGGATAGCGGGACATGCTGGCCCCTAGGAACAGCAGGTCGTCGAAGTGGGGCACGGCGCGCTTGGCCCCGAAGCCCCTGATGTCGTAGATCCCCTCGCGCGCTGCGCGCTGGATCTCGTGGATCACGTTGCGGTCGAAGAGCGCGGACTCCCGCAGTCCCGGCCGCCAGCCCCGGCGCGCCGCCCGCCGCTCCAGCTCGTCTCGCGCCTTGCCCAGGGTGTCGAACTCGGTCACGGCTTACTCGGCGTGGTCCACGTGGAAGTTGTAGAGGCGCCGCGCCGAGCCGTAGCGGCGGAAATCGGCCGGCTCGCAGTCGTCCACCCCCGCGCGCTCGAGCAGGTCCCGGAGCTCGGCGTGGTGGTCCTCGCGCAGCTCCTTCCCCACGCAGTCCGCGCCCAGCCCGCCCACGTCGCCGCGCACGTAGAGATGCGCCTCGTAGATCGAGTCGCCGAGCGCGTCGCCGGCGTCGCCGCACACGACGAGACGGCCCCTCTGGGCCATGAAGGCGCTCATGTGCCCGACCGAGCCCCGGACGACGATGTCCAGCCCCTTCATCGAGATGCCGCACCGCGCCGCGGCGTCGCCGCGGATGACGAGGAGCCCTCCGCGGCCGGTCGCCCCGGCCGACTGGCTTGCGTTGCCGTCGACTACGACCGTCCCGGACATCATGTTCTCCGCCGCGCCGGTGCCGCAGTTGCCGTGGACGCGCACCATGGCGCGCTTGTTCATGCCGGCGCAGTAGTAGCCCACGTGCCCCTCCACGTCGACCTCGATCGGCGCGTCGATCCCCGCGGCCACTGCGTGCGCGCCCCGCGGGTTCAGCACGCGCCAGCGCCGCGGTCCGCCGTTCTCGACCGCGTGCAACGCGGCGTTC
This sequence comes from Thermoleophilaceae bacterium, assembly GCA_014534235.1. GTDB lineage: Bacteria > Actinomycetota > Thermoleophilia > Solirubrobacterales > Thermoleophilaceae > JACVRW01. The sequence continues at coordinate 3,622 of JACVRW010000113.1, read as the reverse complement.
ACCTCACGCAGCGGCGTGGCCGCCAGATCTACAGTCCTGACGACCGGGTCGTCGTCCGGCGCGCGCATCAGACGCGCGCCCGCTCCCAGACGTACACCCTGCCGGGCTCCGGCTCCCACACGGTCGCATGCTCGGCGCCGGGCAGCGCGGCGATGGCCCGGTACTCGGACGCCATAGCGACCCACTCATCCGTCTCCGCCATCACCGCCGGCTTGCAGGCGATCGGGTCGCGGAGCACCGCGAAGCCGTCGGCTGTCCCGACGGCGAAGGTGTAGAACCCGTCGAGGTCCTCGAGGCAGCCCTCGAGGGCCTGCTCGAGCGAGGCGCCTCCCCGGAGCCTGTGGGTGAGGTAGCCGGCCGCGACCTCGGAGTCGTTATCCGTCCGGAACTCGATGCCGGCGCGGCGGAGCCGAGCGCGAAGGCGGTTGTGGTTCGAGAGGGACCCGTTGTGCACGAGGCAGAGATCGAGCCCCGTCGAGAACGGGTGGGAGTGCTCGGTCGTCACCCGGCTCTCCGTGGCCATCCGGGTGTGGCCGAGCGCGTGGCTGCCCTGCATGTCCGCGAGCCGGAAGCGCTCGACGAACCGGCGCGGGGAGCCCTCCTCCTTGTAGATCTCGATCGTCTGCCCGGCGCTCATGACGCGGAGCTCCGGATACCGCTCCCGCAGCCACCTCTCGGCCTCGGGCGGCTCGGCATCGACCACGAACACGGCATGGCTTGCGCGCACCTCCGGCTCGCCCGCGCCAAACGCCTCCGCCAGTGCGTCCTGCACCCCCGCCCAGTCGTGGCCGGGCGCGGGCTCGAGCAGGGAGACCTTGCACGAGCCGGCCGGGGCGGGGTCGCGGTAGAAGGCCACGCCGGCGCTGTCCGGGCCGCGATCGCCCAGCTGGAGCAGCATCTGGCCGAGGTGGCCGCCGAGCCGTTCGCTCACCTCGAGGGACTTCGAGAACAGTCCTGCGATCCCGCACACGATCCGATCCGGTCCGAGTGTAGGGACGCCCCGCAGCCAAGCCCATGGCGCCGGGCGAACAATTCGCGACGGCGAAGTGTGCGCTCGCCACACTGTGCGCTTGCCACACCTCCCGCGCCGCAAAGGTGTTCGCCCCCACATTGGCCGCGCACGGGCCAGGGGATAGTTTCCCGCCATGGGAGTGGATACCTTGCCCGCCATGGGTGGCCAGCCGTTCACCGCGCCGGAGTCGCGCGACGACGTAGAACGCTACCTCCGCGAGAACGACGTGGAGTTCCTCTTCGCTCAGTTCGTCGACATGCACGGGAAGCCGAACGCAAAGCTCGTGCCGGCGCGGCTGCTCGATGACCTGCTGAGTGAGGGCGCCGGCTTCGCGGGCTTCGCCGCGGGGGCGATCGGCCAGCGGCCGAATGACCCCGACCTGGCTGCGATGCCGGACGTCACGACGCTCACGCCGCTTCCCTGGCGCCCCGAGGTGGCCCGCTTCGCGTGCGACGTGCACGTGGAGGGTGAGGAGTGGCCCTACTGCCCGCGCACGATCCTGCGGCGCCAGCTCGAGCGTGCGCGCACGCTCGGCTACGAGTTCATGCTCGGCACCGAGCTCGAGTACTTCCTCGTCCGCAGGCGCGAGGACGGCTCGATCGAGCTGGCCGACCCGCTCGACAACCTGGATCAGCCCTGCTACGACATGCGCGGCCTGACGCGCAACCTCGACTTCGTCTCCGAGGTTGCGCGCAACGTCACCTGGCTCGGCTGGAACAACTACGCCACCGACCACGAGGACGCCAACGGCCAGTTTGAGCAGAACTTCGACTTCGCTCCCGCGCTCACCACCTGCGACCGGGCGATCTTCTTCCGGTACATGGTCGAGTCGCTCGCCCAGGGGCGCGGCCTGCTAGCCACGTTCATGCCCAAGCCGTTCGACCACCTCACCGGGAACGGGGCCCACTTCCACATGAGTTTGTGGAGGGACGGCCAGAACCTGTTCGAGGTGGATGCCGCCGACGACCCGCGCGGCATGGGCCTGTCGGAGCTCGCCTACCACTTCATCGGCGGGCTCAAGGCCCACGCCAGGGCGTACATCGCGGTGACCGCCCCAACCGTGAGCTCCTACAAGCGGCTCGTGGTCGGCACGCGAAGCGGCTCGAGCTGGGCCCCGGTGTACGTGAGCTACGGCTACAACAACCGCACCCAGATGCTGCGGATCCCCGCTCCCGGCCGAGTCGAGGACCGCACCGTCGACGGCTCCTGCAACCCCTACCTCGGCGCGGCCGTGGTGCTGGCGGCCGGCCTCGACGGCATCGAGCGGCGGCTCGACCCCGGCGAGCCCACGACCGAGCTGAACCTGCACGAGCTAACCGACGAGCAACGCAACGAGCTCGGCGTCGAGCTCCTGCCGGCGAACCTGCTCGACGCCACTCGCGAGCTCGAGCGCGACGACGTGATCCGCGCCGCGCTCGGGTCGACGGGCCGCGAGGACTACGTCGACTACTTTGTGCGCACGAAGCGGGCCGAGTTCAAGGAGTGGCACGACCGGGTGACGCAGTGGGAGCTCGACCGCTACCTGCAGCTGTTCTGAGCGCGGGGACGCGCCACCCTGTTACGGCCCCGCGCCGGTAGACCACCGGTCGGCAGGCGTCCAGCCGCGAAACGAACCCACATCGACGAGCCCCGCCGAAGGCGGGGCTCGTCCAGTCTCCAGCTGCGTGGCAGCGGTGATCAGTCCCGGGACTCGCCCTTGTCCTCCGGCGCGGGCGGGGCGTCGGGGACCTCGGGCAGGACGTCCGGATTGTCCGGCAGGTCGCCCTCGCCGGCGGGCTCCTCCGGACTGGGCTGGTCGGAGCCCTCTCCCTCGCGGCCCTTGGCGCCGACGCCGACCGCCTCGCGTGCCCGCGGCTTCACGATCGAGATCTTCACCTCGCCGACATCGGTGTCGGTGGACTCGGCGAGCTTCGCCCGCTCGTCCTCGCTCAGGCGGTCGATCTCGACGGTCGACCCGGGCGGCATCGACTGCGAGAGCACCTCGTCCGCCAGCGGGTCCTCGACGTAGCGCTGGATCGCCCGCCGGAGCGGACGTGCGCCCATCGCGGGGTCCCACCCCTTCTCGACCAGCAGATCGGCCGCCCCGTCCGTCAGGTTCAGCGACAGCTCGCGCTCCGCCAGCGACTCGCGGATCCGCTTGAGGAGGAGATCCACGATCTGGGTGATCTCCTCCTTCGTGAGCTTGTGGAAGACGATGACCTCGTCGATCCGGTTGAGAAACTCCGGCCGGAAGACCTTCTTCAGCTCTCCCATGATCCGGTTCTTCATGTCCTCGTACGTGATGCCGGTCTCGTCGCCGACCGTGAAGCCGATCCCGGTGTTCTTCGAGATCTCCTGGGCTCCCACGTTCGAGGTCATGATCACGATCGAGTTGCGGAAGTCGACCGTGCGGCCCTGGGCATCCGTGAGCCGGCCGTCCTCGAGGATCTGGAGCAGGATGTTGAAGACGTCGGGGTGCGCCTTCTCGATCTCGTCGAGCAGGAGCACGCTGTACGGCTTGCGCCGGACGGCCTCGGTGAGCTGGCCGCCCTCGTCGTAGCCGATGTAGCCGGGCGGCGAGCCGACCAGCCGCGACACGGAGTGCTTCTCCATGTACTCGGACATGTCGAT
>JACVRW010000080.1 GCA_014534235.1 Thermoleophilaceae bacterium | reverse complement strand
GGGTGGGTTCCGAAATCGGCCATCGCATCCGTTACGCGAGGTGCGTCGGTCCCGACGTCGTGACGCCTACTGGCTCTGGCGGCCGTCTCCGCGACCGAGCAGCAGCGTTTTCGAGACGGCTTTATGCAACAGCCTCCGTCCGACGCGGGCGTCTTGACACCGCTGGCGGCGACCCCCGGCCCCTCGCGCTGTGGAGGAGAAGCGTCGGTGACCCTGCGCCAGCGGCCAGCCTTCACGGCTTGCGGACCGACCGCCCGCTCCGTGTAGTCCGCGGCGACCTCGTCGTCCACGGAGAGGAGAGTCCATGTCCGCACCGCCGCTGCTGAACTCCGCCGGTCGCCGCCGCTCGCTGGTCACCCTGCCCGGCTACCTCGCCGGCCGGCCGCCACGCAACAAGGGACTGCGCTATCCGCCGGACCCGCCCACGGTCGAGGAGATCGTCGCTGTCATGCGCCAGGCCGGCGACGGCGTCCACGGCGCCCGGATGCGCGCGCTGGTCGTGTTGCTCTGGCGGGCCGGGCTCCGCATCAACGAGGCGCTCACCCTGACCGAGCACGACCTCGAGCCCGGGACCGGGTCGGTGCTCGTCCGCCACGGCAAGGGCGGCCGCCGCCGCGAGGTCGGCATGGATCCGTGGGGCTGGGAGCACCTCCGCCCCTGGCTGGAGCTGCGCATGGCCCTGCCGGTCGGTCCGCTGCTGTGCGTAGTCGAGGGGCGGACTCGTGGCCGGCCCTGGGCCAGCGATGCCGCCCGCGCCCAGCTGCGGCGCGTCGCCTCGAAGGCCGGGGTGCGCCGCCGCTTCGCGCCCCACCAGCTGCGCCACGCGCACGCGCTCGAGCTTGCCCACGAGGGCGTCCCGCTCAACGTCATCCAGCGCCAACTGGGGCATACCAACCTCGGCGTCACGTCCACCTACCTGCAGGGGATCGACAACGCCGAGATCATCGCCACCGTCCACGCCCGCAGAGCGCCAATGATCCGCGCCAGTGCCGGACTGCGCCTCTAACCGAGCCACGGTAGGCGTTGCCGTCGGTCGCACCGGTACTAGTCGCGTCGAAGACCAGCACTCCCAATCCGCGCTTCTGTTGGTCGTACGGGGCAAGCGTCTGGGGAGGCGTTGGTCGCTTTCCCCGCTCATCGGAGGGGGCACATTTCGGGCGCACGCGCCGGTCGTATCGAATTTGCTATTGCAGGGCGCCGAATGCGCCGGCGTAGAAGATCAGCGGGTCTGTGATCGGTGGGGTGTGCAGGCTGTGGACGTGTCCGACGACGATCCAGTGGTCGCCGGTGGGGTGTTCGGCGACGATCTCGCATTCGAGGGCGGCGACGGCGTCGGTGAGTAGTGGGCTGCCGTGCGGGCCTGGTTGCCACTCGAGGTCGGCGAAGCGGTCGGCGCCGGCGGGGGCGGCGCGTACTGCGAACTGTGTGTGCTGGCGTCCGAGCACGTTGACGGCGAAGCGCCCTGCCCGCCGCATGCGCTGCCAGGTGAGCGAGCTGCGTGAGGGGCAGAACGAGACCAGCGGCGGCTCGAGGGAGACGGAGGTGAGCGAGTTGACGATCAGCCCGGCGGGCTCGCCATCCGGCGCTGCGGTGACGAACGCGACGCCGGTGGCCCATCTGGCGAGGGCGTCGCGGAAGGAACGCGGGTCGGGTTCCGGTGAGAGCTCGGCTGGGGCTGCAAGGGCCATCTCAGTGGAGTGAGGGTCGTTCACCGAGGGCGACGTGGCCGAGGTAGTCGTAGGCGCGGTTAGCGCCGAGCGGGTGCATGAAGCTGGCCGCCTTGACGTCGCGGTAGGCGCGGGCGAGCGGGCTGCCGTTCAGGTAGCCGGCGCCGCCGGAAAGGGCGAGCGCCCGGTCTGTGATGCGGGCGGCGGCTTCGCCCACGAAGGCCTTGGCGGCCTGCGCCTCGGCGAACAGCCCTTGCAGCTCATCGGCGGTGCCGTCGGACGCCGGGTTGGCGGCGCGGTGGGCGTCGATCAGCCGGGCGGCGCGCGAGACGACGCCGCGCGCGGCGGCGAGGTCTACGGCGTTGTCGGCCACCTGCATGCGCGGCCGCGCATCGCCGTTGATCCGCCCCGCGACGCCGTCGCGGGCGACCTGGTCGGCCTGCTCGGCGATGCCGAGCGAGGCGGCGGCGTGGAACAGGCCGGCGACCAGGTTGCGCTCCATGTAGGGCAGCGGGTCGCCGGCCCGGAAGCCGCCCCGCACACCGGACTCGGGCAGCTCGACCCCCTCGAAGGAAACGGAGTTGCTGCCCGAGGCGCGCATGCCGAGCGCGTCCCAGTCATCGTGCACCACGACGCCACGCGCGTCGGTTGGCACCATCGCGTAGGCGTAGCGCTGTGTGCCGTCGGCCTCGGCGTAGGTGACGGCCACGTAGAGGTCGGTGGCGGCCGGGGACATGGTGCAGAACAGCTTGCGGCCGTCGATCCGCCAACCGGCCTCGGTGCGGGTGGCGGTCGTGCGCGGCCTGGTCAGGTCCTGGCCTGGCTCGCTGATCGCGGCGGCCAGCACTACCCCCTGGCGCGCGATCCGCTCGAGCGACGAGGCGAAGCCGCGAGCGCGGCGCTCGCCGCCGGCGCCGACCGCGACTTGGCGGCGGCGCTCCATGTTGAGCACCGCCACGAGGTGCATGTTCACCCCGATCGCAACAGACGCGTCGCCACGGGCCAGCCGGCTCGAGGCGACGACCAGGTCGTGTGCGGACGAGACCCCGAGCCCGCCCAGCTCGACGGGGACGGGCGCCGCGAAGTAGCCGGCGGCCTTGAGGGCGTCGATCGCCTCGAAGGGGTAGCTGCCGTCGCGGTCGTGCTCGGCGGCGCGGGCGGCGAAGTCCTCGGAGAGTTCTTCGGCGAGCGCCACCAGGCGCGCACCGGATTCGGTATGGGCGGTCAGTTCGATCGGCACGGCGGGATCTCCCCTCCGCTCGGCGTGCGCCCCGTGGCCGGAGCCCACCGGGGCCCCGGCCACGGGTCGCCACGCGAGCCTCAGTCGGTGGTCACCTCCACGGCGACCGGCACGCCGTTCGTGACCATGTCGTAGACCGCCGAGCGTGCCTTGGCCCGCTCCACGACGTCGCGCAGCTTCTCGGCCGGCGCGTTGCCCGCCACGCGGAACGACACCGATATGCGCTCGAACCCGTTGCGCGGCTCGTCGTCGACGCCGAGCGCGCCGCGGACGTCCATGTCGCCCGTCAGGGTCGACTCGACGGAGGTGAGCTCCACTTTGCGCGCCGCCGCCACGTAGACGATCGACGTCGTAAGACACGCCGCCAGCGCGTGCAGCAGATACTCGGCCGGGTTGGCGCCCGTGTCCGAGCCGAGCAAGATGGCCGGCTCGCCCGCGTCGATCACGAACGCCTCGCCGCGGGTCTGGTCCTCGCCGCCCGCCGCGTAGAAGCCCTTGATCGTCGAGCGGTTGTGCGCCCCGTCGATCCAGCGGTTGGTGGCCCGGAACTGGAACCTCGCCAGCTCCGGCTGCTCCCTGATCAGGTCCAGCGTGGCGAACATCTTCTCGGTGTCCACGCCGTTGCGAATCGTGTCTGCGACTACGGTCACTGCGAGACCTCCTCGGTCTAGTGGTGTTGGTCAGGCGCTCCTCCCGAGCCGCGGAGTGCGCCGACTTGGTCGTGTTGTGGTGCACGACTCCAGCGGTGCGCCGTGTGACGGGGCGTGTGATCAGATGGCGGCGGCCAGCTCGCTTCGCAGCGCCGGGTTGTCGATCGCCTCGCTCTGCAGACGGTCGGACTCGACGCCGCTGGGATCGCACAGCGGGGTGAAGGCGCCGCGGCCGCGCGGCTGAAAGCGGCCTCGGTGGGAGCGAGCACGGCGAAGACCTCGCTCCGGCGGTTCGACCCGCTCGCTGCTCGTCCAGTGCGGATTCTTGAGAGGGGCCACTCGCACGTCGCGTCCTGAGCGCACGGGAGCGACCACACGTCACACACTCGGTCACACGGCTTGTTCCAAGCATGCGTCCGACGACGCATGCAAGGAGTGCCGATGAAGCCCACAGCCGCCATCCCGTCCAATACCGCACCAAGTCTCGCGCTCACGATCCGCATGGCGGTGTCCGCCGACGCGGAGGCGCTCGGCCGCCTCGCCCAGCTCGACTCGGCGCCCCCGCCCGGGCCCGTGCCGACGCTCGTGGCCGAGGTGGGCGGCGAGCTCCGCGCCGCGCTTCCACTCCACGGCGGGCCTGCGATCGCCGATCCGTTCCGGCGGACGGTCGAGCTGGCCGCAATCTTGGCGGAGCAGAGGCGGTGGCTCGCGCCGCCGCGCCGGGCTGCTCGGCGCTGGCGACTGCCCCGCGTCCGCCCGCTCCTCGCGAATAGGCGTTGGGCTGCGAGCTGCCGCCGCGGCTAGGATCGCCCCAACCCCGATGTCGCTTGCCATCCATTTGCTCGGCAGACCGCACCTCGAGCGCGACGGCGAGCCCGTGGCGGGGCCGCGCGGGCACAAGGCCTGGGGGTTGGTCGCCTACCTCCTCTTGAGCCGGGTGCGCAACCCCTCGCGCGAGCATCTCGCCGAGCTGCTCTTCACCGGCGCCGACGATCCGCTCGGCTCGCTGCGCTGGAACCTGGCGGAGCTTCGTCGGGTACTGGGCGCAGCCACATTGCCCCACGGCTCCACGGAGCTGGCGCTGCCCCCGGGCACTTTCGTGGACGTCGACGCCCTGATACGTGGAACCCCGCAGGAGGCGGTCGCGATCCCCGGCCTCGGACGCGAGCTGCTCGAGGGGATGGAGTTCGGCAATTCACCCGCCTTCGATACGTGGCTCCTCATCGAGCGCCGCCGCCTGCTTGGCGCGGCCGAGGCGGCCCTCCACGAAGCCTCGCTCGACCGCCTCGCGGCCCGGGAGGCGGCCGCAGCCGTCGGGCTCGCGGCGCGCCTGGTGGAGCTGAACCCGTACGACGAGAACTTTCAAGAGCTGCTCATTCGCAGCCACGCCGAGTCGGGCGATCGGGAGGCCGCGAATCGGCAGGTCTCGGCCTTCTTGGAGCTCTTTCGGGCCGAGCACGGCAGGGCCCCCGGGACCGCCGTCTTTCGCGCCGCGGAGGCCAGGCCGCCGGCGCCCGTCCCTGCTGCCGGAGCCGCCGGAAGGCAGGCCGCCCGTGCCCGGCTGGAGACAGGGCGCTCGGCGATCAACGCGGGCAGCTTCGAGGCGGGCGTCCGGTCGCTCGCTCGCGCCGCGCTCGAGGCCAACGCGTGCGGCGCGCACAACCTCGAGGCGGACTCCTGGCTCGCCCTGGGCACGGCGCTGGTCCACTCGGCCCGCGGACGCGACGAAGAGGGTGCGGATGCCCTGCTTCGCGCCGCCTCGCTCGCCGAGGAGCACGGCCTGGGCGATCTTGCCGCCGCGGCCCACCGCGAGCTTGCCTACGTCGACATCCTGCAGGCGCGCTACGCGCGCTGCGCCCAGCGCCTCGAGCGGGCGGGCGGGCTGGCCGACTCGGACGAGGAGCGCGCCGGGGTAGAGGCGATGCTCGGCCTGGCCGCCGCGGATACGGGCGCCCACGAGCGGGCCCTCACTCACCTGCGGCGTTCGGTCGAGCTGGCAAAACGCGCCGGCAGCCGCCAGCAGGCTTCGTTCTCGCTCTCGTTCGTCGGTCGCTCCCATTTCCTGCGCGGAGAGCTCGACGATGCCCGAGCGGCGCTCGAGCGCTCCATCGCCCTCGCGCGCGAGACAAAATGGGTCGCCTTCGAACCGTGGCCGGAATCCTGGCTCGCCGAGGCCGACCTGGCGGACGGCGCGCTGCCCGCCGGCCGCGAGCGCTTCGAGCACGCTTCGGCCCTGGCTTCCGAGCTCGGGGATCCCTGCTGGGAGGGAGCCGCCGGCCAGGGCCTCGGCCGGATCGCCTGCCAGGAGGGGCAGGTGGCCGTCGGCCTGCGCCTGCTCGAGGAGGCACGACGGCGAGCAGCAAGCTTCCCCGACGCCTACGTGTGGGTAGAGGCCTACGCCCTCGCGGAGCTCGCTTCGGCGGCGGTCGGGGCGGGACATCGCCGCGCACGCGAGTGGGTCGAAGATCTCACCTCGCTCACAGCGCGGACCGGCATCCGCGAGCTCGCCGTCCGGGCCCAGCTGCTGCGCGCAGACCTCGGGGACCGGAGCGCCCTCGACTCCGCGGCGATCCTCGTCGCCGAGGTCGAGAACCCCGCCCTACGCGCTCGCATTCAGGGCCTGCGAGCCGCTGTCGCTGCCTGAACCACACCGGCGGAAGACGCGCTGCAACGCAGGGTTATGGCGCAGACCCGCCGACAGACGAGACTGTCGCTGGCCATGGAAACGACGCCTCAACGATCAAGCGACCCACTGCCCTACAGACGAGAGCCAGCCGTCCGCAGTCATGCCAATCGGCGCGGGCGGCGCTCTCGCGTTCGTCGAGGAGCAGCACTGATGAGCTGCGCGCTTGCTCTTCGTCCCGAGCGAACGTGCGCTGCCCACGGGCGGAGACGCCCGCACACGTGGAAAGCAGCAGCGAAAACGTCGGCCGCTCGCCCCGGACCGACTGTTCAGATTTCGTCTCTATGAATAAGGGCCTCGTGTCGAGTAGCGGTCGGTAGTTCGTCGTCAGGGTCCTCTCGGGATCTGGGGAGGTGGAGCGATGCTCATGTCTCTATGGCCTCCTCGGCGGCAGGATCAGGCGAAATTGGATGTTCGCTCTCGGGCGCAAGTCCATTGAGGTCGGTCTATGCCGTCAGACGAAACGTGGCGCCTCTCGGAGCGAAGGGTCGGTTGCGGGTAAGCATGTGCCAGATCGCGTGGGCGAGGCGGCGGGCGATGTCGATTTGGGCGACCTTGGCGCCGCGCTGCTTTCCGAGCCGTCGCTTCGTGCGCCGGTAGCGCTCGGCGTAGGCCGGGTGCCCCAGCGCATGCATCGTCGCCTCGATCAGCGCCCAGCGCAGATAGCGCGGGCCGTGCTTGGAGAGCGGGCCGCGGCGGTCGGAGTCGCCTGACTGGTTGACGCGCGGGCAGAGCCCCGTATAGCCGATCAGCTTCTGCGGTGAGGAGAACCGCTCGATCTCGCCGATCTCGGCCGCGATCGTGAAGGCGAGCACCCAGCCAATCCCGGGCGCGCTCATGAGCAGGGAGATGTAGGGGTGGTCGGCGTGGCCGTCGCGAAGCCGCCGGTTCAGGTCGGCGATCTGGCGCTCGAGCTAGTCGATCAGCCAAACGGAGGCGGTGACGTTCGAGCGCCAGGGCTCGGGAACCTTGAGCCGCTCGAGGAGCCTTCGGCCCTTGGTCCCGAAGAGGTCGGTGACCGGGCAGGCGCGTCCGAAGTTGATCAGGGTCGAGTGGACGCGGTTCTTGAGCGCCGTCTTGTGCTTGACCAGGTGGAGCCGGAAGCGGGCGAGTTCGCGCTCCTCGCGGATGTGGGGAGCGGGAAGCCAGATCGCCGGCACCAGGTCGCGCTGGGAGAGCACCGCCAACACCATCGAATCGATCCTGTCGGTCTTGCAGGCAAGCGGCGCGAGGCCCTTGACCTTCTGGGCGTCGGCGATCTCCACGTCCCAGCCCGCCTGCTCGCGCGTGTCGTGGACGAGCCTCGCCCCGTCATCGACTCGACGACGGCGCGGACGGGCTGTCCATGGGCCTCGTCGATCCGGCGCGCGAGCCTGCGCAGCGAGTCGACGTCGGGCGCGATGGCGAGCTCGTCGAGGTGCTCTCCCCGATCGGAGAGCAGGCAGACATCGAGCTTCTTGCGACTGAGATCGAGTCCAACGTGCATCATGCGAAGCGGGCCTCCTTGGTACTCGGTTGGTGGACACCGCTGAGCGTCTCACCAACGGGGGCCCTTCTTCATGGCAGTCCATTGCGCTCGGAGCGACGGGCCACCCGGCGACCGGCACAGAGTGTTCCGCATCGCGCCCCGCCACCGGGACACATCCCCAGGGGGCGTTATGGGCGCGGGATCGCGCGAATCGCCCAAAAGCGCTGCCTCTTCAACGCGAGTGTGCCGCTACCGCGCGACGGCAGGCGTCCGCGCGGGGCCTGGCACGTGGCAGCGGCAGGGCAGGGCGACCGGCGCCTACCGCTGGGCCGGCTCCTCGGGTTCGCGCGTGCGTCACGCCTCAACGACGAGATACCCGGCCGTATTGCGAGGGCGCCCGCTGCTAGCGCTGGCGTCCGGCGTCAGGCGTCGCTCGTGCCAGTGGCCACCAAGGCTGCCATCGCGACAAACGCGATCCCGGTCAACAGGTCAGTGCGAATGCGGGGTATGAAGTGGGCCGCTGCGCGGCCGATCTGGTGCCCGGCGACCGACATCACAAACGTGGTCACCGCGAACAGGGGCGGCGCGAGCCACGGGGAGTATCCGGCGAGGCCAAGGCTCGCGCCGGCGGCCACGTTGTCGACGCTCAACGGCAGGGGCAGTCCGCGCCTCGCCCACCGCAAGTCCGGATCCGCATGTTCGGGCGTCAGCAACGCCCGGACGACGACGAACAGGCCGTATGCAGCGAGGCCGACCGCCGCGATCATCTCGGCGGTGGAGTCGATCTGCTCGCTCAGGTAGTGGCCGACGATGATCCCGACGAGCGGTGCGATGCCATCCCACAGGCCGAAGATGAAGGAGGTCTTGACCGACTGCAGCAATGTCGGCTTGAGCCCGCCCAGCACGATCGAGATCCGGAAGTTGTCCAGGCTCAGGGTGAACCCGAGACTGAGAAGCGATATCACTCGCTTCCCTCGAGAGGTCGGTGTCGAGGTCGGCGATCTGCCACGGCTTCAATCGCCGCGACAGACCGCATATGGCTTCGCTCGCTGTGCTCTACTCCGGCAGCACGAACGCGAACAGCGCGCTTCCCGCGCGCGTCCCGAGCAGCTTGGGCAGGAATCGCTCGATCCAACCGCCCCACCCTTTGGCACGTCGGCGTTCAGCGCGTTTAACTTCCCGAGCGCGCGCCGGCGAACACGGGGTTGCCGGCTGTGGTCAGCACCGGAGCGCACATCGGGTGCTCACGGCGTCGCGCCACGTCTCCTGACCGGTCTTCGGGTCAGAGGCGCCGATCGACGCCGGGATGTCCTCGCTGCAGGGTTGGCTCACACCCGCTCCTCCCTCGGGACAAGTCCGCGCAACCTAGCACCGGCTGTAGCGCCATACAACCGAAAAGCATGGCTGTGCCACCACGCCGCTGGTCGATCTCGGCGAGGCCGGCGCGCTGACAGCGAGGGCTCGCGCCGCCATGCGGGCGGCCTCGAGCAGCCCCGTCCAACCGTCGGCGAGAGGTCGGTGGGCTCGCTGGCGCCCGTCCGATCGAGGGCGCTGCCGGTGAACAGCGTGTGCTTGCCGAGCGCCGATCCCAGCAGGTAGGCCAAGCTGTGCGTCGAGCCGCCTGCGCGGCCCGGAGGACCCGCGCACCCTGTCGACGATCGGGCCGGCGTCGATCCCAGCGCCACGGCAAGTGTCGTCGGCGAACCCACACGGCGTTCCAACAACTCGGCTCCTCGGTAACGACATGGCCGGCCGCGTTTAACAGATCGCGGCGCCGCCCAAAGAGCTCTCCGGCGACGCTCAAGCGCTCTACCAGCTCGTCGCGCGGTTCAAGACCGCTGCCTGACAGGGGTGCTGGCCCTTATGCATTGGACGGGGCCATGTCCGCCGGCGCGCCGGCGGCCACGCTCGCGCTCGCGCGCAGGAGCAGTGCAGCAGCGAGCGCGGCGGAGCGCCGAAGGGCGCCTGTTCTCCGTCAGCGGTCGGCCTCGTCGACCGCGCGCAGGGCGGGCCTGGCGTCAGACGCGGACTCGTCGAGCTCCGCGGACAGCGCTTCGCTCTCGAAGCGGGCTAGGGCCTCCTCGCACGACGCGACGGCCGCCGCGGCCTCCTCACCGCCGGGCGCGTCGAAGTAGTCGCGCGCGCGGATCGCGGCGAGCCATTTCTGATGGCGGGCGAGATCGGCGTCGGACTCCTCGACCTCGGTATACGTGGCCCGGCCGCGACGGCGCTCGAGCCGAAGCTCCTCGTGGAACTGCCGCGTGCGCTCGACCACCTCGCGATATTCATCGGACCGCTCGCTCTGGATCGCGTCGATGATCGCGGTCTCCTGCCGGGCGTCGGTCAGCTTGATGCGAAGCATCTGCCCGTGGCCGCCCTCCGCGCGCAGGCGCGTCACGAGCCGTGCCGCGGCGCGCGTGGTCTTCGGCGTCGCCGGGAGCACGCACACCGACTGCTGCAGGTAGTGGGCGCCGAGGCGGCGCAGGTTGCGCCAAGCGTAGACGCGCAGCGTCGAGGAGCCGCCGCCCGGGGTAGAGACGGTGATCAGTAGCCAGTCACGTGCCACGTAAACGATGATCTCAGACGCGCGCCTCCGCGTTGCCCGTTCGACGTATCCTTCGTTTCATGGCGAGCGCAACGCCGGCGTCGCGTCCCGCCGACCGGGCGCCCGCCGTCCCGGTCCACGCACAGCCGCCCCAGGCCGTGTGGGAGCGTACCGGCAGCCGCCCGGGCGGGCTTACGGCCGAGGAGGTCGCGGGCCGTGGCGGCACGGCGACGGCGCGGACCGAGGGCAGCCAGGCCGGGGCCGTCCTGGAGGAGCTCGCCGAGTCGCTCGCCGAGCCGCTCATGCTGCTGCTGATCGCGGTCGCCGTGCTCTCGGCGATCTTCGGCGAGTTGCGCGACGCGATCGCGATCTTCACGGTCATCGTGATCATCGGCGCCGTCGAAGCGATCGCCGAGGTCCGGGCCAAACGCGCGCTCCGGGCGCTGCGCGACCTCAGCGCCCCAAATGCGCTCGTCCGGCGGGCGGGCGCCGCTGAGGCGGTCCCGCTCGGCGGGCTCGTGATCGGCGACGTGCTGCTCGTCGAGGCGGGAAGCATCGTCGCCGCGGACGCGCGCGTCGTCGAGGCCGACGGCTTGGCCGCCGACGAGTCGCGGCTGACCGGGGAGCCCGTGGCGGCCGCGAAGGGGCCCGAGCCCGTCGACGCCGACGCGCCGCTCGCCGAGCGCTCCTCGTTGCTGCATGCCGGGACCGCCGTCGTCGCCGGCGCCGGTGAGGCGGTCGTTGTCGCGCTCGGCGACGACACTGAAATCGGACGGGTCGGGCGCCTCGTGGCGGACGCCAAGGAGCCGCCGACCCCGCTCCAGCGTGCAATGGCCGAGCTGGCGCGCGCCGCGCTGATCGTTGCGGTGGCGGCGTGCGTGCTCGTGCCGCTGCTCGGCGTGCTCCGCGGCCAGCCGGCGCGCGAGATGCTGCTCGACGGGCTGACGCTTGCGTTCGCCACGATTCCGGAGGAGCTGCCGATCCTGGTGACGGCGCTCGTGGCGCTCGGCGGTCTGCGCCTGGCGCGGCACGGCGTGCTCCTGCGGCGGCTGCGCGCCGCCGAGGCCGTCGGGGCGATGACCGTGCTGGTCGCCGACAAGACCGGGACGCTGACCGAGAACCGGCTGCTCATCGAGCACGTCGACGGCGACCGCGAGCACGTGCTGGCCGTCGCCGCCGCGGCGCACGGGGCGGCACCCGCGCAGGACCCGGTCGACCGCGCGCTGGCGGAGGCCGCGGGCGAGCGCCCGGCGAGCGACAGGCCCGCGCGGCATCCCTTCGACCCGGTGCGCCGCCGCGAGAGCGCGGTGTGGCGCGAGCCCGACGGCGCGTGGGTGGCCGTGAAGGGCGCGCCCGAGGCCGTCCTCGACGCGTGCGCGATGTCCGAGATCGAGCGCGCATCGGTGCTCGCGGATGTCAGGCGGCTCGCGGACGACGGCCTGCGCGTCATCGCGGTGGCCGGGCGCCGCGCCGCCGCGGCGCCGGTCGATGCCGCCGACGCCGAGGCGGACCTCGCCTTCGTGGGCCTGGCCGCCTTCCGCGACCCGCTGCGCGCCGGGGTCGGCGACGCCGTGGCCGAGCTCGCCCGTGCGGGCGTGCGGACAATTGTCGTTAGCGGCGACCACCCCGAGACCGTCGCCGCGACCGCTCGCGAGGCCGGCGTGCACTGCTCCGAGGTCATGCACGGCGGGGCGCCGCTGGACGCGCTGGACGACGAGGGGCTTGCCGAGCGGCTTCGCGGCGAGGCCGTCATCGCCCGGGCCACGCCCGAGGACAAGCTGCGACTCGTCCGCGTCCTCCAGGACCGCGGCGAGTCCGTCGCGGTCACCGGCGACGGCGTCAATGACGCGCCGGCCCTCGCCGCGGCTAGCGTCGGCATCGCGATGGGTGCGCGCGGGACCGACCTCGCCCGCGAGGCGGCCGACCTCGTGCTCGTCGACGACGCCTACTCGACGATCGTCCGCGCCGTCGAGGGCGGCCGCGGCCTCGCCTCCCAGCTCCGGCGCGCGGTCGCTTTCTACCTCGGCGCCAAGATCGGGCTCGTCGTGGTCATCGCCGTGCCGCTCGTCCTGGGGCTGCCCGCCCCGTTCCACCCGGCCCACATCGTCATCCTTGAGCTGTTCATGGACGTCGGCGCGTCGATCGCCTTCGTCTCCGAGCCGCCGGCGTCCGGCGCGATGGACCACCCGCCGCGCGACCCCGCGCGCCGCTTCCTCGACGACACGCAACTGTCCGCCATCGCCCTCACCGCCGCCGCGCTCACCGCCGCCGTCCTTCCGACGTTCCTCCTCGTCCACTCGCGGTGGGGCACCGAGATGGCGATTGCCGCCGCCGTGGCCGGCTGGCTCGCCGCGAACACGGCGATCGCGTGGACGCTCCGCGCCCGGCCGCGGCTGGCCTGGCGGCGCAACGTCGCGTTCCCCGCATGGGCGCTGACCGCCATCGCCAGCGCAGCGGTGCTCTCCCTCACCGAGGTAGGGGCCACGCTCGGCGTCGACCCGCTGACCGCAGCAGCGACCGGCATCACAATCGGCATCGCGGCGGCCGCGGTCGCCCTCGCCGCCGCCGGACGCGTCGCGCTCTCGCTCTCCCGACGCCTCTGACCCGCGCCGCCGCCTGCGCAGTGTGCGCCACCCGCCCGAGCGAGGGCTCGCGTCGCCATCGTGACGGCACACGCGCGTCGCCCTCACGCGCCGGCACGGCGAAGTCCAGCTCGCGCGCCACATCACCCACCGGATCGTCAGCTTCATCGTCTACGGCGGCGCCCCGACGACGACTGACCGCACCCGGCGGGATCTGCCAAGCGGCGAGTAGCGGCGCTATCGCTTGATGCGACTCGACACTCCCGCAGTTGCGCCGAGGCCGCATCATCGTGCTGCTGCTTTCGTCGCGGGAACGAGCGCGTCGTGCGCCGAAGACTCGGCAACCGCTTGGACGAAAGCGAGGCGTCCGTAGGCACGCGATGGCCTGCCGCGTCCGTCTCGGATTCGTCGAAGCAGCACTGTCACCGTCGGCTGATGCTCGTCGTCCCAAGCAGGCGTCCGCGGCCCGGTCGAGGAGGCGCTCGCATCCACGCCAAGGAGGCGCCTGGCGTCACCTCCGCGCGTCCCGCTGATGAAAGCAGCGGCGGCGTTCACGTTCGGCCGCCTACGAGGACTCGCGGCCTCGTCCCGGATCCAGCACGGCGGAGCGTCACCGCACGCGCTACGCCAAGGCTCGGGCTCCGGCGTGATGGGCCCTATCGCCGAGTTCCCGGTGGACGAGTATCGGAGCCTCCGGCCGATTCCGCACCGCTTCGAGGATCACGGCTCGCGCGTGGGGTCCTCGGACGGCCGGTCGGCGCGAGTCGACTGGGGGAAGGGATCTCGACGTTCGCGTGTCGTGGGTCTGGACCGTCCGCGCCGGTCGCGTCGTCGCGATGCAG